>JBGSTK010000080.1:0-57814 GCA_041736565.1 Phycisphaeraceae bacterium | reverse complement strand
AGGCTGGCGTGGCCAAGGCTGGCGCGACGCAGACTGACGCGGGCGACTTGGGGGCACCGTGCATCTGCATCGGCAACGATTCACCGCTGGCGGCTGAGGGCAAGCGTGTCAAGCCGGTGACGTTTGATCGCGCCGAGAGCTTCCGCTGGGCTGGGCAGGATTTGCACCCAGCGTTGGCGCAGGCGTATGACGTGCTGAATCGCGATCCCGCCGCAGCCGCGGAGTTGCCGCTCAACGATCAGAGCCAGTTGCCCTTCGTGCTGCGCACCGCGATGAACGCGCAGGTGGCCTCGGATCGCATTCGTGCCGCCGTGGCCAAGGGCACGCAGACGCAGTTTCCCAGCGGGCAGTTGGCCAATCAGTTGCGGATGGTGGCGGCGATGATCCGCGCCGAATTGCCCACGCGGGTTTACTACGTCGCCCTGGGCGGGTTCGACACGCACAGCGGGCAGCCCAATCGACACAATCGTTTGCTGGCGGAACTGGGCATATCGCTCAAGGCCTTCCACGACGAGATGGCGGCGCTGGGCCAGGGCCAACGCGTCATGACGCTGGCGTTCAGTGAGTTTGGCCGACGCGTGGAGCAGAACGCCTCACAAGGCACGGACCACGGCACCGCTGGGCCGCTGTTCGTGACCGGGCCCATGGTCACGCCGGGGCTGATCGGCAAGCATCCAAGTCTGGCGGCGGGCGGTTTGGATCGCGGCGATCTGGTCCACGCCATCGACTTCCGCAGCGTCTATGCTGAGGTGCTAGACAACTGGCTGGGTGTCGACAGCAAGTCCATCCTCGGTGCGACCTACGCCAAAGCGGGCATCTTGCGGGCGTGAACTGCGGGCGTATGCGCGTCGTCTGTGACGACACACCTCACTTCGGCGGCAAGGAGCGCGGAAACAGCGGCTGGCCCGCGACGATGGTCGCACCGGGCTGCAATTGACCCCAGGCCGCCCATGCCTCGAACGATCCCTGCCCGTTCTGTGCCAAAGCCGTGATGTATTCAACGCAATCCATCCGCGACCAGAGTTCCTGAATCTTGCCGGGCATCATAGGCCAGAGCATGATCGAGGCGATGCGCAGTGCCTCAGCACAGTTGTAGAGAATCGTTCCCACCTCGGGCAGTTTGGCGGGATCCTTGGCGAGTTTGAACGGAGCTGTCGCCTCGATGTAACCATCGACCGACCGCACCAACTCCATGGCTGCGTCGCACGCGGCTGCGAGATCCAAGCTCTCCATGGCCACGCGATAACGACTCACCGCCTGCTGCGCATCGCGGTTGTGGTCGTCGCTGGCTGCCACGTGAGGCCCCTTGGCGGGGAGTTTGCCCTCGAAGTAGCGGCTCGTCATGTTGGTCACTCGGCTAAAACAGTTGCCCAGCGTGTTGGCCAGATCGCTGTTGTAGACCTCGATGAACTTCGACTCAGCGAAGTCGCTGTCGGTCGTGCCCAGCGGGCCGTTGCTGGCCAGGTACCAGCGCAGCGCATCGAGGCTGAACGTCGCGACGTATTGGTCGATCTTCTCCAGGTCGATGATGTTGCCCAGACTCTTGCTCATCTTCTGGCCTTCGCTGATCCAGAAGCTATGGGCGTAAACTTTCTTGGGCAGTTGCACCCACTCGAAGCCCGGATGCTTGGCCAGTGCCATGAGCATCGCCGGCCAGATCACGGCGTGGAACCAGAGAATGTCCTTGGCGATGATGTGGACATCGGCCGGCCAGTAGCCACGGCGATCGGGCGTGTCGATCCCGCTGACGTAGTTGATCAACGCGTCAATCCAGACATAGACCTTGTGCGCTTCATCGCCGGGAATGCCCACGCCCCAGTCGGTGCCGGTGCGGGAGATGGGCACATCGTTCAAACCCTCGCGCAATCGGCCCAGGACCTCGTTTCGCCTCGCATCAGGCTGGACAAACTCGGGGTGGGCGGTGAGGAGTTCGACCAAGGGCGTGGCGTAGGCACTGAGGCGGAAGAAGTAGTTTTCCTCGCTTTTGCGGACCAGCGGCTTGCCGTTGATGGCGCTTTTGAAGTTGAGTTCCTTGGCCTTTTTCTCCGGCACGTACTCTTCCTGACCGGCGTCGTACCAGCCTTCGTAATTGCCCCGATAGACATCCCCGCTGGCCAGCAGGGGCTTGAGGTACTCAACGACCTTGTCCTTGTGGCGGGGCTGGGTGGTGCGAATGAAGTCGTTGTTGGTGATGCCCAGCTTGGCGAAGGTTTCTTTAAAAGCTGCGGCATTCTGATCAGCCCAGGCTTGAGGCGAGAGACCCCGGGCGGCGGCGGCATCGACGACCTTGGCGGCGTGTTCGTCGGTCCCGGTGAGGAAAAACACGTCCTTGCCACACATCCGGTGGTAGCGGGCGATGATGTCCGCCACCGTAGTGCTATAGACATGGCCGATGTGGGGCCGATCGTTGACGTAGTAGATCGGGGTCGTGACGTAAAACTTGGTGCTCATAGGCGAATTGTAACGGCAGAAGACCCCGACACTCGACCCCGGACCTCGACGCCCGGCATCCGGCCCCAAGCTGCCGGCCCATCTATCCGATAAGCCCATAGCGATGATTACCCTGACCCGACTCAACGGCAAACCCTTCGTCCTCAACGCGGAACTCATCCGCACCGTGGAGTCGAACCCTGATACCACCATCACGCTGGTCAACGGCGACCATTTCATCGTCAGTGAGTCGATGCAGGAGGTGGTGGAAAGGGCCATTGACTACGGCCAGCGCCTTCGCCGCTTGCTCCCCCCGACGTGAACTAGCCCGGCCGGGGTGGGTTTATGGGGTTAAGGCACTTCTGGGGCCCTTTTTAGCGCGGTTAGGGGGTGGGAGCGGATGAAGTGCCCGCCTGTTCCCGCCGATGATCCAAATAGCATTGCCCGCATTCCGCATCGAAACGAGTACCGCCCATGGCCAAAGAAAGCGCGAAAAATCCGCCCCGCAAGGGTAAGCAGGCCGAGGAAGCCGCCAATGCCGCACCGGCCCCAGCCAAGGGGGGCGGGATGTTGCGGGTGGTTCTAGTTCTGGTGGGGGTACTCCTTCTTGAAGGCGGAACCATTGCTTTGACGATAATGTTCAGTGGTGGCCCGAAGGTCGCCGACGCCGGTCAACTTCAGCCTGATGTGCAGGCGGCTGCGGAAAAGCCGGTGGAGTTGCCGCTGGTCAAGGATCAATTCCCCAACCAGCGATCCGGTCGAACGTACCTTTATGATGCGGAGATCTTCATCACCGTCCGCAACAAGGACGCCGAGAAAACGCGGCAGCGCATTGAAGAGATGACAGCGACGCTGGCAACGGAAGTGGCGGTGATTTTCCGCCGGGCCGAGCCCACCCAGCTTCGCGAAGCCACCCTGGCGACGTTGACGAGGCAGATCAAGGCTGCCGTCTCGGAACGTTTGGGCAACGATGGCGAGGGTGAGCCGATCGTGCGGGATGTGCTAATCCGCAAGTGCATCGAGTTCCGTGCCGACGGTTAATTGGCCGGGATTCACGCCGCTGACGACGACGACGACGGATATGATCTGAATCGACCCTGGCCTCCAAGCAGCACGACCCCGCGGACCCCAAAGGATTGGACCCCGCAAATGCCGACCCCAACTAACACCGATGCCGCGGCCGCCAACAAGGCCGACCAACTCGCCGGCGACGCCCTTTCTGCCGCCACGGCTTCGCTCGACGAACTACGTGACCAGCTCGACACCCAACCTATGACCCTGCCCGACTTAGGTGCCGGGGAGTTTGACGCTGCCACGCTCAGCGGCATCGAAATGCTCGGCGATGTCGAACTGCACGTCTCGGTCGAACTGGGCCGCACCCACATGCTTGTTGAGGATGTGCTGCGCCTGGCGCAGGGCAGCATCGTCGAACTCGACAAACTCGCAGGGGACCCGGTGGACGTTTACGTCAATAACCGGCTGCTGGCGCGGGGCGAGGTGTTGGTGCTCAACGACAACTTCTGCATCCGCATCAGTGAAATTGTTTCGGATCTTGAAGACCAGATCCACGAAGTCGCTGCGCAGGTGGCGCAGCCGGCCTGATGCTTCAGGTGAAAAAGTTGGATTTGAATAATTTGGCGTGACAATTCGCTGGCAGATGTTATGATGATTGAACTCGCGGACGCAGGATGTGTCCGATCAACGGCTCGAAGTCACTCGAGCTAGGCCAGGAAGGCCGAAATGCCGTACCGTCTCAGTCATTTGGCGTGGACACTATTGACCTTGGCGCTATCGTTTTGCGCCTGTTTCGGCGCTAACGCCAACGCGCAGAACGCCAAGCCCGCCGGTGAGCCGCTGGCGGAATTAGCGCGACAGATAGCCACCGCGCCAACGCCCGTCACCGCTGATCGATCCTCCGGGGCCACGCCGCTTTCAGCCACGCCACTGGCGCCGCTTCCACCTGTCGCCACTGCGACGGCTTCATCCCCGCATACCACGACAGCTCAGCCGCCCCGCACGGCTGCGGACAGCCTGCCCCTGGGGCCCGCAACGACCACGAGCAACACAGCGGCGCCAAGCTCGACCAACACGCTCCTGGGCGGAGGATGGTTCTTCAACACACTGGCGGCGCTGGCGGTGGTACTGGTGCTTGTCTTTGTCGCCCGCAGCATGCTCACCAAGTGGGCGGGCCGAAATGCCGCGACGTCTCACAGCCCTGTGGCCGATGTTCTCGCACGCATTCCCATCGCGCCACGCAATCATTTGGTCCTCGTTCGCCTCGGTCAACGCATCCTGGTGCTGGGCGACTCTGCCCAAGGCCTGCGAACACTCGAAAGCATCTCCGACCCGCAGGAGATCGCCGAGTTGCTGACGCTGGTCTCGGCCTCTCGCCCGGCGAGCATCAGCACGGGCTTCCGCCAGTTGGTCAACCACTTCGGGCAGGAGCACGACAGCGAAGCATTCCCCGACGCAGCGCGGCGTGACACCGACTTCGCCGCCGACGGGGATGACGATGGCTTGGGACTCGACCGCTCCCGGCAGAACGTCGGCACCCTGCTTTCCCGCCTGCGTGCTGGCGCCGGAGGTGCCGCATGAGCACGATCGCCTCAACCATCCGCCAAGTAAGCGGCGTGATCGCATGGCTATTGGTCATCGCACTTTTGTCGGCACCACTGGGAGCTCAAACCGCCCCGCCGCCCGCTGCTGCCAGCAACGTCGAGACGCCACTGGATATCTACAACCCCATCTCGCTGCTTGACCACGCCGCCCGTGCTGTGCCGTCCGATCTCACCGCTGCCGCCGACGGCATCGTCCTTCCCGGCACTGATACCCCAGCAAGCGATGTCAGCGCCGGACAGGAACCCAAGCGCGGCCTGTCCACGTCGCTGTCCATTCTGATCATGATGACGGTGCTGACCCTGGCGCCGTCGATCCTGGTCATGACCACAGCCTTTACCCGCATCGTCATCGTCCTGTCCCTGCTGCGCCAAGCCATCGGCACCCAATCGCTGCCGCCCTCGCAGGTCATCGTGGGCTTGTCGTTGTTCATGACTCTGATCGTCATGCAGCCGACGTTCGACAGAATTAACAACGAGGCGGTCCAACCGCTGCAGAGAAATGAGATCGATCAGATGACGGCTTGGAATCGCGCGCGTGAACCCTTACGGGATTTCATGTTCGCCCAGATCGACCACGCTGGAAACTGGGACGACGTTTACATGATCCTTGAGTATCGGCAGGTCATTCCCCAGCGCGATCGCGAGAGTTTGGTGCGTGGTGATGTGGATATGCTCACGCTTATCCCGGCATTCATGCTCAGTGAACTGAAAGTCGCGTTCCTCATGGGCTTCCGGCTTTACCTTCCGTTCCTCATCATCGACATGGTGATTTCCAGCGTGTTGATTTCGATGGGCATGCTGATGCTGCCGCCGGTGCTCATCAGTCTCCCCTTCAAGTTGTTGCTCTTCGTACTGGTGGATGGCTGGCGACTGGTGGCGGGAAATCTGCTCCACAGTTTCGCCACTGCCGCACCCGCCATACCTCTGGTGCCGGGGCTGGGGACATAGCTGCGCTGATTCGTGGAGTCTCTTGTCATGAATGTCGATCAAGCCGTGGAACTGGTTCGAGAGTCGCTGCAGCTGATGCTCGTCGTCAGTGCGCCGATTCTCTTTGCCGCGCTGATCATCGGCCTGGCGATCAGTCTTTTCCAGGCGGTGACCCAGATTCAAGAGCAGACTCTGACCTTCGTGCCCAAGATCATCGGCATGGCCGTGGTCGCCATCATGCTGGCGCCCTGGATGACGCGACAGATGATGGATTTCGCGGAACGCATGTTCGGCGGCGGCTGACCTGCGGTATTAACCGTGACCCGGAAATATGAACGCCCGACATGACCATCCCCATCGACCAACTTCTGCCGCACCTGCCCGTATGGATGCTGGTGATGTTTCGACTTACGGGGCTGTTTGTGCTGTCGCCGATGCTGGGGAGCGTGGCGATACCGGGGCGGATACGGGTGCTCTGGGCTCTGGCGATGTCACTGTGCGTTTACCCCGTGCTGCTGGGTCGGCCCGCGGCTTCGGCGCTGGTCACGCCGCTGGTAGGTCAGGATTTTTCCCTGTGGATGCTGCCGGTGGCGATCGCCATGGAACTGCTCATCGGCCTGCTCATCGGCTACGGCGCCAGCCTGGCGATGATGGCGCTTCAAGTGGCGGGTCACGTCGCCGATCAACAGGTCGGGCTGGGTCTGGCGAGCATCTTCAACCCCGAACTAAACGATCAGACGGGCGTCATCGGCGAATTCTATTTCATCATGGGCATGATGATCTTCGTCATCCTCGGCGGCGACCGCATGATGGTCAGCACGGTGCTCCACAGCTTCGACAGCGTGCCTCTGGGCGGCTTTCGACCCGATGGCCACATGCTCGACCTCATGCTCGGCCTGCTGACCTCGATGATGGAGTTGGCCATTCGCATTGCCGCGCCGCTGTTGTGCCTGATCTTTCTGGAAACGGTGGCGATGGGCTTCATCGCCCGCACTGTGCCGCAGATGAACATTCTGTCCTTCGGCTTCCCCTTGCGCATTCTGCTGGGCGTGGGCATTCTGGTGGCGTCGATCTCCAACCACGCGACAGTGTTCATCGCCACGCTGCGTCAGCATCTGCAGGCAATCTCGGTGGCGTTTGGTTGATGACCTCGAAAGTGTTGAAGACGAAGTTGAAGCGGACGACTCATGGCTGAAAACGATTTTGAAAAGACTGAACCAGCCAGCGCGCGACGGCGGGAAGAAGCCCGCCAGGAAGGCAACGTCGCGCGCAGCACCGACCTGACGGCCGCCGCCATGCTCCTGGCGGGTGTGCTGCTGCTTTATGTTTTGGGCATGAAAATGCTCGGCGGAATGAAGATGACCGTCGAGACCATGCTGCGCTCCGACCTGACCGACAACCCCACCCGTGCCGGGGACTTGGGGGCGATGATCGGTTACGGCGCGTATGTCGCCATGCAATCGGCGCTGCCCGTCATTATCGCCATGACAGCCGTGGGACTCCTGGCCAGCGTCAGCCAGGTCGGCTTCCGCCTGACGCCCGAGGCCATGGCGCCGAAGTTCTCCAAGCTCTCGCCGATCCGTGGCCTGAGCAACATGTTCAACCTCCGCGCCGCGGTGCGACTGGGCATGAGCGTGGGCAAAATGCTCGTCGTCTTTGGTGTCGCAGCCTGGGTGGTCATAGGTGACCTTCCCAACATCGTCATGCTCGCCCAGCTCGAAGCCGCCGGCCTCTTTGCCGCATCATGCCAACTCGTTTTTGGCCTCGCGCTCAAGATCGCCGTGCTGTTGCTCGTCCTGGCGCTGATGGATTACGCCTACCAGTACTACCAGCGAGAGAAGGACCTTCGCATGTCCAAGCAGGAGGTCAAGGAAGAACTCAAACGCATGGATGGCGATCCGCTCATCAAGCAGCGCCGCTCGCGGGTGGCGAGGCAACTGGCGATGCAGCGGGTGAGTTCGGCTGTACCCCAGGCCGACGTGATCGTCACCAACCCCACGCACTTTGCCGTGGCGCTGAAATACGACCCTGAAAAAATGCGGGCGCCCAAGGTTGTCGCCAAAGGAGCCGACCATCTGGCGATGCGCATTCGTCAGTTGGCGGCTCTGCATGGTGTGCCCATGGTGGAACGCAAGGAAGTGGCGCGGGCCTTGTACAGCAGCGTGCAGGTGGGCCAGGAAGTGCCCGCAGAATACTACAACGCCATCGCGGAGATTCTGGCGTACGTCTATCGGTTGAGCGGCCGCAAAACGGCCTGAGTTTGATTGCGCGGGCTACACCGCACTGGCGGTAAACGCTCCACGATGACTGATGTCCTGTGGATCGCAGGTTGAATCAAATGGCAGAACCGGCATTACGACAATCCGCTTTCCCCGCCTGGTTTAACGGCCTGGACCGATTCAAGTCACTGCTGGTGCCCGTGGCGACCGTCTGCCTGATCATGGTCATCGTCGTGCCCCTGCCGCCGATGATTCTGGACCTGCTGCTGGCGGCCAATCTGGCACTGGCAGCAATGATTCTCGTCACGACGATCTTCGTCGAAACCCCGCTGGACTTTTCCGCCTTCCCCTCGCTGTTGCTGGGCACGACCCTCTTTCGCCTTGTGCTCAACATCGCCACCACCCGCTTGATTCTCAGCGCCGATGCCAACACCCCGGCGGAGGCGGTGGGCGTGGCTGGCAAGGTCATCCAAGCTTTCGCCACCTTCGTCACAGGATCGGGTGGCGGGCAGAGCAACCTCGTCGTCGGTCTGATCCTGTTTATCATCCTCATTGTCGTCCAGTTCGTGGTGATCACCAAAGGTGCCACTCGCATCAGTGAAGTGGCTGCGCGTTTCACCCTAGATGCGATGCCCGGCAAGCAGATGGCGATCGATGCGGATCTCAACGCCGGCGCCATCACGGAGGTCCAGGCCCGCAGCCGTCGCGAGGCCATCGCCCAGGAGGCCGACTTCTACGGTGCCATGGACGGTGCCGCCAAGTTCGTTCGGGGCGATGCCATCGCCGGGATCATCATCACCATCGTCAACATTCTGGGCGGTTTTGCCGTGGGCGTCTTCCAGAAGGGCTGGACGATGGGCGAATCGCTTGAGGTATTCACGCTGCTGACCATCGGCGACGGATTGGTGAGCCAGTTGCCCGCGTTTGTCATCTCCATCGGCGCAGGCCTGATCGTCACCCGATCGAGTTCACGCTCCGATCTGGGCACCGAGCTGATGCGACAACTAACCCATCGCTGGCGACCGCTGGCGGTGACGTCGGCATTCCTGGCGGTCATGGCGTTCACCGGCCTGCCCGCGTTTCCACTGCTGACGCTCAGCGGGCTGGTGGGGACGATGGCCTGGATGATCCACCGTAAGGAGAAACACAAAGGGCAATTTGATGCCCAGACCGCGGCCCAGAAAGCCCGCACCCCCGTGCAGCCGCCCGTCGAGCAGATGCTCACCGTGGACACGATGGAACTGGAAGTGGGCTACGGCTTGGTTCGCATGGTCGATGCAGCGCAGGGCGGCACGCTGCTGGACCGCATCAGCGCCATTCGTCGCCAACTCGCTGGTGAGATGGGCCTGGTGATGCCGCCCGTGCGCATCCGCGACAACATGCAACACCAGCCCAATGAGTACCACATCAAGATTCGCGGCAACAGCGTCGCCAACGGCATGGTGCATCCCGGGCAACTGCTGGCGATGGACAACGGGCTGGTGAGTACTGATTACGAGCCGCTCGAAGGCCTGCGCACCCGCGAGCCAGCCTTCGGCGTCGAGGCAGTGTGGATCGACCCGGGCCAGAAACAACGTGCCGAGACGCTCAACTACATCGTAGTTGATGCCACCAGCGTGCTGGCGACCCACCTGGTCGAAGTGGTTAAGAACCACGCATGGGAACTATTAACTCGTGAAGAGACCAACAACCTCATCACCCAGGCGCGACAGAAATCGCCCAAGCTCGTCGAGGAAATCTTCGGTGCCGGCGACAAGGGCGGCCTGCTCAAGCCCGGCGAACTACAACGTGTCCTACAAAACCTATTGCGCGAACGTGTGCCTATCCGCGATCTCGAATCGATCCTCGAAACGCTGGGGGATTGGGCGCCGCGCACGCGGGATACCGAAGTGCTCACCGAGTACGTTCGCAATGGACTGCGCCGCACCATCTGCAACCAGTTCGTGACGATGGAAGCCACGCCCACAAGCAACGATCCGTTGAGCACCGACGAGATCAACGCCGCACCAGCGACGCCGCGGCTCTATTGCGTGAGCCTCGATCCAATGCTCGAAGATCAGATCATGGCGTACATCGAGCGGACAACGGAAGGCACGACGATGTCGATGCCCCCAGCAGTGGGCCAAAGAGTCACGCAGGCGATCATCACCGAGTTGCAGAAGCTCATCGGTGCCGGGCATCACCCCGTAGTGCTGGCGTCGCCACAGGTTCGGGCACAGGTCAGGCGGTTGTTGGAGCCGCATTTGCCCAATGCCGCGGTGTTGGGTTACAACGAGATCAGCAAGGGCGTTGAAGTGCAGTCGCTGGGACTGGTACAGTTGGAGGCGCCCGCAGCCCGACCGATGGGCGGTCGCCTTGAAGCGGTGATGAACTAGAATGATCGCTGCGTAGTGTGGCGTGATTGAAAATTTGTGACGCGAAATGGAAGTTCGCGGGGTAAGAACGCGGATGCTTTAGGGCGACACACGTCTGGAGCACCCTTTCGACATGGATGTTGAATGATGAATTTAAAGACGTTTACCGGCCGAAACATGCAAGAAACGCTGACGCTGGTGCAGCGTGCGCTCGGCGATGATGCGACGGTGCTTCACACCCGCAGCTATCGCCGGGGCGGCATTCTCGGTTTCGGCGCCACGACGGTGGTGGAGATTACCGCTGCCGACGCGGCGACGATGAAGCACAGCCGAGCGCAGCGACAACAGGCACACGGCTCACGCGGCAACACGGCGTCGTCACGACCGACCTCACCACGCGTAGCACCGGGCACGACCACGACACGCGCCGGAGCCGGCACCCCGCAATTACCATCGCAGTCGACGTCGGCCACCGCAGTACCACCAGCATCCGCAGCACTGACATCGGCGACAACCATTGATCACAACGCCAGCGCCGGCGACCTGATTCGCCGCACCTACGCCGCAGCGATGGCGGAGATGTCGAAACAACAAGCCCAACGTAGCCCTTCGAGCGCAACGACCGCCGTGGCACCGCAGGAGGCATGGGTGATGCCCGGATCCCCATCGTCCACGAGCCGCGCGGGTTCCACTACCCCGGCGGAATCATCACGGCTCATGGCCAACGGCGCATCATCGCTAACACCCCCATCGGTAACGATCGCGCCCATCGCGACCGGCACGGACCAACTGGCGCAAGAGATGATGGCGACGCAGCGGATGGTGGCGCAGATGATGCGGCGACAACGCACTGGCGAAGCGGGCCCCACCACCAATGCCGATCTACCCGCGTCTCTATTTGACCAATATCTGGCGCTGCTCAAACAGGAAGTCGCTGAGGAGCTGGCCGAGGAAATCCTGGCGGAGGTCAAGGCTGGACTAAAGTCCGGCGAACTCAGCGATGCAGCGCGGGTCAATGCCGCGGTGGCGGTCGCCATTGCCCGACACCTGCCTGTCGATGAGGATGCGGGCAAGCTACTGCCCACCGGCGACAAACGACCGCGGACCATCGCCCTCATCGGGCCCACGGGTGTCGGCAAGACCACCACCATCGCCAAGCTGGCCGCGAGTTTCAAGCTCAAGCAGAAGAAGAGCGTTGGCTTGATCACGCTGGACACTTACCGAATCGCCGCGGTCGAGCAATTGCGCACCTACACCCAGATCATCGGCGTGCCACTACGGGTGGCGTCGAACGTCGATGAATTGCTCGCAGCCCTTCGTCAGTGCCAGGCCCAACGCTGCGATGTGGTGCTCATCGACACCGCGGGGCGAAGCCAGCATGATGACCCGCGGCTGGAGCAGTTGGCGTCACTCATCCAGGCAGCCGATCCGCATGAGGTTCACCTGGTGCTTTCGAGCACCTGTGCCCAGAACGTACTTCTGGAGACGGCCCAGCGATTCGCACGAATCCGCACAGACCGTATCATCTTCACCAAGCTCGACGAAGCGGTGAGTTTCGGGGTCCTGCTCAACGTCGCGCGAAAAGTTAACAAACGCCTGAGTTTTATCACGACGGGTCAGGAGGTTCCGCATCACATCGAGCCAAGCCAGGCACAACGCCTGGCAGCCTTGGTCATGGGACAGGGGGTGGTACGGTGCTGATGGATCAAGCCCAGGCGCTGCGAAGGCTGGTTATGGATTCGACGCAACGTCGCGCCAAGGTTGTCGCTGTCACCAGTGGCAAGGGAGGCGTGGGGAAAAGCAATATCGCAGTGAATCTGGCCATCCGCCTCTCGGCGATGGGTCGCCGGGTAATCCTCATCGACGCCGACCTGGGCACCGCCAATGCCGATGTGCTCTGCAACCTTCGGCCGGGCCCGACGCTGGCGCATGTGGCCGCCAATCGCATGACGCTGGCGCAAGTCATGATCGACGCTCCCGGCGGGTTCCGCCTCGTACCCGGTGCCTCAGGATTGGCCACGATGGCAGCGTTGTCAGAGTTTGAACGCAGCCGCCTTATCCAGGAATTCACGCAGCTTGACGACTCGGCAGATCTGATTCTCATCGACACCGGCGCAGGGGTGAGCCCCAATGTGTTGGGCTTTGTCGCTGCTGCAGATCAGCAACTGGTGGTCACAACCCCCGAGCCCCCAGCCATCACCGACGCCTATGCGTTAATCAAAACGCTGCGTCGCCAGCAGGCGGAGTTGGATGTGCGGGTACTGGTAAACATGGCGCGTGATGAGGCGGAAGGCCGCGCGGTGTTTGGTCGCATCGAGGCGGTATGCGTGAAGTTTCTGGGCCTTCAGCCGCGCTATGCGGGACACGTGGCGCTGGATGCGCGCGTGCCGATGGCGGTTCGGCGGCGCAGTCCGTTTGTGCTTGATGCGCCTCACTCCGAGGCGTCGCGCTGCATCGGGCAACTGGCGCATCGGATGGACCGCCACGCCGTCGAGGGCCGAGGCGCCGTGGGTCTGATGCGACGGATGAGAATGTGGCTGGCGGGTTGAGTTGGCCTTGTCCACAGGTCGTCAAGAATCTTCAATATTTAATACAGAAATCTGATTTCCTCTTCCCATGACCCGCGTGAGACGTTAAGATAGGCGGACGTCAGCGGAATAATTAAACGGATTTGCGTGAACAGAGCAACGGAGTGCTCGACAATTCCCGCCAAAGTGATTGCATCCTCGTTCGCCCTTGTCGCCTTCGCCGCCGCGCTATTCGTGGGGTTGCAGGTCGGCAACCCCGTCACCACGGTCATCTATCGCGCCACGCTGGTGATGCTCATGTGCTGGCCGGTGGGTTACGCCATCGGACGCATCGGGCAGCGCGTGGTGGATCACAACATCGAAACGTACAAAGCCCAACACCCCATACCGGCGGATATGCCGCCCGATACAGATCAGGACCAGGCCGCGCAGGATGCGTCGCCGAGGACCGGCTCTACCACGGAGCAGATTGCGTAGCTTGATGATTGATAACACCCCACCGCCCGCACGGACGCAAATACGCAGGGCGGTTAAAAGCTGGTCAAGGAGCCGACCATGGCAAAACTTCGCGCACTCATGAGTACCATGCACGTTCAAGGCTCGCGCCGCAGCGAGCGTCCTATCGAACAAGTCTGGCAGGAGTTCAAGAAGAACTCGACGGAGGACTTGCGTAACGTGCTCCTCGAGCATTACCTGCCCCTGGTCAAGTACAACGCCGAACGCGTTCACACCAAGCTGCCCGACGAGGTCGATGTCGAAGACCTGATGTCGGTGGGCATCTTTGGTCTCATGGACGCCATTGACGCTTTCGACATGAGCCGTGGCGTCAAGTTCGAGACCTATTGCTCCCCGCGCATTCGTGGTGCGATCCTTGACGAGCTTCGTTCGATGGACTGGGTGCCGCGACTGGTGCGTTCGCGCTCCAGCCAAGTGGACCACGCCCGCAAGAGCCTGGAGATGGAGTTGGGTCGCACCCCGACGGATGAGGAACTGGCCAAGAAGCTCAAAGTCGGCAAGGAAGAGTTCACAAAGATTCGCCGCGATGCCGGAGCCGTGGGCGTGGTGTCGCTTTCCCGCAAGTGGTACGAGACTGATTCGTCCAAGGATGTTCGCGAGATTGATGTGCTCGAAGATGCCCGGCAGGTCAATCCGTTGACCAACGCTCAGAAGGGCGATCTCAAGGACATGATCACCCGTGGTCTGTCACGCGCTGAACGCCTCATCGTCATCCTCTACTACTACGAGCAGATGACGATGAAGGAAATCGGCGTGACGCTGGACCTGTCGGAATCACGGGTCAGCCAGATGCATTCGTCGATCCTGGCGCGTCTCAAAGCGCAATTGGGTCACCGCGCCAAGGAACTCGCTGCGGAAGTCGAGTGATCCCGATTCGATATTCGTAACGCGGGCAATCGAAACGGTGCCTGGCCCGGTGAGGGTTGCACGCTCCTTGACGGCCACCGGTGCCGTGATACAATTGCCCTGACTTGATGATCCTGATCCGGAGGTGTTTTATGGCGACTGTTCTTGTCATTGCGGCCTGATTTCCGTTCGAGCGTCCGATTCGGCTTGACGGAAATCATCTCATCCTCCCGCTATCACCTGGCGGACTTGTTCTATTTCTGTGCAACCTTAACCCCGTAGGGGTGCTGTGCATCTGGACCCAATCGTCCAGGCCGGTTCACCCCAGGAAGATTTTTATGAATACCGCTGCTCGTGGGGCGCTTGCCCCCATCCCTCGCTGTATCGATGCCTTTTCATTGCAACCAACTGACGATCAAGGACACAGCAATGTCAGACCAATTTCGTCGGCGGAGCCCGGAAAGCGGGTTCGTGTGCCGACACTGCAAGACACCGGTGAACCCTGACCCGTATGGGTCACAGCATCGCAATCATTGCCCCCGTTGTTTATGGAGCCTTCATGTCGACGAGTCGCCCGGCGATCGCGCCTCGGTGTGCAAGTCGCAGATGGAACCCATCGGCATCTGGGTCAAGCGCGATGGCGAGTGGGCCATCATTCATCGCTGCACGCAATGCGGTCAGATGAAGACCAATCGCATCGCGGGTGATGATGATTCCTGGGCGCTGATGGCGCTGGCGGCCCGGGCGATAAGCCAACCACCGTTTCCCATTGCGTGAAGCGCAAACAAACGGCCGGGCGACGTAAAAGTCGCCCGGCCGATTTCTTATCTTCGATGCGGCACGAACGGGCCGGTGCTGCGGGGCCGTATCAGGCGTTCACAGCAGCTCGCTTGGCGGCTTCCTTCACGCCCGTGTGTCGCACCTTGGCGGTGCTGGCGTCGGTACGCGGGGCCTCCATCACGGGCAGGCTGTGCAACGCCTTGCGCGCGTCCTGCGGATCGATGGCCTTGGTCAACTCCGGTGCGCCCACCAGACTCTTGGGCACCACCCGGTCTTCCTTCTTGGAGTAAATCCACGACAGGAAGTTTTTGGCCACGCTCCAGACCATGCCGAAGTCGCCCGTGCCCGCCATCATTTTGAAGAGGCGCCAGGCCTGGGTGGGCCGGAAGTAAAACTCGCGGAAGGCCTGCTTGGTGGCTTTGAGAATCTCCGCCGAGGTGAAGTCGTCGTACTCCACCACCGACGAGTCGTTCATGTCAAAGTGCTTCCAGTCGTTGGTGTTGAGCCAGCCGTTGGCGACCGACTGGAAGTAGAACTCGGTGCCCGCGTAGGGCATGGCGACGTGGAAGAGCGCGATGTCCAGCGGGATGCTCTTGGCGAAGTTGATGGTTTCTCGGACAGTCTGCTTGTTTTCGCCGGGCAGGCCGATGATGAAATAACCCCAAGTCTTGACGCCGTTGCGGTGGCACATCTCGATGGTGGCGCGGGCCGTCTCGACCTTGGCGTCTTTCTTGACGTTGTCGAGAATCTTCTGTGATCCACTCTCGATGCCGAAGGCGACCAGCCAGCAACCCGCCTTCTTCATCTTGATGAGCTGCTGCTCGTCGATGGTGTCCACGCGGCTGTTGCATGTCCAACGGATCTTCAATCCGCGCTCGATGATCATGTCACAGAGTTCGTTGACGCCCTTCTTGTCGTAGGTAAAGAGGTCCGCCAGGAACAGCACGTTGCGGACATTATGTTCCGCCAGGTATTCGAGTTCCTTGTAGATGCTCGCCGCTGAGCGGTAACGCACGCTCTTGCCCCAGACCACGCCTTCGAAGCAGTAGGTGCAGGAGTACGGGCAGCCCCGGTTGGTCAACACCCAGACATAGCGCGAGCCCAGGAACGGCATCTTGTACTTGTCTAACGGAAGCAGGTGCTGCTTGGGTATGGGCAGTTCGTCGAGCGAGGCCAGCAGCGGCCGATCGGGCGAGAGCATGGTCTTGCCCTCGCGTCGGTAGGCGACGCCCAGAATATCGTTGGGATCGCGATTCTCCAGCGTGTGGCTGATGATGTCGCGGAAGGTCATCTCCGGCTCGTGGCGGATGACGTAGTCAAGCTCAGGCACCAACTCCAGCGTGTTCTGCGGGACAGCTGAGACGTGCGTGCCCACCGCCACGGTCGTAGCACCGACGGCCTTGCCCCACTGCACGCCCTTGGCGTCCATGGCGAAGGTCGTACCCGTGATGTAGCTGACGTAGAACTTAGGCTGCTCTTTGTCGATCTCAGCCTTGAACGCCTCGGGGGACATTTCCTCCGCGATGGCATCGATGATGCGCACGGTCATGTTGTCGGGCACCACTGCCGCCAGGTAAGCTAGCGAGCTTTGAGGCCAGATCATCTTTTCGCGACTTTTGCGGCCCCAGCGGCACATGTCGCGAATGTAAATATGACCATCGGGACTCGGGGGATTTACGATCAATACATCAACCATAGCGTGTTCCTCTCCGTTTTCGGACTTATATGTTAGGCCTGCGAGGCATCGGTCAGATACCCCCGTGCGGTTACGGGTTTGTTAATCAATGTCGTTATCCATGGCAGCGGCGGTGGCGTGGGCAGCGACCAACTGGTCGGCTGACATTGCCTTGGCCGCCGAGGCGGTGCGCTTTGTGAGCATGTAATCACCAAGAAACAGTGCATCCATGCCTGTCTTCATAAAGCATTCGATGGCCTGCTCGGGCTGATGCACGATGGGCTCGCCACGAATATTGAAGCTCGTGTTGAGCACCATGGGCACGCCCGTGATGCGGCCAAACTCCTCGATCAATCGGTAGTAACGCGGGTTATGCTTCTTGCTGACGCTCTGAACCCGGCCGGTGCCATCGACGTGGGTAATAGCGGGAACCAGTTTGCGCTTCTCAGGCAAGACGTCATAGACGAGGATCATGTACGGCGATGGATAGTTGCTGTTAAACCACTCGCCCGTCTTGTCTTCCAGCACGCTGGGGGCGAATGGGCGGAAGGCTTCGCGGAACTTGACACGCGCGTTGAGAAGGTCCTTGGCCTCATCGCTGCGGGGATCGCAGATGATGCTGCGGTTGCCCAAAGCACGGGGACCCATCTCCATGCGATCCTGGAACCATCCGACGATCTTGCCCTCAGCAAGCATCTTCGCGGCAACTTCAGGGGCGTTATCGATCTTCTTCCAGTCCACCTTGTCGTTGGGACCGACGAGCGAACCGATGGCGACCTCGTATTGCGTGTCCTCGATCCACGGGCCGAAGTAAGCGTGGTCGAAGTGGTAGGTGCGCGGCTGGCGCATGACGGTGTTCCAGAGCCAGTAACAGCCGCCCATGGCGGTACCGGCGTCGTTGGCGGCAGGCTGTACCACCACTTCGTCAAACACGCCCTCGAGCAGAATGCGCCCGTTCATCACCGAATTCAAACACACACCGCCCGCCAGGCAGACCCGATTGCTGCCCGTCGTCTTTCGCAGCCAGCGTGCCATGTGCAGGCCGACTTCTTCGGTCTGCTTCTGCACGCCCGCGGCGATGTCCATGGCGCGTTGGTCGGGCTCCTTCGACGACTCATCGGTGTACTGCTGCCCAAAGGCGTTGAGGAACTTGGGGCTAAACCAGTGCGGCCGACCTCGATAGTGATACGTGAAATATGACAGATCGACTTCGTACTCACCATCGGGCTTGAGCTTGACGATGTCCTGAAAAACCTTCAAATAGCGGTCGGGATCGCCATAGGGTGCCAGACCCATGACCTTGCCTTCACCACTGGCGAACTTGTAACCCAGAAACTCCGTGACGGCTCCATAGACCAGTCCCAGCGAGTTGGGAAAGCTCTGGGTCTTGAGGCAATTGAGGTCCAACCCATCGCCCATGCCCAGCCACGTGCAGTCCCATTCGCCCGCAGCATCGATGGTCATGATCGCCGACTTGTCGAATTTGCTGGTCAGAAACGAACTGGCGGCATGGCAGAGGTGGTGTTGGGCGAAGTGCAGTTTAGTGCGACGGAAATCGACGCCCAGTTCTTTTTCCAGCGTCGATTTGAGCTGCTTCATCGGGGCTTCTTTGCCCCAGCGGTTGCGCACCAGTTCCAGACTGCGGGGGAAGTACTTGAGCAGATGCATGGCCCGCTTGAGCCGCGCCAGCTTCGGGTCCCAGTAGTAGACAATGTGGTCAAGATCGGCCGGGGTGATCCCCGCGATGTCACAGCACCATTGAATACTGTGGCGGGGAAATTCGCCGACGTGCTTGCGGCGGAGGAATCGCTCTTCCTCCACGAGGCCCAGGTGTTCGCCGTTTCGCACGATGGACGCAGCCGCATCGTGGGCAAAGCAGTTGAAGCCGAGAATATGAATGGGTTTATCGGGCATGAGTTAAGCGATCCCCTCGAATCAGTGCTAAATCAGTGTGAAGTCCCCAAGGCTGACCCCAACGATGCCGTTGAGGGGACAGGGATGGAAGCGGAAGCGGACTGTCGCTGCGGCGTGGGGGTTGACTCGGCCGCGGTCGGGATGATGCCATGAACGGCAAATTCGTCGCGGAGCATGGCACGCTGCTTTTCGCTCACCGCCCATATGATCCGCAGCAAAATGCCCAGAAGCATGGCCCCTTCGCCCAGCGTGGAGGTGAAGATCAGCAGCAGTCTCAGGATCAGGCCCGCCTGGCCACCCGGGCCATCGAGAACAGCCGTGGCCGCCAACCCTAGTGCCGAGACGCCCCCCACGACCATGCCGCCGAGAATGAGGGGCACATGGTTGAGCAGGCGTTGAAGCAATCGTTCCGCAGGCCCCACGGCACGTCGCGGGCCGATGAGCAGGTAGTTGAGTTGGTGGGCTGCTGCACCGGTGCCCAGCAGGAGTGCTGCCGACAATGCCGCTGCCAACGCCATAAGCATCGGGACAAACGTCGCCCCGGTAACGAGCGCGATGCCGACGCCCACCAGCGCCGCCGAGAGAATCACCATCACCGACAGGGCCAGCATGACCTTGACCGGGGAATAGCAGCATGCTGAAAAGATGATCGTCCAGAGGAACCGGAAGCCATCCTTGATGACGCTGAGCTTGCTGCGTCCCTCTCGCTCCTTGTAGAGCATGCCGTGAACTTCTTCGATCCCCAGCCGTGGATCGAGCAGGCAGATGCAGCTCATGGCGGGGGTGAAGTGCAAGCCATCGGGCAGCGGGCTCATGAGTTTCAAACTTGCGCGACGGATGATGCGAAAGCCCGAGGCAGTGTCAGTGATGTTCATCTGCCCCGAAACCACGCCCAGCAACGCGGCGAAAATGCGGTTGCCCAATTTGCGAATAAACGGCATCTGGGTGTCGGGGTTAAGCCGCCCCGCCAGCACGACGTCGGCATCCTTATCAAATAAGCGGTTGACCAGCTCGACGCAGAACTCAGGGTCGCAGGTGCCATCACCGTCGATAAAGCCCACCAGATCGGCATCGGTCGCCTGCCAGCCGGCTTTGATGGCGGCACCATAACCGCGGTTGCGGCCGTAGTTGACCTTGACCACTTCGGAAAACTCCGGCTGATCGACGATCTCCTGCGTGCGGTCCGTGCAACCGTCGTTGACGAAGACCACCGACATGCGCGTCAGCGGCGTCTTGGACAGCACACTTTGGCGGGCTGCAAGACAACGACGCAGCGTACCTGCAATCGCGGCTTCTTCGTTGAGTGCCGGCACCACCAGCGCCAAATGCGCCAGCTTGGGCCGAGGCGTCGTATTTTCTGTCCCCATGTCAATAGCCTCCCGCACTGGGATGGGCTCCGTGCCGCGCAGGCATGAACCGCCCTACCCCATTATCGAACCATTCGATGCCCCAATCGAGTTGGCCGCGCCAATCTCCACTCGTGGCCTAAGGGCCCTTGTCCGCCCAATAGTATCCCCGATAGGTGGGTTGGGGGCAATCTCCGTCTATTTTCTCAAGAGTGTTAAATGTCTGAAGTTATAAGAAATAGCGGCTCCGGGCTTAGTGCGGATTTGCATCGGCGGAATTGCCTTTAGAACCCGCGCGGTTGTTGTCACCGGCGAAAGCTCGCTCTACTCGGCGGGAGCCAGTGTCGGCCCATTGATCCACATCCAGAGTCGGCTCAAATTTCTCGGCCCGGTTGTGGTAAAACTGCCACCTCGTCTTTTAACCGGAGTTTGCCGATGGACCTGATGCCCTTGATTCGTGACATTCCTGATTGGCCCAAACCCGGGGTGGTCTTCAAGGACATTACGCCCCTGCTGCGCGATCCTGCGGGCTTGGCGATGGCCGTGGAGCTGATGGTCAGCCCGTTTCGCGGCAAAAACATCGACATCGTCTGCGGAGCCGAGAGCCGCGGGTTCATCTTCGGCACAGCCATCGCCCAGTCACTCAGCGCCGGGTTCGTTCCCATCCGCAAGCCCCGGAAACTGCCTTGGAAAACGGTGAGCATGGAGTACGCGTTGGAGTACGGCACCGACAAACTCGAGATGCACGCCGACGCTGTGAGCAAGGGCCAGCGGATTCTGCTGGTCGATGACGTGCTGGCGACAGGTGGCACCATGAAGGCCTGCTGCGATCTGGTAACCGAGCTGGGCGGCGAGATTGTGGGCATCACCGTGCTGATGGAGTTGGGCTTTCTCAATGGGCGATCCAAGTTCAACTGCGAAAACTTCCACGCGGTGATGAAGCTGTGAAGCGCCACGCCGGTCCGATTCCTGACGCCTATCTCGAGCGCTCACGCCGCCCCCTGCAGGCGCTGTTTTTTCTGTTGCCGTTGATCGTCATTTACGAGGTGGGCACGCTCATCTACGCGACCGACTATGCCCAGGGCGTGACGCAGCACATCAAGGCCCGCCTGGTTCTACTGGGGTTTTTCGAGTGGTTCGGGGTGGGCGGCTATTTGCTGCCCGGGCTCATCGTCATCGCCGCGTTGCTGGGTTGGCACATCGCCAGCAAGGATCGCTGGGAGATTGAGCCGCGTCTGTATCTGCTGATGCTGGGCGAGTCAATTTTGCTGGCGGTGCCCCTTTTATTTTTCATGAGCGTGCTTTCGCGCGGCAGTGCCGCACCTCATTACGCGATATCGATGCAGGCATTGGGCGGTATACCGGAGGTGCTGGCCGGTGCGGATGCTGCCAGCGCCCACTGGCGGGCCGAAGCCATTTTCAGCATCGGCGCGGGCATCTACGAGGAACTGCTCTTTCGCATGGTGGCCATCGCGATGCTGCATCTGTTGTTGGTGGATGTGTTGGCACTGCCGGACCTGTGGGGTTCGATTGCCGCCATCGTGATTTCGTCGGTGGCGTTTGCCCTCTACCACTTTTCCGCGGAGCAGCCCTTTGATATGACGCGGTTTCTGCTCTACGCTGCCGCCGGCGTTTACCTGGCGTGCGTGTTCATCGTCCGAGGCTTCGGCGTCGCAGCCGGTACCCACGCGGTGTACGACCTGCTCATCGTCGCCCTCAAGACGCTGCGATAAACGCCCCTATCGGTCGGTCAGCGGCTGATCATCAGCAGCAGCAACGTCAGCAGCGAAGATCATCGCGCCTCACTTGCGCACGATCGTAAACGGCACCACCGGCGATGGGCCCGAGAGCGTCACGCCCGGCGGCAAGGTAAGTTCCAACGCCTTGCTTCCAACGCCACGCTCCAACTCATCAGCACTCAAACGCAACGCCGCCCAAACATTGACTTCACCCGCCTTGATCGATGCAACCACATCCCGCGGGCCTGAAATTGTCAGGTCACGCAAAAACCGATTCTCGTCACTCAAGTCCACCGAAAACCGAGCCGTCTCAGACGGCGGCAAAACCACCCAGATCGGCACCAGTTTCAACGTCGCCGCTTCCATGCGCTTCAACACCGCGAAGGTCACCGTGGCACGCGACGGTGTAATGGTGGTATGGGGTATCGTCAGCGTGGGCGGCAGCAACAACGGCACCTCCCGGGTGACCGCCACGTTCTCGGGCAACGACTGATCGCTGACCCCCGCCAGACTCGCCTGCAGAACCACGTCCCGCAATTGTTCTAAAGCGCTGGCCGGTGCAGTGACTGCCGCTGTTTCGGGGCTCACCCGTGTCTGGCCGGTCAACTCCAGCGCCCCCGGTGCCACGGTCACAGGCAACGACAACGTTTCGAGCCTCTCGACGTAGACCTGCGGATCGTCACCTTGAACATCGACAACTGTCCCGCCCAGGCCGGTGATGCGGGCATCCGTGCGCAGACGTTCCCTCAATGCCACGGCCTGCTGCTGCTGACCGGGATCGTCGGCGACCTCCAGGGCAAAGGCCTTGCGCTCCAACTCCTGAATCTGCGCCCATTGGCTGGTGGCGGCACGAACCGTCAGCGACACTTGGCGAATCGTCTGCGGCTCGATGACCAGACTCTGACCGGGCGGCGCGATGAGCTGCACATCCAGACGCAGCGTATGGATGTTGATCGTCTCACCCTCAGCGTACACCCACATCAGCACAGCGAACATCGCCGCGATGGCCAGAGTCTGAATCTCCTGCCAGATGAAGTTCTTGAACATAGTCACATTCCCACGGCGTCAAGCCGCTACGAGACTTTGCGCTCCTGCGTCCGTTCCGGCTCACCCGGCGTCCGTTCCATCCCCGGCTCAGTCATCGCGTCGTCGGCCACTTCCGCTTCCACAGCCTCGGCATCCGTCTCACCACGTCCGTGCATTGCCGCACGCCCCAGTCCCAGGATCAACTTCTCCCGAAGCTCATCAGCGCTCAATTCACGTGTCAGCTTGCCCCGCTGGGCAATGCTGATCGTTCCCGTCTCTTCGCTGACGACGATGATCAGGGCATCGGCCTCATGCGAAAGCCCGATGGCGGCACGATGGCGCGAGCCCAACTCGCTATCCACAAAATCCCCTTCCGCCAGGGGGAACTGCACCCCCGCACCAAGGATGCGGCCGTCACGGATGATCACACCCATATCGTGCAGCGCGCTGCCGGGCCAGAAAATGGTTTCCAGCAATTCGTGACTCACCTCAGAATCCAGCCGCGTGCCACCCTCGACGATGCCCTTGAGCGCCACCCGTCGCTCCAAGGCAATCAGGGCGCCGATCTTATTGCGACTCAGGTACGTCACGGCACGAACCAGTTCATCGACGGTTTTGCTTCGCCGCAAACCAGAGCCCAAAAACAGGCGTGCTTCGCCCAATCGCACTGCCGCTCGACGAATTTCAGGCTGAAAAACGATCACCAGCGCGATGCCGGCAAACCACATGAAATTGCTATAGAGAAACGTGAGTCGCTCGTATTCGCCATCGCTCGTCAGGAGTTTGACGAAGATGGTGGTGAGGATGAGCACCATAGCCATGCCCTTGATGGCCCGACCACCGCGCGTGCCGCGAAGGAAGCGCAGCACCAGGTAAACCGCTACCCAAAGCACCAGCAGTTCGGTCCACAATTCGTAGGCCGGGTAGCCCGTGATGCGCTGGATGAGTTGTTCCAGGCGTTGGATGAGGACTTCGTAGTTCACGCTGCCGCGTCCGAATGAGTGGTTTCACGTCCAATTGTACCGGCGGGCCAATCGGGCTGTACGACGAAGGTTCGCTGGCCCGACACGGGCGCTTGCCGACCTAGAACGCCGCTCCTCTGACCTCTATCGACCCTGATATACTGCCAGCCGTGAGCGAACACCTGATGCAGAATCTCGAACGTCTCCGCGCCAACATTGAGCGCGTTTTTCTAGGCAATCATTCGGCGGTGGACAAGGTCATTGTCTGTCTGCTGGCGCGCGGCCACATCCTCATCGAGGATGTGCCGGGCGTGGGAAAGACCATCCTTGCCACAGCGCTGGCCAAATCGCTGGACCTGACTCTTGCGCGGGTGCAACTCACCCCCGATATGCTCCCCTCGGACATTCTGGGCGTCACCGTCTGGGACCAGCAGAAGAGTGAATTCGTCTTCAAGCCCGGCCCGGTGTTTGCCAACATCGTGCTGGCCGACGAAATCAACCGCACCACGCCACGCACGCAGTCAGCGCTGCTGGAGGCCATGAACGAGAACCAGGTCTCCATCGATGGCAAGACCCATAAGCTCATTCAGCCCTTCGTCGTCATCGCCACGCAGAATCCATTTGAGTTCGAGGGAACTTATTTTCTTCCTGAAAGCCAGCTTGACCGCTTTCTTATGCGTATTCATCTGGGCTACCCGAGTCCGGAGGATGAGGGGCGAATTCTTGAGTTGCAGCCGTCGCGCACCGCGTTGGCGGAGTTGCAGCCCGTGATGACCGCCGAGCAGATTCTCGAACTGCAGAGCGAGGTCTACAAAGTCCAGGTTGATCCGGCCCTGATCGATTACGTCGTTCGCATCGCCGGTGCCACGCGTAACAACGACCAGCTTCAGATCGGCGTTTCACCGCGCGGGTCCCTGGCGCTGACGCAGGCCGCCCGCGCCACCGCGATGATCCACAACCGCGACTACGTGGTGCCCGATGACATCATCTCCAACGTCATCTCCGTCTGTGCCCATCGCGTAATCACCAAGACTCATGCCCATGATGTCGATGGCGTTGGCGCTCAGCGCATCATGCAGCAAGTGCTTGAGACGGTGCCTTCGCCGGTGTAGCCGCTGTCTGACTCTGGCCCAGCGAATCGTGTCCATCGATTCGCGAGTCGCATTGACCACCAAGTCAGCATCGATCGTCGTAGATCAACGCCACCGGCTGGTCTGCCCGGAGCCAGTTCTCAAGCGCACCGGACAGCTTCGACCTGCCCCGGCAGATCACGACCTGGGTTCGCGTGGCCTCAATCCAGTCCGCCCAGTGTGGCGCATCGTCACCAGCATGAAGGATCGCCTTGATCGGCACTTTGTTTTGCGCCGCGGTGCATAGCTCCAGCGCGGATTGCGGAATATCACCCGGCTCGAGCATCGCCACAGCTATCGCGGCTTCATTACGCCACGCACAGGCGGCACCCATGGCGTAGGGCAATGCCACGCCTTGGAGCGGTGAGTGAAACAACACACACCCGGTGCCCGCCAGCGCCTCGGCAATATCGCGATGCCAGGCTGGCATTGCCGACCCCGGCCAAACAGCCTCGATCGGCCTCATCATTCGGCGTATCGCACGCCAGTGATGGATCTTTTGCGCGGTGCGTGCACGGTCCAACCTTGCGGCCAGCACATCTTTAGGCAGGTCCAGGAGCACGGGCCCGGGCTCTCCGCTCGTGGCGATGTCGAAGGCCTCCATGAACACGCCGGGCAATTCGTCGATGTGCCGCACGAGTCGACTCCACTTCACCAGCGGTCGAGAGATGCCCGTGATGTCCGCCTCCTGAAAAGCATCAGAGCCCAGGGAGGTCGTGGCGACCTGACCGGTGAGCACAATCATCGGCATCCGCCAGACGCGAGCCAGGGCGATGCCCGGAACGGTGTTGGTGGCGCCGGGACCGGAGGTGACCAGCACGACGCCGGGTTTGCCCGTGACGCCCGCATAGCCCAACGCCATGGAGCAGGCGTGACGCTCATGCCGCGCCACAATCATCCGAGGCGATTCGCGAAGACCAATCGCATCCAGCAACGGCAAGATCACCGCGCCGGTATGGCCAAAGACGTGATCCACACTGTACTCGTGAAGCAGTTGGCAGATGAGTTGGCCGCCGTCGGCAGGCGCGGGTAGTGAGTAAGTCTGTCGTGTTTGAGTAAGCATGTGCGAGCTCATTGCGCATGCACAGCGCTATGAAGAATATTGTCGGGGATATTTGGATACGGCCAACCGCCGCAGGCGTTGCCGCGCTCCAGTGATACAAGCGTAGAAACCTGTGGGTAAAAAACAGTCGAGTGAACGTCAGTCGCGAAGGTCAGTCGAACTTGCCCAGGACCATCTCATCGACACCCCGGCCTGCGGGGATCATGGGATACACGTGCTCGTGCTTCTCAACCATCGCATCGAGCACCGCCGGGCCGTCGTAGGCCAGGAACGCCTTCATGACCTTGGTCAGATCCGCCTTCTTGGAGCAGCGGAAACCCTTGCAGTTCATGGCATCAGCTAAGGCGACGAAGTTGGGGTTGTGCATCTGCGTATGGCTGTAACGCTCTTGATAGAAAAGGTCCTGCCACTGTTTGACCATGCCCTGGAAGTCGTTGTTGAGGATGATGGTCTTGGCGGGAATCTTGTATTGAGCTGCGGTACACATCTCCATGGCGGTCATGCAGAAACTGCCGTCACCATCGATATTGATCACGGGCGTCTCGGGCTTATCGCCCATCATCACCGCCAGTTTAGCGCCCACTGATGCAGGCACGCCGTAGCCCATCGTGCCCAGGCCGCCGGAGGTAATCCATTGCCTGGGTCGGCTGAAACGGTAGAACTGCGCCGCCCACATCTGATGCTGACCCACGCCGGTGGTAATGATCGCCTCACCATTGGTCTGGCGATAAAGCTCCTGAATCACCGCTTGGGGCTTCATGTGGAATTCGCGCGCATCGTCCTTGAAGCGGAACGGAGCTTCGCGCTTCCAGGTCTGAATCTGCTCAAGCCATTCGCGGCGATTGCGTTTCTCCAGCAGGGGCAGGAGCAGTTCGAGGTTTTTGCGGGCATCGCCCTCGACGCCGATGGTCACCGGCACCGCCTTGTTGATGTTTTCCGGCGCGATGTCGAAGTGGATGATGCCACCGGTGCCCAGGCGCTCGGCGGCACGTGCGGCGGGTGCGAACTTCGCCAGGTTGCCCGTCACGCGGTCGTCGAATCGTGCGCCCACCGCGATGATGCAATCGCTGTGGAACATGGCCCAGTTGGCGTAGGCCGAGCCGTGCATGCCCAGCATGTGCAGCGAGAGCTCTTCACGTTCGTCCACAGCGCCCAAACCTTGAAGCGTGGTGGTCACGGGAATTTCCGCCGCCGCCGCGCAGGCACGCAGCACCTGATGCGCACCGGATTGGATCACGCCCTGGCCCACGTAAAGCACCGGCCGCTTGGCGCGATTGATCATCTCCGCGGCACGTGCGATCTCGCTGCTGGAGCCCAACTCCCGAATGGAGTAGCCCGGCAGGTTGGGCTCGCTGCGAACCGCTTCGGTCAGCTTCGCAGCCGTCACGTCCTTGGGCATGTCCACCAGCACCGGGCCCGGCCGACCTGTGGTGGCAATGTGGAAGGCTTCATTGATGCGGCGGGGCAGATCGCGAACATCCTTGACCAGCACGTTCCACTTGGTGCATGGCCGAGTGATGCCCGTCACGTCCGCTTCCTGAAACGCATCGGTCCCGATGGCACCCGTGGCAACCTGCCCGGAGAACACCACCAGAGGCGTACCGTCCATCAGCGCGTCCTGCAGAGGTGTGACGGTGTTGGTCGCACCGGGCCCCGAGGTCACCAGCACCACGCCGGGCTTGCCGCTGACGCGCGCAAAACCCTCCGCCATGTGGCCGGCTCCCTGCTCGTGACGGGAAAGAATAAACTTGAAGTGCGGCGATTCATAAATGGCGTCGAACACCGGCAGGATGGCGCCGCCGGGGTATCCGAAGATCGTCTGCACGCCGTGTTGCCGCATGAGGTCGTGGAAAATCTGGGCACCGGTCATACCCACGTACTGGTCGGTCGTGGGACCATTGCCGGTCAAAGGCAGATCATTGGCACTGAGGATTTTTTTCTTTATGCGAGGCATTGGTAAAGTCCTGGTATCGAGTGCGTCATCGGAGGCGTCATCGTGGAACCGGCAGTCTATCGGGCGGGGCCTCGGCGATGAATGTCCTAACGAAACTATAGAAAGTCAGGGGTAAACGGGTGGTCGAGGGAAGTCGAGGGGTGTCGCTGACCTGGCCGCAACGGCCAAGATTAGGCGCGGGTCGTCCGCTCAGCTAACGACGACCGGAAGCGACAGCACCACACCGCGAACGGGCGTGGGAAGGGTCAAGGCGGGGATGAACCGAGCACAGCATTGCATAACGAGGCCAATTCTACTCTGTACAACACCCATCGGTCAAGACTGAGTTTGCCCTTAAATCCAAAGATTCGTCACGCTGATGGAGGCGCTGATGGTGTGCATGTGGCTGGGCGGCAGTTCAATGGCGTTGTCCGCGGCATTGACCGTTTCGATGCAGACCATCCCGGGCCATTCGTTGTCGCCGAAGTCGGGCATTCGTGCCGCCTTGGCGACCCAGGGGTTCCATACCACGGTAGCACGTGAGCCCATTTTGTCGATGGTGATCCGCCGCCCCAGGCCGGGGTCTTCGAGCTCGACCGTTCCAGCCGTGTTGACGTACACGCGATCGGTCTCGGCTTCGATGGTGATGGGTGCCTCACCCTGGGTCTTGCGGGCACTGTCAGCGAGTTTGTCGATGTAGGTCGTGCCCGTCAGGCCTTTGATGGCCACCTTCCGCACATCTTTGACCGCCAGGTAAGTATGCAGCGCCTCTTGGTAGGGCATGGCGGTCTTGCCAAGATTGCGTACCGAAAAGCTCATGGTCAGACGCTTGCCGAAACTCACCTTGTAACGCAACGCACAGTTGTGCGGCCACGTCTTATCGGCTGCATGATCGAGCGAAAGCTGAACGACTGTGCCATTGGCGTCTTCGTTGGTGACGCTGTCGAGCGTCCAGGCTTTGAGCCGCGCCCAGCCATGCGGGGGCGCTGCGGGATCGTCGAGTTTGGGGCCAAACCACGGGAAGCAGATGGGCACACCGCCTCGAATGGGTTGACCAGCCTTAAACATGCTGGATTCACTCATCCACAGCACAGGCTGGTTTCCCGTGGGCTGCCACTGGGTCAGGTGGGCACCGTGGAGAAAAATCTCGCCCTTGCACTGCGCGGTGTCGATCGCCAGGCATTGCAGACCGCCTTGGCCGACAATCAATCGAGCTTCCGGGGGCAGAACCACATCCGTGTGTTGCGTATTGCTCATCCTGACATTTGAACGTCAGAAGCCGAATCTCGCAACTTGAGGACTTCATTAGGGGCACAGCGAGGCGACAGGCGATTTGCCATACGGGCGGCAGTATGGTCTAATGAGCGGCTCGATATGGCATGGTCAATGTGACCATGAAGTTCCCTGGAAACCACGGTAAGCCGCAGTCGCGGCCTCGCCACAAGGAGCGGCCCCCACAACGGGCTGTCAATGCACATGGCCAACTATACCGGCCCCAAGGTCAAACTCTCCCGTCGCGTCGGCGTTCCCATCGCTGACATCCCCAAGCACACAACCAAGCGCCAGCTCAATCCCAACGGTGTGCACGGCTACCGCGGTCGCCGTCTGCGTGATTACGGTGTCCGCCTCAACGAGAAGCAGAAGCTCCGCTACCACTACAACGTGATGGAGCGTGCCTTCCGCAAACTGCTGGATCAGGCTGGTAGCGCCAAGGGCAACACAGGCCAGGTTCTGCTTCGCCTGTTGGAACAGCGTCTGGACAACGTCATTCGCCGCCTGGGCTGGTCCCGCACCATCTGGGGTGCCCGTCAGATCGTCAGCCACGGCCACGTGCTTCTCAACGGCCGCAAGACCGACGTCGCCAGTTGCCAGTTGAAGGTGGGCGACAAGATCACGCTCCGTGAAGGCATCCAGAAGATCGTCCGTGAGAACATGGAATCCTTGCCGGGCCACCAGGTTCCCGCATGGCTGAGCTTTGACCCCTCGACGCTCACTGCCGAAGTTATCGCGATCCCCACGGCTGACCAGGTTCCTTTCGACGTGAACATGAACCTGATCGTCGAGTTCTACCGCTAAGCCGCGTAGGACTTCGTCGCGAGAAAAGCGAAATACGAAAACGAAAAACCCCGCGCTGGTCGCGGGGTTTTCTTTTTTTCGTTTGTTTGGGCGTTGGCTTGGGCGTTGGTTGCGAGGTGATAATCAACCGGCCTTACCGCGGCGGAGTTGCTTTTCAGCCTCCAGCCAGTTTTCCACGTCCTGGCCCGAGGGACATCCCTTGGCCTCCCATATCTGCCGGGCACGTTCGGATATCTGATGAGAATCAGGCACCCGATGACTTTGAGCCGAGTTGGCAACGGATCCGCTGGGGAGCGCGGTCATCGAAAAACCGGGTGACGCCATCTTCGACGAAGCACCCTTGTTCCCTTGAGTCGGCGTGGGTACCAAAGCGTCCACGCGGTTGCCTGCCTGAGCTGAGTTCACGTTCGTCGCTGCCTGTCGTGCCATCGTGATATCTCCTTTCTTGTTGTTCTGCTAATCCGAGTCAGCGGCTTCGACCCGTCGGAGCAACGCACCCCAAAGCGATCTATTAAGCCGAATCCACCTACCATCCCATTAGTCGCCACCCCGGTCGAGGGCTGGAACAATCGCCCGTCTCTCCACAGCGACGTTCCAACCCTCGACCGTCCGCCCCAGGCGGAACACTACCCTCCCCTGCCAATTCCCTTTCCAACGACCGGCCCCCTCTCGGCCGGCAGAGATTCTGCCCCGCTTTCAATCCACGCTTTCAATTACTCATTTCACGCACGAAAAATGCACCGGCCGACTAGGCCCCATACGCGCCCGCATTACCCCGTCAGCAAGGTAAACGCCGCGACCAAGAGCGGGATGCAACGCTTCATCGTCTTGACCACCTATGACACCACCCTTGGCAACCGCCGTGTCAACAAGCTCCTGGCCATCGGCCACATCGTCTTGATCTCCGGACGCCTCGGGATGGCGTACCTTGGCGAAACGCTCACCTCGGTTCCAAACGAAATAGCAGTAACGCCCGGATTGGGAGTCGTCGTTGATCGTGGCCACCCATTGGCCTGTCCGATCGCGAACCATCGGCGTGGCGGTGGTGGACCAGCGGTTGAACTCACCAACGACATAAACTGCCGACGCGTCGGGGAAATGGCCGCGGACCACCCGTTGTTCTCGTGATGCAATGGTCATGGGAGTGCTGAAAAGATTGCTCAATGATCGGCAGGCCTTGTTGAACCCGGGCTCGACCGGGTCCACGTTGCAGGTCATGGCGTGTTCACGCGGTAAGGTGTTCAACACCACATTCCAGCAACGAGTGCCATGCTAAGGTGCCCCGCCCATTACGCGCAAGCGGGGAATTGGTTAGTTACGGTTACCGGATTTCAAGTTTTAGCTGCTAGGGAAATTCCCTATCGACCGCGCCAAAAAGCTCGTGGGCGCCGCCGAACAAAACGGGTCTCCCCCTACCTGCGAGTATTTGCCCCTCATTGCTGCCGCATGTGCCATTCCACAGCGTGGCGCATGAGTTCGGCGGCATTCCGCAGCCCCAGTTTCTGCTTGATTCGCTCGCGATAGGCCTGAACGGTCTTGACGCTCAAAAATAAAGCCTCGGCAACCTCGCGGCTGCTGCTGCCTTTCCCGATCATCTCCAGCACCTCCAACTCCCGGTCTGACAACGTCTCGTCGGGGGTGACCTCTTCTGCGGTCTTGCCCTGCATGGCCTGGCGCAGCAATCGGTTGGATACCGTCGGACTCACGTAGATGCGCCCGTCCAACACCGTTTCCATGGCGTGGATGAGCGTGCGGCTGGCTTCCTGCTTGTGCACGTAGCCCATGGCACCGGCCCGCAACGCACGCTCCGCGTAAAGCACCTCGTCATGCGCTGAACTTACTAGCATCCGCGTCTTGGGCGATCGCGCCTTGACCATCTTGATCAACTCGATGCCGCTGGGCCCCATCAACGAAATATCCACGATGACCAGATGGGGTTCGAGGGTTTTGATCTTCTCCATCGCGGTGGCGACATCCCCCGCATCGCCGCAGACCGTCAAGTGTGGATGATTCGCCAGCAGCAGCGCGATGCCTTCGCGTACGACGGGGTGGTCATCGACCACCAGCACACGATATCGACCGTTGCGGTTCATTTCAGCCTCCCCCCACGCCCAGTTCTCCGTTGAGTCGGCACAACACCAACGTGCCGCCCGACTCCAGCGCTCGTACCGTCAACTGGCCGCCGATGAGCGCAGCCCGGTGCTTCATGATGCGAAGCCCAAGCCCCTGGCCACGATCGGCATCGGGTGGCAACCCGCGCCCATCATCCGTGACGCGCAGGGTGATCGTCGCCCCCTCCACAGCCAGTTCAATCTCGATGCATCGCGCCTTGCCGTGCCGCAGGGAATTGCTCACAGCCTCCTGGGCGATGCGGAAAAGGTGGGTGGCACTGGCGCGGTCGAGGTGACAGGCCTGTGGATCGCAAGCGAGGTGACAGGTGATGTCGGGCATCGCGGCGGTGCGCGCCGCCAGGGCATCGAGCGCTTCGGCCAATCCGCCATCGGCGAACTCCACCGGAATCAGTCCCCGAGCAATGAGTCGACATTGCTCCATCGCTTCGTTAAGGCCCTGCTCCAGCCGTCGGACAATATCCGCCGGTGACGCTGGATTCGACGCGGTGTGCCCCGCCAAGCTTTTGGCCATATACAGCAACCCGGTGAGCAGGCCACCCAGCGAATCGTGAAGTTCCTGACCAATGCGGCGCTGCTCATCGGTCGTCAGATCGGTGATCTCTTTCTGGAGTTGCCTCAGATTCGCAGCAACCCGCTTCTGCTCCGTGATGTCCTGAACGATTCCGATGGTAAAGAACCTCCCCCGGCGATCACGAAATGATGAAACTGCGACCAGCCCGTAGATGATTCGACCATCAGCTCGCCGATATTTCTTCTCGATGGCCGTGGCACTAATGGAGCCTTCGACAATCTGGTCATACTGGTCCCGCCCTGAGGGGCCCTCATCAACCGTCACCTCATCGACGGTCATGGTCAGCATTTTCGCCCGCGCGTAGCCAAAGATGCGTTCCATGGCGGGATTGACATTGACGAAGCGTCGGCCCTGATGCGGATCGACGATGCAGACCCCCACGCTGGTATTTTCGAACAAGGCGCGGAAGCGTTCCTCGCTCTCGCGCAACGCGGCCGCTGACCGTTCATGACGTTGAGCCACCTGCGTAAGCCGCTCGTTGGCCAGCGCCAGTTCGGCGGTGCGGTGGGCGACGTGCAGTTCCAAGTCGTTGTGGCTCTGCAACATTGCCCGTCGGGCGATGTTTTCATGGGTGATGTCACGGGCAATGCCAAACACACCGGTAATCTGCCCATTCTCAAGAATCGGCCCGGAGGTGATGCGAATGTCAACGCGTTGGCCATCCTTGCGGATCAGTGCTGACTCCAGTTCCACCGATTCGCCCTTCCGGCACCGGGCAAACGCCTGGCGAAGTGCCTGCACCTGGTCAGGAGCTGCCAGTTGTGAAAAATGCATCCCCACAAGCAGGCGATGGGACAGCCCTGACAACGCTTGAGCCGCGGAGTTGACGGCCGTGAGATGACCGTCGAGGTCAAGGCAGTAGGCCGCGTCGAAGTTGCGTTCGAATATTGAACAGTAGCGTTCCTGATCATCCTGCTGGGCCGGCTGGTGAGTGAATGGGGGGCTGTCGTCTCGGGGATAACTGACATGGCAACCGACATCGGAGCCGGTCGATTCCATCAAGGGTACGCAAAGCCCATGGGCAACCTTTTGTCCTTGTTCATTTTGGCTTGCTCGGACCCTCTGCTTCGACATGGCCCTGCCACTCCCGGCCAATCTCCCTACCTCCCAGCTACTCTCCCAACACCTTCAAATGTCCCGTTGCTCTATTATTGTAGATCGGTTACCCCAAACTGTCATCATTTTTTTCGGTATTTGAAAAAGATACAAAACAAAACGCGTCTGATCGCTCGTGTGGCCAAAAAAACGAGAGTTCACCACAGAGACACAAAGATCACAAAGCAAGTCATTTAAGCCGACGTATTTAATTCATTCAGATTTTCTTAACCCTTCGTGTCCTTTGTGCCTTTGTGGTTCATCCGCCCACGTGACTTTAGATTTTCGCGGTCGAATGGTGTCGTAAAACGATCCCTCGTGGCGCGACCAAGTTGGCCCCGTATAATCCCCCCATGCTCAAAGCCATCGTTTTTGACTTCGACGGCGTCCTGTGCGACTCCGAACCGCTCCACTACCGAGCCTTCGCCCAAGTCATGGGCGACATCGGCAAAACTTTTACCTACGACGAATATCTCCAGCGATACGTCGGTTACGACGACCGCGATGCCCTGCGGGTCATGTTTGAGGAATCTGCCCGGCCGGAAGCTCGCAGTGCTGTGGCGATCGCCCAGTGGATTAAGAAGAAAGGCGATGCCTTTGAGGCACTGGTGGCTCAAGGGGCTGAGAGTTTCCCGGGCACCGTCGAATTTGTCCGCCATGTCGCCGTTGCCATGCCGCTTGCGATCGCCTCAGGTGCCACCCGTCGGGATATCGACTTGATTCTCGCGGGCATGGGGTTGGCGGAGTTATTTAGCGTCATCGTCACCGCAGATGATGTAAAACGCTCCAAGCCGGATCCCGAAACCTACCGCGTGGCGGTGGAAAAGCTAGCCGCCCGTCATCTCGCCTTGGGCCTGGTCCCCGGCGATTGTCTGGCCATCGAAGATACTGCAGCAGGCCTCGAGTCCGCGCGTGCCGCGGGCCTTAAGACTCTGGGCCTAACAACCACATCCGACGCGGCTGCGCTGGCCATCGCGCAGCGTACCGTGGCGACGCTGGAGAACCTCACCCCAGCCGACCTGCAGGCGTGGTATTCCTGAGTGACCATGCGGCCCGCGAGATATTGCCCCCCCCATCGCGTACCGAGCCTGAAACGAACCGAGATCGAGAGCGGGCCAGAATGGGATAGCGGTAGAGAGAGGGAGCGAGTACCATTCGGGAATGCCGGACAGGCGAATCTCAATCTGCATGACGACGTATAACGGAGGGCCGTTCATCGGGCGGCAACTGGAATGCTTCGCCGCGCAGACTCGCCGGCCGGACGAACTGGTCGTCTGCGATGATCGATCAACGGATGAGACGGTGGCGATTGTGCGACGGTTCGCGCAGGACGCATCTTTTCCGGTGCGGCTGGAGGTAAACCCCGAAAACATCGGAATTCGACGGAATTTCGAGAAGGCGATCAGACTCAGCACAGGGGACATCCTGTTCCTGTCGGATCAGGATGACGTGTGGCACCCGCAGAAGTTGGCGCGATTCGAGGACACGTTCGACGAAGACCCGGGGGTAGGGCTGGTGTTCGCGGATGCCAACGTCGTGGATGTTCAACTTCGGTCCTTGGGGTATACGTTCTGGAAGCGGCTGGAGTTTGGGCCCGCAGAGCAGGCGCGTTTTGAGCAGGACCGAGGCTTTGAGGTTCTGCTGCGGCATTGTTTTGTAGCCGGGGCGACGCTGGCTTTTCGGGCCGAATACAAGGGACTTGTGCTCCCTTTGTCGGAGCGGTGGCTGTACGACGCCTGGATCGCGATGCTGATCAGTGCGGCGGCAAAGTCGCGGATCGTTCGGGAGCCAATGAACGATTACCGGCAGCACCCGAGTCAGGCAATGGGCGGACAAAAGAAGGGACTGTGGAGGCGGTACGTCGAGGCGAAGCGGGCCGTGGCCGCCGCGTTTTTTGTGGCCCGGGCCGAGGAACACCAGGCCGTCCGGGACCGCCTAGTCGAGCGCGGCGATGCGCGCGAGCCAATCCTCGGGATGCTCGAGGCGAAGGTGAGACATTGCAGGGAGCGGGCCACGATGAGGCGCCGTGCCTGGTTGCGGGCGCCGTTGGTGATCAAGGAACTGGCTGCGGGGCGGTACCACCGGTACGCGCATGGATGGAAGACCGCGGCGCTGGATTTATTCGTATGAGGAGCCACGCCCCACCCCTTGACTCTCACCCACACGCCTCAGACTGGGTTGCGATCCCGAAAGTGTAAATATCAGCGGCGGCAAGGCGAGCCCGTGAACCCGACATCGCCCGTGCCTCAACCTGAAATCCCCGTGGGTCAATCAAAGCAACAGCGTATAGGGCCCCTCGGGAATAACCGCTACGCGGGCGGTGGGGTGGGCGGCGAGCCAGGATTCGAGGAAGACTGCGACATCCCTTCGAACATCACCCGAAGTCAGAACGGGGTTAACCGCGAGCGCGGACTGGGTGGTCGAAGGCAGGCCGTCACTGGCCAGATGCAGATTCTCCCTGCCAATGCGTTCCAGGACGCGGGCGTGCATCTGGTACTGCCATTGGTCCTTGGTCACCTCGGATGTGGATTGGATGTGCTTGAGAAAGCCGCGCCAATCGCCGTGCCATTGTGCCATCGTCCGGGCGTAGGTTTGCGAGCCGACACCTTCGCCGCAATGCGAGACGATGAGCAAGGTCGACTTCGCGTGCAAGGCAGGCAACGCTGCCACCATGCCCTTGACGGTCTGGTAGAACGTCTGGTCCAGCGGATACCCACCAGCGTTTGTCACCACCAGATCGAAGGGCTCCTCGATGCGCACCGCCTGCCCGGCGACAAACGCGCAGCCCGCTTCGTGGGCTTCGATCAGGTCGCCAGCGAAAACACCCGTAACCCGGCGGGCCTCACCGATAGCGACATTTACCAGAAAATCCACACCCACGCGCTGCGCCACACGTAGCGATTCAGCGTGGCAGGGGTTGCCTTGAAGCACGCCTGCTGTGCTGCGCGGATCGCTGAGAATCGTGTAGCCATGAAAACGTTGGATGGTCGCCAGATCGACCAACGCGGGGCAGACGCCCTTGCGCCCACCGCTGTATCCCGCCATGAAATGCGGCTCAATGAGGCCCGTGACAATGCGGAAGTCCGCCTTCTCAAAGAGCCGATTGATGGCGATCGGTGGATCGTCGCTGACCTTGACCAGCCCCGCAGCATCATCGGCGCGATGGTCTTCGATGCGCAAACGCTCAACCAACGAGGCCCCCAACATTTGCAGTCGTTCATCTGCAGTGCTGGGCCGATGCATGCCCGTACCGATGATGACAACGACCTGCTCGTCGCCGATGCCCTGACCGTTGAGCACTTCGAGCAAGGCTGTGAGAACGACCTCGTTGGGCACCGGCCGGGTGATGTCGCTGATGGTGATGGCGACGGAGCGCGGTTTCTTGCGCAGAATGCACTGCGCCAGCGAAGGCGATCCGATGGGCGTCTCAAGCGACTGTCGCACCGCCGCCACGGGGTCGAGCAGTGGAGCCGCGTGACTTGCGGGCAACAAAGCCGTCGTGGCGTCGGGCAGGCACACATCAATGTGATCCCGGCCGTAAGGCAGGCTCCAGGTTTTCATGGGCATATCAAAGCCTTTCGTGGGCAACGTGACGTGGCGACGACGCTGCGTCGTAGGTTGCTTCGTTACCAGTTTGATTCTATTGCGGATCAGGAAATGACGTAATACTGCCGCCGCCTTAGCAACCAACGACAACCGCCACTATTGAGATGCCTCATCGCCTAAGCCGCAGGCGCGTTGTGCACCGGGACCAAACGTCAACGCATTCTTGCCTTGCTTTTTGGACCGCAGCGCGGCTTCGTCAGCCTGCTTGACCAACTCCTCAGGCGACCGACCATCCCACGGGAAACTCGCCAGCCCGCCGGAGATCGTCAACGTGCCGTGCGCCTGATCCAGCAGCTTGGGGAAGCGATGGGTGCAGATCACCTTCTGAAATCGCTCCGCCGCTTTGCGAACATCGTGGGGGTGCTGACTGTTGGGACGACGAGGCCCCTCAGCGTCCCAAAAAATGACCGCGAATTCATCTCCGCCGATGCGTGCCACCACGTCCTGATCACGCACCACCGATTGCATGAGCTGACCCGCTTGACGAAGGATGTCATCGCCCGCCGCGTGACCATAACGATCGTTATAGCCCTTGAAATCATCGATATCGAAGACCATCAGCGTGACGCGGAACCGCTCATCGGAGGCGCGTTGGAGAATGGTGGACAAAAAGCGATAGAAGAACCGTCGATTCCACACGCCCGTGAGTTCATCTTTGAGCGCCAAGTCCCAGAGCCCCGAAAGCTGGGCGTGCAGCGCTAACCACGGCGCCAGCCAGTCCGCCCAACTTTTCAGCGCAACCGGGTCGGAATCCGCGGTGGCATGAAGCTTCCCGAAGTGATGGCCGTTGTAGGCGACGCCTACATCCAATCCCCGCGCGGGGGACGTCTGCTGGCCCGATTCATCGCCGGGCAGAAACGCCACATCGCCAAGATCCGCACGGTCGCGCAGCAACCGCATGGCCAAGTCGGGAAAGCCCGGCCGCTTGGCCACGAGGTGATCGACAAGATCGACATCGCCAAGATCAGCAGGGATTGGGTAAAGCCCTGCAGTCTGGGGGGCCGAGGCACCTTGAGCCGAAGGCTTACTCGCCTGGCGCTGCGATTGAAGAAGCTGGTCAAAGACCTGCTGTGAGGCGAGTTGTTCGTCGATGAGGCTCTTGGGTGCCGAAGCTTCCTGAGCCCTTGCGTGCTCTGCCCCAGGCGTTTGAGTTTTTGGCGTGGACGAGGAAGACGAGGAGGTCGAGGACGTGGACGAGGCGGGATTCAGCAGCAACGCATGCGCCAAGGCAGCGGGCTCCACGGGGTCGCTGAGCACCTCATCGAACCCGGCACGGAGAAGGTCCTGCGTCTGCTGATCATCCTTCTTCGCGGAGATGGCGACGATCTGTGCCGCGGGTGCCAAACGACGAAGGCCGCGGGCTGTGGCTTGCGGGTCGTCGATGGCCGCTAGCCGCCCTACCACCGCTGCGGGCTGACCCTTGACGCCGATGTCCCCCATCGCGAGTAGGTAGCTGCCCTGGCACTGCACATTGGCCTGTGGAGCCAGACGCTGGAGCATGGCGTTGAGAGCCGCATCGCCACCCACCACGATAATCCGCCCATCCCCTGGGCTCGGGGGCGTGGGGGGGTTGGCGAGCGTCGCCTGAGAATCGCCGCCACCATCGGCATCGGCCCTGGTCTCATGGCGATCCGGAGTTGTCACATCACTCTGAGTCAAAATCACATTCTCCAATCCCATCCCCGACGCGGCACAACACTGTGGTCAAGCTTAGCCCTGTGGCCTGTCACGTCGGCTACAGCCCATCATCGTCGCGGTCCCGTTGAGACGACATATCGCCACCCAGCAGCATAGCCATCTCCTCGGCACTGACGAGCGGTTCCTTCTGATGATTGTTACGTTGGAATCTGTCCTGAGGGTCGGTTTGCCAGGTTTGCTTGTCGTCTTGCCGCGCTAACGGCAAACCGGGCGGTAACGTAAGGGGTCTTGCCGTGCCGTCAGCGCGAGGAGCGTCAGCGCAAGGGTTTTCCTGCTTCGCTTCCCGCCGGGGCACGCGATGAATAGCAGGGCCAAAGCGTGAGAGCCGGGGTGCCTGTCCCTGGGCCTGCTCCACGGACTGCCAGATGACCGTTGCTGGGTAAAACTTCGCCACCGCCCGCCTCAATTCCTGAGCCGCTGGCAGCACCTGCGGTTGATGCACGATGACGACAGCCCCTGGCCCCCCCGGCCCCCCGGTCCCCCCGGCCTCCATCGCCCCAAGTTCCGCCATCACTGCCGGGGCATCCGCGACGATTCGCACCGCCAGATCACGCTTGCGCAGCGCAGCTAGCAGCTTCCCGGGCATCGCCTGATTGGCCGGGATCAGCAGGAGGCATCGCCGCACCTTCGCGGCGGGCGGCTGCCCGATATTGGCTGCCGAGGGGCGGTCCATGGGTTCATTCTACAACCATCAACGCCGTAGCCCAGAGATTTTCCAGCCAACACTAATGATTTTGGGTAGAAAACAAGCTGGTGGTCGTTACAGACCGACCTGTCCAACCTATCTGGGCAACCTGCGCAACTGACCTGTGCCGACCTGTGCGCGAGCGAATCACCGCCTGGCGGGGCTCACCACCGCCGCCGCAGCCGCGAGGCGAACCTGCTCCACCGGATCATCCAACAACTTGGCCAACGTCGGGGCCGCCTGTGAAATCGGGAAAAGCCCGAGCGTCATCGCGGCCTGGGCACGCACTGCATCTATCTGCGAACCCGCAGCTACCTCAATCACCGGCAGTCCATCCGCATGCCCAAACCGCGCCAGTGCCCCAGCCGCGGCAAGCTGCAGCTCCACAGGCGGGTTCTCGAGCATCGTGCCAACGGCCTTCTCAAACCGACGATCACCCAACTGCCCCATCAGCGTTACCGCCAGCACCCGCACTTCATCAAACTGCGAATAAGCCCCGGCTCGAATCGCATCGAGCATCGAAGCATCACCCAACGTTACGATGGCCTCCGCAACCTGCAGGCGAATGATGGCATCCTGCGCGGCGTTGGCACGCGGAATCGGAACCTGGGCCGTCTCCTTGAGCATGGGAATCGCGCCCGGATCGCCCAGCAACCCCACCACCATCGCAGCATTGCCACGCAACGCGGGGTCCTGACTGGCGAGCATCGCCGACAACGGCGTGAGGTCGACCCTGGCTCCCGTGCGTCGAAGCGCGTAGATCGCCGCGGCTCGAACCGACGGGTTCTCATCCTCCAACAGCGGCCGCGCTGCATTAGCCAAATCATTCAGCTTCACCTTGCCCAACGTCATCAGCGCCGCGAATCGAACCGCAGGATGCTGATCGGTCAGGCCAAGCTGCGTCAGCGGCCGCACGCGATCAGGCAGCGTCTGAGCAGCTTCAATGGCATTGGCTCGCAGGAAGGGATCGCTGCTGCGAGCCGAGGCGATGATCTGCTCGATGGCTTTGGGGCGCAGGTTGGGCGTCGCAGCCACAGGTTTGTCCGACCCGGTCCGCGGCGTAGGCTCGCAGCCCGAAAGAGCAACCAGCGTGAACATCAACAGAAGACAGAGGACACGTTGCATAGGAGTTCTCCGGGCAAGGCAATGCAGGGCGTAGCAAGACAAGCCAAGGCGCATCGATGATTATCCCACAGTCGCGGGCCGGTGCCGGGGCATCAGCGGCGAAAGCAGAATCAGCAGACCCGTGATCGCCGTCAACAGCCACATGGGGGTTTCGCCCCATACGCCAAAAAGGGTCCGGCGAGAATCGAGCATGACCTGCTGCACAGCCACGCCCGCGACCTCCTGACGACGACCATCCACCTCAACAGTCGCGACGATGCGCCCGGTACTGTCGATGAATCCACTGATGCCTGTGTTGACACTACGCGCCATCGGCACGCGAAGCTCAATGCAGCGCAACGTCGCCAACTGCAGATGCTGCGGCGGCTGATCCCACGCGGCATACCAGCCATCGTTGGTGAGGTTGACCAACATCGCTGCACGCTTGGCACCATCGCCGCTGTAAACCATCGCACGCGTCACGCGAGCCACCGCGTCCTCAAAACAGATGGGCGTGGCAAACGAAATACTCTGCGTCGCAGCCCCGCCTGCGGCGGTCAGCGGAAGTTCGAACCGTGTCCACTGCGAGCCGGGCGTCAGCGTGTAGTCGCTCTCATAGGGCGATAGGTAGGTCATGAAAAGGTGCTTCAACCAGGGCCAGGCATCGATCCAGGGGATGTATTCACCAAACGGCACCCGGTGGATTTTGTCGTAACGTGGCGCATCATTCCAGCCCGCAGGCCCGACGAAATAAGCGGAGTTGAATCGTTGACGATCAGCCGCGCCAGCCTGCCCTGCGCGAAGTTCAGACGTTGCCCCGACGAGCAGCGGCGTGGCGATCTCGCGCGACAGGGCCGCAACCTTTTCGCGGTATTCCGAGAGCGTTCGAAGCCAGGTCGCCAGAACGGCGGGGAGGTCCTCGATCGTTACGCCCATCTGTACCGCAAGCCGTTCGTAAACCCCCGGGTCATCACTCGCCCGCAAATCTTCCGGACTCACCGTCGCCCAATACGCCCCATCACCAGCACTGGCCCTGACGGCTTCCACGTTGAGTGATGCGGGCACCATCGTTTCAGGCCAGACGATCAAGTCGAGTTTCGCATCGCCCTCCAGCGCTCGGTGCGTGAGTGATACGAGTTGATCCCACAACGCCCGATCAGTTTCAGGCGTCGGCTGATTCTTGTTGTCCTGCGGCACGTTGGTTTGCACCACCGCCACCCTCGGCCCCGGCGTGCCGAACTCCGGCGTCTCGCTGATCCGGTGATGTCCATACCACAGCGCCCCGCCCAGCAACAGAACCCAGATCGTCAACGACCAGCGCAGCGTGTAACTGAATCGTCGCTGATCCCTGCCACCCGCGGTGAACCACGGCCGCACCAGCAGGTCCACGATCAGGCCGCCGGTCATGGCGACAAGAAAACTCACCGCCAGTTCGCCAAAGAGGTCCGCCGATTGCGCCAGCCACCCCGGCGAATCCCCAACACGCCAGGCCGCCTGCGAATGCGCCAGAGCGAACCAACCAAACCCGCCCGAGGGTCGATGCGATCGAATCATCTCCAGGCTGACCCAAACCATCGGCACCGCCAGCGTCATGGGCATGCGGCGATAACAACGATCCAGCCAGCGCAACGCCATGAACGCCACAAGCCAGTAGAGGCCGTAGAAAAATGACAAGCCGATGTACCCCCCCACCGTCACCGGGATGAGCCAGCGGACCATCAGCAGCCACCAGCCCACGCCGATGACGTAACTCGTCCACGCCAACCGCCCGGGCTTATCGGATCGCAGCGCCAGGACGACCGCTGGCACGAGTGCCACATGCGCCAACCAACTCCAACCCGGATGCGGAAACGCCAGCGCCAAAAGCAACGCCGTCAACGCCAGAGGCGCGACGTGGCCCAGCACAGAAGAGAAGACCAGCGGCTTTGGTGGCGAGGCGTGAGGCATGGCGTCAGGACATCAGTTTAGCCCCTGATCGTTCGGACGACCTGACGTTGCGCTCGGGCCGCCGTCCGTTAGCGACGGGGGTTCGGTCGAAACGAGCCGGAAGCGTTAGCGACGGGGTTTGGGCGGGGACGAAGTAACCGGCACTTCAACTCTTCGCCGACAGGTATCGGAAAAGCGGGGCAACCTTTGATCCGCTCATTTGCGGGCCGCGTGCGGGACAGGACGCACAGGGATGGAAACTTTCATCAGACGCTCCGCTCGCCCACTACAGCGGTTGGTTAGCATGCCGGATGTTGGCAATCCGGCACGTTGCCGAAGGTGCCCCAGCCATCGGGGTGCCCACCGAATGGTCCGCTTAACTCGGCCAATTCATTCTGTATTGCAACGACTGAATCGTAGCTCGCAACCATTCTGCTCGAACATTCACAGGTCCATGGCAGACTGCACTCCGGACTGTCATAAATGCTGACACGATAGCCGAGTTTGTACACAACATCAGCGAGCGCCTTTGCGGAGGACTCGTCCGGTACGGCCACCTGGAAATTCACAAACATCGGCTTCGACATGTCGGAGCCATCGGACTCGACTCTGCGAAGAGCATCGCCATCCGAATCGTCGGGACAGTTGAGAGGCATAGGCATGCTAACGAAAAAGGCTCAGTTGCCGGTCGTCCGCGGAAGCGGACTCCCAACCGGCAACCCAATTAACCATCGCAGGCGTCGCCGGTCAACTGGTATGTTGAGTCTGCCCGCTTGCTGCGGCCGCTGGTTAGCTGGCCTTGTCTCTGAGCAACCGGTCACGAATCCTACCCCAATGTTGCTTCACCATTCCGAAGCCCGCATAGCGGGGTATCCAACGTCGCCAGCCAGACCGCTTTTTGACGATTTCGGCAGCCAGTTGATCTTCATCGAAACCGTCCCAAACACCGGAGACGCAGAGCAGATTCATCCAGACAACGGGGCCAACCTCGCAACGGAGAATTGCTTCGAGTTCGATTGCCGAATAGCCGGACGACATCAGTATGCGAGCGATCTCGGCGTGGTCTTCCGGTTGCAGTTCGGTATCCAAGTAGAGGGTAGACAGAGCGCGCCATACCGGACGACGACGGTCGATATCGAGAATGGGAGGCTCCATGGCCAGCTTATGTATAAGGCTCATTTGCCAGCCGCCCGCGGAAGTGGGCTACCACCCGGCAACCCAATTATCCATCGCAGACGTCGCCGGTCAACTGCCCAAAAATGGGCGGCCCCCCGTGACCGTTTCGAAACCCCCAATCTATCGGTGCCACGGCCTATATCTCATAGCACCACTCCTCCCCATCATGAACATCGCGTGGCAGATCGGATGTGTCCAGCGATGTACCCACCAGATGCTTGGCGCGGCGAAGGGCCTGCGTGGCGGAAGCGAAAATACCCTGCGACGTCACGAAGAAGTTTTCCTCGCCCAGCAATCGCACCAGACCGTAACTGCGGAGGTGAGTTTCGAGTTCGGGTTTGACGCCGCACAACAGCACATAGCCGTCGCGACGACGCATCTCCTCAATGAACCGCTCGATGACGCCCAGCACGGTGGCATCGACTGACAGCGTCCGCTTGAGGCGAATGATGACCACACGAGCCGGGCTGTGGGACAACTCGGTCAATCGATCGCGCAACTCATCCGCCACGCCGAAGAACAACGCCCCTTCAGTCTGGAGAAAGACCACCGCCTGATTGCCACGCTTGTCGCGGATCGGCCGCTCAAGGAACGGGCCCGTGGGCAGCGGAACCATCTCGCTCATCTGCAGTTGACTGGCCTTGTGGACGTACAAAGCGAAGTTGACGAACACGCCGATGAAAATGGCAAACTCCAGCGGGACTAGAATGGTGGCCAGGAAAGTGACGGCGACGACCAGGGCATCGGCGTGGCTGCTGCGCGCCACACGAATGAAGTATCGCCAGTCGATGAGGCCGTAGGAGATCACGAACAACACCGCCGCCAGCGCTGGATAAGGAATGTACTTGGCGGGCCCGGCGAAAAGCAGGAAGATCAGCAGCACGAATCCGCCGCACATGATCGCGGCAAAGCAAGTCCGGGCACCCGCGGCATGGTTGAGTGCCGAACGCGAAAACGACCCCGACCCCGGCATGCAGTGAAAACAACTCGAAATCGTGTTGGTCAGGCCCTGGGCGAAGAATTCCTTGTTGGACTGGAGCGTCTGCCCGGTCCGGTCGGCTATCGCCTTGCCGATGCCAAACGCCTCGACCATGCCCACCAGCGCCACCGCCAACGCTCCGCCGAAGAGCGCCTCAGCCATTTCCCAACTCATGTTGGGCAGGCCGACGATCTCCGATAGCGACGCGCGGGGTAGTTCGCCCACAAGCTTGACCTGACCATCGGTCCACCCGCTGACGACGACAATGATCGATCCCGCCAGTACCGCCAGCAGAGGCCCGGGAACCATCCGGGATATGCGGACGCTGATGATCACAATCGCCAGGGCTGCGAGCCCCACGATGATCGCCTGGTGGTCGATCTGGTGGAGCCTGGGCCAGACCTGTTCAATGACGCCCAATAATCCCGGCAAACGCTTGGGTGCCTGCTCGGTGGCGATGCCCAGAAACGGTGCCACCTGTCGGGCGGCAATCAGCACGCCAGCACCTGCGGTGAAGCCCACAATCACGCTGTGGCTGACGTACTTGACCAACCCGCCCATGCGGGTCACGGCGAAAGCCATCTGGATCAGCCCGCTCATCAGCGTCAGCATGAACACCATTTCGAGGTACAACTGCGCATCGCCTTCCGCCAGACGCGAGACCGCCGAGGCCGTGATCAGGCTCAGCGTGTTGATCGGCCCGGTGACTAGATGGTTGCTGGAACCCAGCAAGGCCCCCAGCACAACCTGAATAATCGCCCCATAAAGGCCATAAATGGGGTTAATGCCCGCGATGAGCGCATAGGCCATCGACTGCGGCACAGCCACGACCGCCACGGTCAACCCCGCGATCAGATCGCCTCGGAACTTGCGAACGCTGTATTTCCGCGCCTCAGCCAACGGCAGCGCTATGGGCCACAACAGATACTCACGAAGCGTCATCATCACACCAACCTTGAAACAAGTGCGACGATGATAGCACCACCCGGTCGTGACTCGGGGCCGCCGATTTCCGGGGGCGCTTCCTCCACCGCCAACCACCCCCCGGACCACCCCCAACGCCGCCCCCAAGGTGAGATTCATTCCAGGTAAAAGCCCAAAAACGATGGCTCCAACCCCCCGGGTAATCGACCCAACCCACCACCTACCCCCCCTCTACCCCCCACCATGCCCCCCTATACGCACCCATTCGACACAGATGCGAAAAACCCAACCCCTCAAAAACCCCGTGTTTTTGGCACTTGTGAAAATTCGTCAATTTTCGCGCGCACAGATGATGACACGGACAGCGAGCACCGACCATGACAGCGCAACCGACTCGCGCATCACCCGACCCGAGCCTGCTCCATAGCTGCGGCGAGGCAACCGGCCAAGACGCGCTGCTCCAGATCTCGCTACTCATTCGCACTATCCTTGGCGCGACGCCAATACCAAAACACACGCCCCTTCGTTACGCCGCCTCCAGACACACCATCGATTTGCCTGAGAAACTCCGTCAGTTGCTGTACCTCCATCTTCACACCCCCCTGGATTTCCACTGCAACAATTTCATCGGATTTAGTTATACGTTGAAGAGCGTCGTGAAGCGACATCTTGTTGTCTATCGTGCCGAGCTCCTTGGTCTCCCACTGCAGCCTCATCCCATAGTCGATTCGATCCTGCGCGATCACTTCCAGTTTTCCGTCGCGGGCTGGGACGACCCGGACATATGGTACGGTAGAGTTGCTCGCTGTGTGCAACTCACTGCCCACGTAGTAAGATAGATGCGTTCCCATCGCAACGTATATTGGTATATGGTACCGCTTTTCGTCGTTCGCGACCTCAAGTTGTATCGAGTATATGCCCAGTTGGACGCACGCCTTGAGATACGGTTCCAAGTCCTCTATAGTGTCAGATCGTCCGGCCCCCACAATGGCCGACGCAGCGGTTGGGTAGTAGGGGTGCACCAGCACTCGAATGCCAGCCTCGTCGGCTGCTGCATTTATCTGTTCTTGCGATTTCATACATGGGCTACATGACAGAGTTGCCAATAGCACTACCGGCAGGACATAGTTGCACTGGACTTTTCTGATTTTTAGGCCATAAAAGGCGTTTGAAACCGTCTTCATGGGTTTTCCCTTGGGACTGCTTCTGAGGTAATTAGCTCCAGTCGCTTTTATGCACCGGTTAGTTAGTGTTCTCTCGCGCCCTGGGTGCATCAATAGGCTTTAAGGTAATGGCCTGAACAAACTCCGACAATGAATACGTGCAGTTCAGAGGGTTGTTCCAGACCATTGTGGGGGTGATGAACCACATGGGCCGGTTGGCGTGACATGGACTCGAACCAACCAAGGCGGGCGAAAGTCTTAGCACCAAGCAGAAACTGCTGCCGCTGCTTTCATAGGCGTATTCTATGTCTTTGGAATACTGATAGGCGGCAATGGGCCAGGGAGAGGCAGGTGGGGTATCGATACTCGATGGATAACTGCCGTGTTGGTCCCTCCAATCATTGAGAAGACGCTGCATAATGAGGCACTCCGTTGCCATCCTGCCTTCGAGGTTCCGGCATGCCTGGCTGACTGAGTGCTGCCTCCATACCGCAAAAGCGACGCCGCCGGCAAGAACGACTGCCGTCACCGTAACAAGCACCATCGCGCGTTTCGTGGCAGGTTTCACTGTGTCGCCAACCTTGGCCAGGCTGTTGGAGGACTTAGAATCGGGGCACGAGGACGTGTTAGGAACCGTTTTCATGGGTCTGCCCTTGCGTCTGCTTCGGAAATTAGTAGCTCCCGTCTCTATTGCTGCGTCCGTTTAAGGAACCTATCAAAAACTATCAGGCCAAAAGTCGGGAGGAAACTCACCAAACACCACGCGAATTGTCACGTATACTACACAAGCTGGCACAATTACAGAGATGGCTACCAAGAGTGGAAGCTACCTAATCGAAAACCACCGCCGATTCGACATTTGTCCATTGTTGCTCCTGGCCGTAGTCACGAAGCGTGACCAGGACTCGCCTGCCCAAAGCGAAACCACTATTCCCAACGAATCCAGCGCATGGCTGGCAAAACTCGGGTAGAGGGTTATCGACACCCAAGCTGCTACGCCTGCTATGGCAGCGCTGATGACAGGAGGGATGGTGAACAGGGGCAGTTTGCTCATTTTCATACCTCCAGCGAGAAGCGCCTATTTCGATGACTTGTCGGCGAAACAAGGCCATACCAACTCGCTCGCACAGGGTTTTCTGTCAGGCTAATCGCGGGAATTCGGGGGAATCCGGTCCTGAAGGGCCCGGCTTGGGGGAGAGGCGCCGCGCGGCGGGTCGCGGTGGGGAGAGGTGGGTTTTGGGCCCCGATGACCATTTGTGCCCCCGTCTGGTGGTGTGGGTAGTGTGACCGGTGGTGCGGGGGTGGTCAAGGCGGGATGAGGGCGCGGGGGCGGGGACATGGGGAATCCGGCCCTGAAGGGACCGGCTTGAGGGGGCGGGGGAAGCTATTGGCGCTTGCGTTACACGGCGCGGGGGTGGGCGCGGTCGTAGGCGGTGCGGAGGCGCATGGTTGAGAGGTGCGTGTAGATCTGTGTGGTCGAGAGCGATTGGTGGCCCAGCAGTTCCTGCACGCTGCGCAGGTCGGCACCGTTGTCGAGCAGGTGGGTGGCGAAGCTGTGGCGAAGGGTGTGCGGGCTGATGTGGAGGTCGAGGCCGGACTCGATGAGGTATTTATCGAGTTTGCGGCGTACCGATCGGCTAGAGAGCCGTCCGCCGTTCTTGTTGATGAAGAGCGGAATCTTTCCGCCTGCTGTGGCGGAATGAAGCACCGCGAGGAAGCGTTGATCGCCTTCCAGGAGCATCAGGTAGTGACGGATCGCCGCCAGGGCGTGGCTGCCCAGGGGGACGATGCGCTCGCGCTTGCCTTTGCCGCGAACATGAAGGGTCTGTTCGACGAAGTCCAGATCGCCGCGGTCGAGTCCCGCGAGTTCACTGACACGAACGCCTGTGGAATACAGGGTTTCGAGCATGGCACGGTCGCGAGCGCCGAGCGTTTCCTGCGCGTTGGGCACCGTGAGGAGTTTCTCGACGTCAGCAACGCTCATGGCCTTGGGCAGACGCTTGCTCTGCTTGGGCGTGCGGATGAGGATCATGGGATTGGCGGAGATCAGGCCGCGCAGATGGAGCCATTTGTGGAACGACCGCAGGGTCGCGATCTTGCGTGCCACTGTGGCACTGCTATAGCTCAAGCCGTCGACGAAAGCGAGAAACGCGCGGAGCTGCACGCTGTCGCCGGCGAGGATGGTCGCATCAAGGTCCGCAGCGGTGACGCCCTGATTCTCGCTGAGATAAGTCACATACTGGCACAGGTCCGTCTCGTAGCAACGGGCTGTGTAAGGGCTGAAATGGCGCTCAAAACGCAGGTAGTTGACAAACTGCTGCACCAGGGGGCTGTCACTGCTCATAGGTCGGTTCCTTCCGGTTGATTTATCTCGAACGAGGGTCCTTCCCCAACCGCGGTCTTCACGCCGCCATCACGTCGCTATCACGCGGCCACTCACGTGGTCTTCACGCGGTTTTCAATTTTTCGAGTTCGCGCCCCATGCCCTGGCCCATCTGATGGCAGAGCATGGCTGCGTCGTACCACTCCAAGCCGCTGTCCTTGTCGGCCACCATGTCCACGAAGCTCTGGAGCAACTGTCGCTCCTCGCCCAGCGCGTAATGAAAGACATAACGCCGACCTTCCTTGATCAGCACGAGCTGACGATGGCGCGCATCGCCGCTCAGCGCTGTTTCGAGTCGGCCGCGAAACACGGGAGGGCTTGTTTTGGGTTTTGCTTTGGACATTGACCGCTCCGATCCCGTGGGCCGGGATCGACAACGATCAATCCGGGCCCGAGGTGCTCTTTTGTTTTTCAACCGGCGGATTAACCCGTCGGCCTTCCGCTTCCAGCAAGTTCCGCCCCATGACATAGGCGGCAAACTCGCTGTACAGGTCCATGCTTATGCGATACATCCGCCACGTGCCCTGTTCCCCTTCGCTGCCCCGGTGGGCACCGTAGTACTCCAGCAACTCCCGCGTCTGCGGATCGCTGGCGACCAACACTGCACCGACGATCGTCACTGGCTGCGACAAGGCTGCATTCGATGCCAATCCTGGTGACGGGTCCGTTGCTGCTGTCGTGAGCCGTCGCAGATTCGCCGCATCGCCGCGATCGATTCGCTCGTTGGTGTAAAGCTCCAACGTGAGCCCCAGCTTGGGCGGGTCGTAAGGGTCGTACGCTGTGATCGAGCCGACGACCAGACCATCGGCACCCAGCACGCGCATCAGTTGCACCGCCTGCGAAGGACTGGTGACCTGCGGCATGTTCAATGCCTGCATGGCCGCCAACGTGCGGTTGACGGGCAGCACATCGAGGTTCGACGCGTTTTCCAACTGACGATGGAGGTGATCCGCCATCACCAGGCCGTCGGCTTGAAGGCTGCCACTGTCATTGCGTAACGGTGCGATGGCCCAGACTTGCCGGGTGGCATAGGGGCTCGAAAGTGCTGCCGCGGGCTTGCGGGACATGAAGCCCTCGCATCCAACGGTCGTCAGCATGATCGCGACGAGCATGACCTGTTTGATTGTCATGGCATCCTGCCTGGGGTTTAAGTCGCCGGAACCTCCGCCGGCGCGAGAATATCAGTCATCTAGCCCGCGATTTATCCGCCGGCCACATCTATCTTGTCAGTCTGTGTCGGCGTCTGGGTTTGCCGAGGCGCTTCCCCGCTAACACTGGTGGGTTGTGCCAAAAGCAGAGAACGTCCGGGACGCAGGGACCAGATGTTTTCCCGTCCCGAGCCATCGCGGCCGGAGACGAAATAGACCTGACCATCGGCCGCCCACACCGGCTGCACGTTGACAAACGCATTTCGCGTCAGATTCGTGCGACCGGACCCGTCGGCGTTGAGGATCCAGATGTCCGCCTGCCGGGGCCGAACCACCCCGCCTGTCGCGCCACTGTCGCTACTCGTCACAGTTTCAGGGTTGACCACCGTGCTCAACACAATGTGTCTGGCATCGGGGCTCCACCGCGGCGTGATGCATGCGGCGTTGCTGCTGGCGGCCAATTCCGTGGGACGAACGCCCTCGCCGTTGATTAACTCGATGACCCACACGCTAAACCACCGCGTGCCGCGCTCGCGTGCTCGCTGGAACAGAATGCGATTGTCAACGGGCGACCACTTGGGGAACAAGCCGGGGCCGATGTAACGCTTGTTCGACGGCCGCGCCAGATCGACGACGACCATCTCCCATTGGCCCGACTGGGTCGATTGCGTGCAATAGACCAGGGACTGGCCATCGGGTGAAAAGCTGGGGTGGATGTCGGGCGCCAGATCGTTGGTGATCTGCACCGGCTGGCCGCCTAGCGCGGGCATGACGTAGATGTCCCAGTTCCCCGCGCGGTCAGAAGCGAAGGCGATCTGCGTGCCATCGGGGCTGAACGTGGGCATGGCATCGTTGCCGGGGTCATCGGTCAGTTGCGTGACGGCTGAGCCATCGACTTTCTGCAGATAAATGTCAGAGGTGTGACGATGGCGGGTCGAAGCGAAGACGACGTGCTGGGCCTTGGTGTCGAGATCAGGATCGAAATCGCTGCCCACGGTGGTGAAGGTCACCTGGCGAAGGTTTTCCGCAGCATCGGGGGCGTCAGTTTGTCCAGGGGCAGCTACGACGGGCATCTGGCCAAAGAGGGCAAAATCGCTGGAAGATGCTGCGGGACGAGGGGTCGAGGCGATCGGAGCGGTCACCGGCGTCTGAGGCACCTGGCTGACGGGAGCCTGCTCCTTGGAGCCGTCGGCACAACCGAGCAAGCCTGTAAGCACAGCCGCCATGCCCAGGCATGCGAATGTCGTTGTGTTGGTCACTGCATTCATGGTGTCGCCCTATCCAATAACCTTGTCCGAGGCCTATCGGCCAAACGCGCACAGTGGCGATGCCACCCCCGGCACAAGTCGGCGGCTACGGGTTTATCGGACGACGACAAGGGGCATCTTGAGTCAACGATCCCTCGGCCATTACGGGCATCCCACGAACGGGCACACTAGGAACGAAATCACGACGAACACCCGGTAAACTGGTGGGCGTGGAAACTGATGGCTCCGCTACTGATTACCGGTTGCAGGTGACCCCGTACGGGGTGCGTGTTGATTTGCCGCAACGAAGCATTGGCACGATGCGGTGGTCGGGCCTGCCGATCATCGGTTTTGGCCTGTTTTTCAGTGGATTTGCGGTGTTCTGGATGATGGGTGCCAGCGGGTTGGGGCCTTGGGGTGGCAATCGGCTCAACAGCGGCATGGACTGGTTTCGGCTGGTTTTCGCGGCGTGGGGCCTGCCGTTTTTCTTCGTTGGACTGGTGCCCATTTTTATGGGCCTGGCGGTCCTGGCGGGTCGCAGCCGGATTGAGATCACGCGGGACAAGATCCGCAACACCGAGGTCATCGGGCCGCTTTACTGGAGTTGGAATCGCCCGCGTGCACAGTTGCGCAGGCTTAAAGTCGTCGGGGCCGCGAGCAAAACATCGTCACAGGACCTGTCATCAGTCGTCGGTGCCAACGCGTATGCCATCTCGGCGGAGTTTGAAGGTACCAAGCCGCTGCCGCTGGCACCGGGCTATCCGCGTGAGATGTTGCTGGCGATTGCCCACGATCTGGCGAGGCATTGCCGGGATGTTTCGCTGGATGCGGCGCCGTCATGGGCGGGGGAGCAGTCACGCGATGTTGCGGTCGGTGGGGTTGGGGTCACCGGTGCGGCCGGAGTCACGGTCATTGATTCAGAGACCATCGAGGAGGCCGACGATTGGCCCCGGCCGTTAAGCAGCACGATCGTGGTCGATGATCGCCGGGATGGCATCACGCTGACCTTGCCGCCTACGGGGCTTGTCAACGGCACCCGGGGCATGTTCATCTTCGCCCTCATTTGGTTGGCGATCGTGGGGGCCATCGCGAGCCTCTCCATCAAGCAGGGGCACGCGTTCGCCAACCTTGGCGCGATGGCGTTCTTCAGCGTTTTTATTCTGGTGGGTGTGCTGATGCTCGTGGGCAGCATTTACATGGCGCGGCGACGGGCGATTATTGACCTCATCGACAAGCCTGCCACCGCCCTGCTCATCGGGCGGAGCAGCATCTTTGGTACCAAGTTGCAGGATTGGCCCGCCGCGGAAATCGCCGCGGTTCGCGTCGGCGAAAGCGGCACGGAAGTCAATGACCGACCGCTGATGCAGTTGCAGATAGTGCTGGTGGGCGGCAAAAAGCACGGGTTCTTCACCGGCCGCGATGAGGACGAACTCCAGTGGCTGGCGTCACTATTGCGCAGGGAGTTGGGCGCGGGGAAGTCGTGAGATGGCCGCGCTATGGCGTCATGAGCGAGGCATCGACGCGCGTCACCAATTGCTCGAAGGTGTCATCGTCGATCACCGGCTGACTGCCGTCCTCATCGAATTCATCCGCAGGCGTCAGCGGGACCCAGCTTCGACATCCGCCGTAGGCGGCGTTGAGGGTGATGGTGCGTTGCTGCGCCAGCCGATGCACGCGTACCGCCACCACGTAGATGGGGTTCTCAGGCCGATAGGAAAACCGCATGTCGATCTGCGCTGGCATCCAGGGATGCAGGTCATCTAACTGGTCAAAGGCCTGCCTTGACCCGATGCGCCAGATGCGTGCTGCCTCGCCCCAACCCGCCAAGGTGATCTGCGCTGGCTCCTCGCCATACGTCTCGACGCGGTGACGGAAGGCGGGTTTGATCATCTCGGGCTTCTGATGCAGCCACGATGGAAACAGCAGAAATCGCTCGAACTCCAGCTCGAAAACACCGGGGCCGCCTGACTCGTGGATGCCCCCTTTGCGCAGCAGGATCGCAAGCCTACCCTCGAGCATCAGGTCGGTCACGACTGCCCATTCTTTCAACGCCACGCTTAACATGGTCTTCGATTCTCCGTCTCGTGAAATTTCACATCTGCTCAACGACTTCTATGCCCAGCAGCATCAGGCCGGTCCGCAGCGTGTTGGCGACGAGGTCGCAGAGCGCCAGTCGACTGTTGCGTTGTGCTTCGGTGTCAGCCCGCAACACGGGGCATTGCTCAAAGAACTGGTGATACCCAGCCGCGAGTTCGTAGAGATAGTTGCAGAGTCGATGCGGTTCGAGACTCTGCGCCACACTCTCGATCACCGCCGGCCATTGCAGCAGTTTCACCGCCAAGGCCCGTTCGGCTGGGGTGTCCAGCGCGATCGCTGACCTCTCCACACCTTCGGAAAGCAGCCCCTGCTCCCGTGCGCGACGGAAGATCGATCGAATCCGCACGTAGCTGTACTGAAGATAGGGCGCCGTGTTGCCTTCGAACGACAACATGCGGTCCCATGCAAAGACGTAGTCCTTGATGCGATCGCTCGAAAGGTCAGCATATTTAATCGCGCCGATGCCGATGGCCCGCGCGACAGCCGCCTGAAGGCCCGCATCAAGTTCCGGGTTTTTCTGCGCCACCATGACAGCCGCCCGCTGCTCGGCTTCGTCGAGCAGGTCCGCGAGTTTCACCGTCTCACCGCTGCGTGTTTTGAACGGCTTGTTGTCATCGCCCAGCACCGTGCCGAAGGCGACATGCTCAGCGCATCGCTTATCGTCGATCCATTGCGCGGTCTTGGCGGTGGCGAAGACCATCGCAAGATGATCTTTCTGTCGGGCATCGACGCAGTAGATGATGCGTTGGGCGTTGAGTTCAGCGACACGGAAGCGAATGGCTGCGAGGTCCGTGGTGCCATAGCCGTAGCCGCCATCGCTTTTCCGCACGATGAGCGGGCGTGGTTGGCCATCCTTATCCGCAAAGCCAGGCGGGAAGACGCACAGCGCGCCTTCGCTCTGTCGCGCCAGGCCTTTTTGTTCGAGGTCCTCGATCACCGGCGCCAGCAGCGGGTTATAAAAACTCTCAGCACGCAGGTCATCATCGGTGAGCATCACGCCCAACTGCCGATAGATCGCGTTGAAGTGGTGCTTGGATTCTTCGATGAGTGCCTGCCAGATGGCCTTGGATTGCTCATCGCCGCTCTGGAGTTTGACGACTCGTCGCTGAGCGCGGGTCTTAAACTCAGGCTCATCGTCGAAGCGCCGCTTGGCGGTCTGGTAGAGCGCGTTCAAGTCCGCGATCTGCAGAGGCTGTCCGCCCCGCGCGTTCTCCAGCCCGTCGGCCTTGCCTTGGTCGATGAGGTGCTCGATGAGCATGCCAAACTGCGTGCCCCAATCACCGAGGTGGTTTTGGCGAATGACGTGGTGGCCGGTGAATTCCAGCACTCGCGCCAGGCAGTCGCCGATGACGGTGGACCGCAGGTGGCCGACGTGCATCTCCTTGGCGACGTTGGGGCCCGAATAGTCAATGACGATGTTGAGCGGCGGCTGAGCCTTCGTCAGGCCCAGCGACGCATCACCCACCATCGCGGCAAGGTGCCCCGAGAGAGCCCCGGCGGACAGGTGAAGATTGATGAAGCCCGGCCCAGCGATCTCCACCTTCTCGCAGAGGTCCGAGACCTCGAGTTGATCGATGATCTTCTGCGCCACATCGCGTGGCTTGGCGCCCAGCGTTTTGGCCAGACCCATGGCGAGGTTGGCCTGGTAGTCGCCGAACTTGGGGTTGGCGGAGGGACGAATCTGCGCATCGGCCTCGGCGTGGGCATCGCCAAAGGCCTTGGTCAGGGCGTGTTTGAATCGGGTGGCGAGGATGTGTTGCAGATCGGGCATGATGCGACTCTAGCTTATCCAAAGGGTTTTGCACGAAGTCCACGTCGGCAGGGCCCTCGTGCGTGCAATGCTGGTGAGTAAAAAAGAAAAACCCGCGACGCAGGCCGCGGGTTTGGTGATCGGATCAGAGAAGACTCAAGCCCCTCAGGCCGCCTTGGTGGCTTGTGCCACGACCTCGGCGGGAAGAGCAGCTTTGGCCTTCTCGAAGATCGCATCGAACGCCGCGGTGTCGTGGATGGCGATCTCGCTGAGCATCTTGCGGTTGAGCAGGATGTTGGCGGCCTTGACGCCCGCCATGAAGCGGCTGTAGTTGAGGCCACGGGCGCGAACCGCTGCGCTGATGCGCAGGATCCACAACTCGCGGTACTCACGCTTGACACGCTTGCGGTCGCGGGTGGCGTAAACACCGGCGCGAATCACCGCGTGCTTGACCTTTCGCCATTGCGTGCGGCGGGCGCCACGGTATCCCTTGGCGGCCTTAAACCAGCGTTTCTTGCTCTGCCGCGTGGCGGCACCTTTCGTTGCGCGGGGCATCGGAACTCTCCATCATGGGCGCTGTCGGGGGTCGGTTAACCGACACTTGAATCCCGGTCGCGCGGGTGTGAACGGGATCATGTCCCATTCGATGCCCACGGATTCAATCCGCGGGCCGGGCGTCGAACAACGTCGCCGCCCGTAGTTAGTCAGGCTTTGGCTTCCGCTGCAGCCTGAGCTTTGGCTGCCTGCTCTTTCTTGGCGACCTTGTCCGCATGGGCATCGTAACCCGCGGGCTTGAGGTGGCGGTGGAGCATCTTCTCAAGGCGGGGCAGATCCCCAGCCTTGGCCACCTGCTTTTCACGGGTGGCGCGAATCTGGGCGCCGGTCTTGTGGCTGCGCAGGTGCCCGCTGCGGGCGCTCTTGAACTTGACCTTTCCCTGGCCGGTCACTTTGATGCGCTTGAGCAGGCCTTTATGGCTTTTGAGCTTGGGCATGGCGGTAATCCTAAAAAGCGGCAAACCTTGGTTTGTCGAGCCGAGCATTGTAACCGCCCCCGCGCCGGATGCAAAACCGGCCCATTCGCCGGTTTCTGGGGCCGCCATGGCGCATATCCTCGCCACGGGGCGTTTGCGTCACTTAGCGGTTTCGGGGATAACCATCGCTCCGAAATCTGACGATAAAGACAAACTCCGCTCTCCGCGATCAAAAGGATTCCACCATGCAGACGACGTTAATCATCATCAAACCCGATGCCGTGCAGCGATGCCTGATGGGCCGCATCATCTCCCGCTTTGAGGAGAAGGGCCTGCAGGTGATTGGGGCCAAGTTCATCAAGATCAGCCAGGAATTGGCCGCACAGCACTACCGCGAACATCAGGGCAAGAAGTTCTACGATTCGCTGCTCCGATTCATGACCAAGTCGCCGGTGCTGGTCCTGGCCATCCGGGGCAAGACCGCCATCGAAGTCTGCCGCAACATCATCGGTGCCACATCGGGCCGCAAAGCTGCGCCGGGCACGATCCGAGGCGATCTGGGCATGTCGGCAACCTTCAACCTCGTGCACGGCTCCGACAGCCTCGAGTCTGCCCAACGTGAAATCGAGCTCTTCTTCAAGCCCGAGGAAATCATCGAGTACGGCCGGGCGCGCGATGAGTGGGGCTATGACCTGTCCACCGGCGCACCTGAATAGCACGCAGTGTCCGAAGGCGACCTTGCCGCACCCCATGCACCATTTCCCCCGAATGGCTCCACGCAGTCCACATGAGGTAGGGGCGACGAATGGGTGACAACACGAAGGTCGAGATGCTGGAGCTGGAGGGCTACGCCCAAAGTGACCGGCAGCGGATCGACGAGTTGCACAGCATCGTCTGGCCGCCGGGGTCGGGCAGCCGGGACAAATCGCTCTACGAGTCCGCTCCCCCGCCGCCGCGTGATTGGCCGTCCGAGCAACGCGGGCGGCTGTTCGTTGTGCGCGATCAGGCCGGGCGGATCATCGCGAAGGCCGGCTTTCGGCCTCGCGTGATGATGACACCGCGCGGCGAGGTGGTCGT
>JBGSTK010000029.1:0-6946 GCA_041736565.1 Phycisphaeraceae bacterium | reverse complement strand
GCGTATCTCCTGGCGTTCTTCCTGCTGCCCGCGCCGTATCTGCGTGATCCGACCATGCGGTTGCTCGACATGTTGCTTTGGCCGCTGGTGACGAACCTCGGCCGTGTCGGTGCTGTGGCGGCCATCGGGGCCGGCCTGGCGCTGGTGACCATGCTGGGTCAGCGATTCTTCAACGATCATCATCGCCTTGTCGCAGCTCGACAGCGCGCCAAGCACCTGCAGAAGGAAGCCGCCAAACTGCCCGCTGGCCCTCGCCAAACCGCGATGCTGGCATTGGCCAAGCCTGTGCAGATGCGCACCACCATGGCGGCGTTCGTACCGCTGGCGGTGTTCCTCGGGCCGCTGGTGCTGACGTTCGTCTGGCTGGGCGAACGTGTCGATCCTGCGCTGACGACCGCCCTACCCGGCGAGCGATTGAGCATCTTGGCGACCGTGGACGGCGATCACACCAACCCCATTGTGCTCCAAGCACCCCCGGGCTTCATAGTGGACAAGAACACGCCCAAGACGCAATCTATTCCACCGGTGCGAATGGCTTTGATGGAACTGCGGTCGCAATGGACGACGCTCAACGATCTCTCGGAATTGCCTTGGGAGTTGCAGGACGCCGCGATGGCGGCTGTGCAGGCCAAGATCGCCGACTTGGACGCGTTTCTCGCCACCTCGATGCCGCCGCAGAAGTTGGCATGGACGCTCATGGCCCCGGCGGAGTCGGGCATTTACACCGCGACGCTCCACGCCGGCGAGCAGACACTGTCGCTGCGCATCGCCGTGGGCCGGGACACGCCGCCTCAAACCGCCATGGTCACAGGCGGCGCGCAAGGCCTCGTGGATGCCAAGGTCAACTACGCGCAGCGATCGATCAAATCTCGCCTGTTCTGGCAACCGTTGCAGCCCGTGGGCATCGATTGGGACCTGGGATGGCTGGGCGTTTACCTGGTCGCCTACGTGCCGGTGATGTTCCTGGCCAAGGCAATCCTCAGGGTGCCCTGAACGCGGACATCACGAAGCCGCACCGCCTGCTGGGCGCGGTCTCGTGCCCCCGGCTGCCGCCGCTCATGCTCCCGGTGCCCGCGGTCTCATGCCCACTTCTTGCCATCTTTACGCGTGCCGCAGATGCTCACTTTGATGCCCATGGCTGCAGCCATCGAGGCCTTGGCGAGCATGGCCTTGTCGGCGTTGGCGGGGCTGGTGGCGTAGGCGACCTGGATGTGGTTGGCCTTGTGCCGCGCCATCATCTGGTCACGGCTTACACCGTAGGTCACCGCGTGCATGATCGGCCATTGCGGCGTGGTGGCATCCCACCGACGCTGCGTTTCCGCCTGCGGTAATTGAACCACCTTGGCGCGGCCGAGGTCCATGCACAGCTTGCCGCCTTCGATGAACACGCGGCTCCACACAATCTCGCCGGGCTTGCTGATGCCCTTGATCGTGCTGCCGCCGAGGCGGAAGTACATCGCCGGCTGACGCTCGCCGCTGGCACCGGCCCATCCGCCGATGAAGTGCGAGGGCGGCGCGGAACCGCTGATCTCAAACACCCACACATATTCATTGGTGGTCCCGCTCTTGTCCCAATCGCCCCAACGCAGATCGTGCAGCGTGTTCTCCACGGGTTGACCCATGGCTTTGTGTACGCGGTAGGTCATCAGGCCATCGAGGCCCGCGCATTCATCGACCTCGTTGAAATGCGGCAGCGGCTCACCGGCGTAAAGCTCACCCTTGCCATCAGCCGACGAAACCGGCGGACGCACCGAGTCGTTGAGCGTGCCTTCCACCAAGTCACTGGCGGGCAGCAGATCCTTCAACCCCTGCTGATACTGGATGCCGATGGTGGCGCAGCCGAACTCCGCGGCAATGCGAACCGCTGCAACGTACGTCTTGCATTGCATGAGTATCTGCGCTTCAGTGAGCTGGCTGGCCTCATCCTTGCCCAGATCGAACTTCATGCCCTTGTCGAGGTACCACTTGTAAACCTTCTTCGCCTCGTCATCGCTGACCTGCGTGGCCGCGTAGTAGAGCGCCGACTGCGACAGCCGCTCCTTGAAGACGCCCGTCGGGTGGAGGATTTCGTCGGGGATGATGGCGTTGTACATGCCCATGCAACCCTCATCGAAGATGCCCATGATGGCCTTGTTCCGCTTGAGTTCGCTGGCGAGTCGATCGCCGAGTGTCCGCTCACCGACGCCGATCTTGACGCGGTTGAGTGGTGTAACGTGGGTCGTCGGATGGCGGAAGGAGCCCTTGGTCAGCCAGGTGTGGAGGCACTTCTGGAAGTAGTCATCGGAGAAGTCCTCGCTCCAGATCGTCGAGTAGGCGATGCCCGCCTTGGTCATCGAGCCGTTGAGATTGAGCATGCCCACCAGCCCAGGCCAGGTGCCCGACCAGTTGGCGACCGTGAGGATCGGCCCGCTGTGGGTCGTCAAACCGTGGAGCAGGTGGTGCGAATACTGCCAGACGCTTTCAGCAATGATCAGCGGCGCTGAGGGGTCCATCCCGGCAAAGACGCACATGCCTTCCTTCTGCGAACTGATGAAGCCGTGCTTCTCGTCTTCCTTGTAGGCGTGCGCTCGAACAACCTCGTAGCCCATGGCGCTGATGGCAGCGGTGAGGGCCTCTTCCATCTCCAGTTGTGCCGACCAGCACTTCTGATTGGCGGTAAGGCGCAGGTCGCCGTTGGCCATCAGGTAAACCTGCTTTTTCTTGAGTTTCGGAGCCTTGGGAAGTTTGGGGGTGTTGTACGCCATGGGTAACCTTGAAGATAGAAGTCGCGAGATCACGGGACGAAGAAGCCATGATACCCAAGTCTTTCGCAAGCGTATCGGGCCCTATAATTTCGACCAATGCATATGGTTGATGACACCCGCCTGCGCCTTCTGGCCAAGGCCCGCGCTTTGCCGCGTGTGGCGGGGGTTTATCTCATGAAGGACGCCCAGGGACGCGTGATTTACGTGGGCAAAGCCGCGTGTCTGCCCCAACGGGTGTCGAGCTATTTCGTGCCATCCGTCGCCCGGTCGGGGGGACTGGGCCTTAAGAAAACGCCAATGCTCGAAGTCATCGAGGATTTCGACACCCTCGAATGCGAAGGCGAATGGGAGGCGCTCCTGGCGGAGAACCGCCTGATTAAGGACCTGCACCCTCGCTTCAACTCCGCGCTGACCGATGACAAAACTTTTCCCTACCTCGTCATCACCTTGCGCGATGATTTCCCGGGCGTGTTCATCACCCGCGAGCCTACCGCACCGCAGTTTAGAGGTGCTCGCATCCTCGGACCCTTCACCAGCGTCTATGCGCTCCGGCAAAGCATTCACATGCTCCAGCGGGTCTTCAAATTCCGCACCTGTGAACTCGACATCCGCGACGATGACCCCAAACGTCGCTTCTTTCGGCCTTGCCTGCTCCATCCCATCAAACGCTGCACCGCGCCGTGTGCAGCACGCATCAGCAAGGAGGCCTACCGTGCCGACATCGACCGTTTCGTGCGCTTCATAGAGAGCAAACGCAGTGTGATGCTGCGCGAGATGAACCGGGAGATGTCGACGGCAGCGACGAATCTTGAGTTCGAGAAAGCAGCAACATTGCGAGACCAGGTGCGGGCTTTGGAGAAGCTCGATGACCGCGGTGCCCGTAAGGATGGCTGGCAACCTGAGAGCGAAGTGTTCCTGACTGACCCTCGCAAGGGATTGGAGACACTGCGGAAGCTGCTGGAGATGGATCAACCTATTCGCTGCGTGGAATGCATCGACATCGCGCACCTGCAAGGCAACGAGACCGTGGGCTCCAAAGTGTGCTTCATCGACGGGCGTCCGTTGAAAAACGAATACCGCCGCTACCGCATCACATCGGCGGAGAATGATGACTACATGTCGATCCGCGAGGTGGTGAGTCGGCGATACCGCGAGGCCGGCGCGGGCCAGGCGCTGTACCCCGATGTGATCATCATTGATGGCGGGTTGGGCCAGTTGCACGCGGCACAGGAAGCGTTTGCCGACCTGGCGGTTCAGCCGCCGATGGTGATCTCACTGGCTAAGAAGGAAGAGCTCATCTACGTCCAGGCCAGAAGCGAGCCGCTGCGCCTGGCGCGAAATAACGCCGCGCTGAAGCTCTGTCAGGCGATACGTGACGAAGCGCATCGCTTTGCCCAGCACTATCACCACATCCTGCGGCGGAAGAAGACCGTCGATGGTGCTGCCCGCGCCAAGGTCAAACGACCCGCGGTTTAGTTTCGGGCGCTGCATCGGCGCTCGGCGACACTTCATCAGCACTTCGTCATCGCTCCAACATCGCTGCAACTGGCCGGATTCAACCCCCGCGAGGCCGCCTCGTCGTGCATATTTCCATCTGTAACGTTTGGGCAATCACGGGATTTTTTTGATTACGTCCAAACTCTTACATCGTGCCTGCGTTGAATCGTACTTTTGACTTCGAGAGTCCAAACGAAACGGAGAAAGCCATGCTACGAACCACTTTCACCACTGCTGCCCTGCTTGCCGCTATGCTCGTGCCCGCCATGCCGGGCGCTGCGGACACACTTGAGCTCACCGGCATCATCCGCGACTTCAAGCGCGGCGATCAGTCAGGCGGTCACGCCGACTTCGAAACAGCCGGCAAGATGGGTCGCTACGGCCACGTCATCAAACTGGTGAACCCCAACTTGGGCGAAGACGGCAAGCCGGTCTATAGTCCGACGCGTCCCACCAAGGACACCATCAAAAGCGCTGCGACTCTGGCACAGTGGTATCGCGATGTGCCCGGCGTCAACCTCTCGATGCCCTTGACGCTGACGCTTTCCAACGGTTCCGACGGCTCGGGTGGCGTCTACAGCTATTCGAGCAATGCTTTCTGGCCCATCAACGATCAGATGTTCGGCAACCAGGGCCTGGGCAAAAACTTCCACTTCACCCTCGAATTACGCAATAACTTCACCTACCGAGCCGGGCAGAAGTTCACCTTCATCGGCGACGACGACGTGTGGGTCTATATCAACGGCAAACAGGTCATCGACTTAGGCGGCGTGCACTCGGCGATCACAGGCGGCGTCATGCTTTTCGACGGCAAGGCGTTTGTGCAAAAAGACAGCTTCACCGAAGGCGGCGATGTCAAGAAAGTAACTACCGCCATGGCCAGTGAGCTGGCCGCCAAGTGGCAGACGCTGGGACTCTCGGGATCATGCCCCGTTGTCAGCGGCAATCTGTACATCGACCTGCAACTCAACGGCGGCTTGGGCGATGTGCTCTGCGCCTTTGACCAATCCGTGGTTAACGTGAAGACCACCGGCCAACTCAGCGTCGTGACCGTGCGGTTCGTCGATGGGACGGTGCAGACATTCGAAAATCTCAGTGGCCAAAGCGGCAACTTCCGTGGCACGGGCGGCTACGCCGACAAGGCCATCGCGGGGGTCTGGGTCAAGACTGCGGGTGAAACGCAAGGCTATGGGCGCTACTTCGGTGCCGAAGGAACGGGCGGAGCCGAATGCACTCTCGACTTCTTCTTCGCTGAACGACACACCACGCAGTCCAACTTCCGCATTGACACGTCGATTAACCTCAAGCCGACGATCAACAGCACGATCAGCCCACTTTACGATTGAGCGACAGATGGAAAATTGATGCGACTCCCGCCGCCGTGCCGCTCGTCGCGTCACGGCGGTGGTCTTTTAGCCGCGTCGGGAGTAGCCCTACAGCTTGGCCTGCACAAACTTGCTGATGGCGTCCACGGTAAAGACGTTGGAGAATTCGCTGACCTTCCGGCTGGCGTCGAACGTGGCGAGATTCGCGTGGGGCAACCGTTTGCGCAGCTCGGCCATGCCCTGATCCGTCACCTTGCCGCCCGCGACATATTGCGGGTCGTTAAGCACGTTCTCAGGGAAAAGCTCGCTCTGCTGAATCTTGATGCCAAAGGCCTTTTCCAGGCGAAAGACGATGTCGAGAAAGTCGATCGACTCGGCACCGAGGTCTTCGACGAGCTTGGCCTCGGGCGTCACTTCGTCCTCATCGACACCCAGGGCGTCGACCAGTACATCGCGAACCTTGGCGAAAACCTCATCCTGCGTCATGGTGAACTCCTAATCGTGTGGGGAAACGTTGGGGGGCGGGTCCTGTAGAGCCATGCATCTTAGGGCATCAGCGGTTCGAGGCGAAACCGACCTTGCACTGCCACCTGCCCACCCACATCGCCCTGGCCCTGGAATTCGTAGCCGGTGTCATCCTGACTTCGCAGCGTGACCTCGACTCGCAGCGTCTGGCCGGGGCGGACCATGTTGCCGTAGCGGACGTTTCGCACCGTAGCGATCACCAGCGGCACAGCCTCGGGTGGCCGATGCTGCGACGCCAGCCGTCTGGCCGCCTGCACCATCACCTCGAGCATCATGACACCCGGCAGCACGGCGAAGCCCGGAAAATGATCGCCGAGATATTCCTCAGCCGTCGTCACAGCCTTGGTCGCCACGATGTGCTTGTCGTCGCATTCGATGACTTGGTCGATGAGTTCGAAGCGCACGGGGGACCCTTGGGCTGCGTAAAAAAGGATTTTACGCCATGCCGATGGCGCGACGCAAACCGCATAGCCGCCGCCACAACTTCATAACACCACGGCTCCGCCGCCCTATCGCGAGGGCAATGCCATGAGAGAATCCTCGGCAGTGTGAATCACCGTCTGGCTGGCGTGGTGGAAGACGATGTCGGCCAGCGGCGTGTTGAGAGGCGCGCGCAGCAGACAGCTTCCCGTGCTGGTATCCCACAGCGCCAGATCGGGGCCCACCGTCAAGAGCCGCTCGGAACTCCCCGCAAACGTCATGGCGGTTGTCATCCGCCCGGCATCAGGCTGGAAGCTCAGCCGCGGTTGGCTGCGGTCCAGATCCCAGATGACGATCTGGCCATCACCCAGCGCCGCAGCCAAGCTCCGGCCATCCGGTGCCTACTCCATATCCACCACCTGAGCCGACGCTTCC
>JBGSTK010000220.1:0-19219 GCA_041736565.1 Phycisphaeraceae bacterium | reverse complement strand
CATCGAGTTCGCCCGCACCCACCGCACATCGGAGACTCCCGGGGTTGACCAGGTCGCTGAGCCGAGCCACCTTGACCCGCCGACCCAGTTTGTACACAGCTTCCTCAGGCTTCAGCCCTGCCGCCAGTAGCCCCGCCGGATCAACCCCCGCGCCCACGCCCGGCTGATCAATCGCCGCTAACCATTGCTCCAACGCCGCCAACTGATTCTCACCATGCACCGCCAACGGCACCGCGTGACCCTCCGCAGCCGTGGCAATCGCACTCGCTACACCCGCATCAAGTGCCGCGACCGGCAGCGCCAACGACACCGGCACCCGGCCCAGATCAGCCGCCAACTCAATCGCCGCCACCGTCGCCGCCGCTGCCCGATCCACTTGTGCAGCATCCTGATAGTCGTTCACGGGAATGAAAAAATCCACGCCCGCCAACGTCATATCCGCCCGCCGCAATGTCGCCAGCAAATCCTGGCGATCGCGTTTCGATAGCTCCCGCGGCCGCAGCCCCGCGACCGTAATATCAAGTTGCACCCCGCGCAGCCCCACATCTTTGAGTAGCGTCAGCGCACCACGCAACCCACCCCCTGCGCCAGCCGCCTGCCGCAACACCGGCCCCACCGTCCCCGCCAACGTCATATCCGCCTGTGCAGTCAGTATCACCATCACCCCATTGTAGAAACACCGCCGCTCCTCCAAGCCGGGCCCTTTAGTCCGGCTGATCCCCGGACAGTGCTGATAAAACTCCGTCAGAGGTGCACTTCACCGGCAAGATTGAACCCAATAAGAATCAGGCGCAGACCGCCCCGACCTCTCCATATACGATGTGTCGTCTGATTCGTACGCCGCCTTCTCACCGAGGAGCCTCGCATGCCCGATCGCCCCAACATTCTTCTGCTGTTTCCCGATCAATGGCGATGGGATTACGTCGGCCATGTCGAGACATCGGCTTACGGTCGCGCGCCGATTCGCACGCCGCATCTCGATGCGCTCGCGGCCCGAGGTGTGCGGTTCACTCAATGCCGCAGTGATGTGCCGCTTTGCGTGCCACAGCGATCCGCGCTCAATCAAGGCAAGTGTTACGCACGTTGCGGCACCATCGACAACGGCGGGCCGCTGCATCTGGATGCGGACAACTTCGTCCGCCGCCTGCGCGATGCGGGCTACCGCACATTGTCGTGCGGCAAGAGCGATCTTCACGGGCAAGCTGAGGGTTATGACAATGGTGGCTATCACCCCGTGATGGCGCAACTGGGATTCACCGACAGCATCGACCAGCGCGGCAAGTTCAATGCAGCGCGCTTGCCGATCGACAAGCCGGGCCCCTACGTGGAATACCTGCGACAGCAGGGGCTGATGCAGTTGCACATCGATGACTACCAGCGGCGTGGCAAGGATACTGGCGGACAGGCGCAACTCGCGACGCATCCGTCGCCGCTGCCTGACGAGGCGTTTACCGATGCGTTCTGCGGCCGATCGGCCATTGAGTTGCTTGATCGCACGCCGACGGATCAGCCGTGGTTTTTGTGGGTGAGTTTTCCCGGGCCACACGATCCGCACGATGCGCCGCGTTCGGCGCAGGCGATCTACGATGGCGTTGATTTTCCCGACCCGGTTCGCGGGCAAACCGATCACGCGGGGCGGCCCATCGACCACGCTCAGCTTCGCCGCAACTATGCTGGCAACTGCACGCTGATCGATGATTGGGTCGGCCGCATCCTAGAACATATTGAGAAGCGGGGCGAGGCTGAACGGACGGTGGTCATCTTCGCATCGGACCACGGCGAGATGCTCGGCGACCACGGACGATGGGCCAAGTCCACGTGGCATGAACCCAGCGTGCATGTGCCGCTGATCGTCGCGGGCCCGGGCATCGCTCGAGGCCAGACGGATGATCGACTGGTGCAGGTGATCGACCTGGCGGCCACGACGCTCGAATTGGCGGGTGTATCGCCGCTGGCGGATGCTGACAGTCGCTCGATCTTCGGGTCGCCGCGAACCGTGTGCATCAGCGCACTGAGGGGCAAGGAGGTCGAGAAACCTCGCAAGAAGGGGCCGTGGACGATGTGCTTCGATGGGCGGTGGAAGCTTGTCACTGAAGGCGGATTTCCCGACCGACTCTTTGACCTCGAGACCGATCCGCTGGAACTCAACGATGTGATCGGCCTCCATCCTCAGGAAGCCGAGCGCCTCCGGCAGTTGGCGACCCAGGTGTAGCGGGAATTCGAAGGGTGGGCTTCGGCAGGGAGTGGAGGCAGTTTCAGAGCCGCTCGACCTCATCTGGCGTGTGAAATTTTGGTAAGCGTTGACAAGATCATTGCTGGAGTAAAACTCACGCCGTAAGATCAACAAGCCATCACAACCCCAAAGGAGCACCTCGATGGACGCAAAGACGATCGGCAAGAAACTCGTGGCGTATTGCCAGCAGGGCCAGAATATGCAGGCGCTTGAGGAGTTGTACAGCCCCGACATTGTCAGTATCGAGGCACATGGCGATTCGACGATGCCAGCCCGGATGGAGGGCATCGCCGCTGTGCGAGGCAAGGCGGACTGGTGGTTTGCCAACCATGAAATTCACGGTGGCGAGGCTCGCGGCCCCTTCCCCCACGGCCAACGCTTTGCCGTCTGGTTCAAGTTCGACGTCACGCCCCGACAAGGTCCGATGGCCAACCGTCGCATGACTATCGAAGAGGTCGCGCTCTACACGGTGAAGGACGGCAAGATCGTGCAGGAAGAGTTCTTCTACGACATGGGCGGGTGACCCCGCTGGCGGGCGATACCCATCGCCTGTGCGACCCCCTTTTCAGGGCAAGCCTCCAGCCGACGGATAATTCGCGCGATAATGCACAGATGGACTACAAGATCTTCTCCATCGTCCCCGAGTCCGCGTCGCTGGCGCTGCGGGCACTCTGGGGCTTGATGGTGCTTGGTCGCCGCCGGGTTTGACTCACAAATTTTTCGCCCCGGTGGGCCTGACCGCCCGCAGGGGATTTAATCCAACGTGATCCCCCAATCGTATAAGAATGGATTTTGGCAATATTGGGTCAGATATTTGTTGACAATCGCCGCAGGCGCGGTAATCTTGACATCGTCAAAGACGGTGGTGGGATTCTTTGGGTCACGTGGCCGGAACCCCGCCGAGGTTTGCCACTCTTGGCGGCCGATATTGGCCGCTCGGCCGATTTACTTCAGGAGCTGGAAGATGACGATTAAGGCGATTCTGGCGGCGATGACAATGGTCGTGGTGCTGGCCCCGGCCGCATCAGAGGCTGCGACGATCTTTCCGGGCTACCAGGCCATTTACAACAAGCACATGCAGAATAACAGCCTGGTGGTGCCAATGCAGGCGGTCGGGGGCGGCGAGTTGGCCAACGTGAACATGAATGTGCCCACCGCGTCGGACAATCTGGACCTGTGGTCCGTTTCGTTCGTTGAAACAGTCGGCGACGATTTCTACAGGTTCATCAACGTGGCCTCAGGCTTGGCGCTGACGGCGCAGGGTACGGCCAATAACTCCAACGTGGCGCAGGCCACTTACACTGGTGCCGACAACCAGAAGTGGGCTCTGCTTGTTCAGGTCGATGGGTACTACGAGATTTACGCCAAGGACAGCGGCAGGCGGCTCGAAGCTTACGGCGCTGCCACTCCGACTGCGCCGGTGAATGTCTCGCTGTTCACTGACAACGACAAAGCCTGGCAACGGTGGCAGATCGTGCCCATCCCTGAACCCGCGTCGCTGGCGCTGCTGGCACTCGGTGGCATGATGATGCTGGGTCGCCGCCGAGCCTGAGCCGGTAATCTAGTTCGCTGCCCAAGGTCACAAGTTTTAAGGGCCGACGTCACCGAGACGTCGGCCCTTTTTTCGTGGGTGCCACGGCGGTGCCCAAACTGCTACCCGGAAATCTGGAATTGCCCATCTTCGCAACCATGAATGGATGGAGCCGCCTCTGGCGCAACGGGCACTTCCCGGCCTCTCACATTTGGGGTATCCTTTGCGCCCAACCTATGGTTTCCGGAGACTTACCATGTCCACCCTGCGCACTGCCCGCCGCGAACGCGATCTTGCCGATCTGCTCAAACGGGATCACACCCTCAACGGTGGTGTCCTGCTGGGGCTTGATGGCAACATAATTGAAGTGCAGGCCCGAGCCGTTCGGGTGAACCCTTCGCCGGGCGATTGGCGGGGGTCCGTCAAGATCACAGGGATGGCTCGCGGTGCCATTGGCGAAGCGCTCGACCGCATCAGCGGAGCGTTTGCCAAGTTCGGTGTTCCCGATCCCGAGGTGGACATCCTCGTCAACCTCGCACCCGCCGACTTGCCCAAAGAAGGCACGTGGCTTGACCTGCCTCTGGCCATCATCATGCTTCAAGCGGCGGGCCTGCTGCCGGACTTGCCCGAACACATTGAAGGCGACTTTATTCTCATGGGCGAGGTTGGACTTCACGGAGAGCTGCGCCGCGTTCCCGGGGTGCTCTCGATCGCCTACATCGCGAAGCCCGGGCAATCCGTAATCGTCCCGGCGGGAAACGAAAAGGAGTGCGCTCTGATCATGGCCAAACCCGGCCACGAAGGGTGCAAGGTCTATTCAGCCGCCACGCTCGAAGAGGTCATGCGTTTTTTTGAAGGCCGCGGAAAGCTCGAGAACGCACTGCGCCAGACCATACGGTTCGAATCACACATCCCCAAGTGTCCGGATTTTGCCAACATCCGTGGCCAGGACAAGGCCAAGGAAGCCGCTTGCATTGCAGCCGCTGGCGGCCACAACCTTCTGCTAATAGGTCCTCCCGGCGAAGGCAAGTCGCTCTTGGCCAAGGCCTTACCCGGCATTCTTCCTAAACTCACTGGGGATGAGAAGGTGCTGCTCACGCGTATCTATTCCGCATACGGCGAACTTTCTCGTGATGGTGAAGCTGTCACCCGTCGGCCCATGCGCCCGATTCATCACTCGGCCTCCAAGCAATCTCTCATCGGAGGCGGCAGTGGCGTACCAAAGCCGGGCGAAATCACCCTTGCGCATCTCGGGGTGCTCTTCATGGACGAACTGACGGAATTCAGCGGCTCCACAATCGAGGCCTTGCGTCAGCCTCTTGAAGATGGCGAGGTGCGCATCTCGCGCGTCGGAGCCACCGTCACTTACCCCTGCCAGTTCACCCTTGCCGCGGCGATGAATCCCTGTCCATGCGGGTTTTTCGGTGATGATCGTTGTCGCTGCCGACCTGCGGAAGTCAAGCGATATCTGAGCAAACTTAGCGGCCCGATCCTTGATCGCATTGACCTCCAGGTGGAAATGAAGCGATTGTCAACGGACGAACGCTTCTCGACCGAATCAGGCCGCTCATCCGAATCGATCCGCCAGCAGGTCGAAATGGCGCGGCAACGCCAACACGACCGATTCGCAGGTGCCGGCATTCCATTCAATGCAGCCATCCCGGGCGGAAGTGTGCTCGACTATTGCCGTTTGTCGAACGATGGGATGTGGGCATACCGGAACATCGTCGATCAGAATCACCTGAGCACGCGTTCCATGGATCGACTGGCTAAGGTCGCTCGCACTGTTGCAGACCTCGAGGCGGCACCGGATGTACAACCGGAGCATGTCCAAAGCGCGGCATCGTTCGTGGTTGGGGGGATGCTTCGAGAGATGTTCTGAAGTTTGCGCGGACCCGGGCGAAGTACCGGCCCGGCCGCGGTTCGCACGCGGGCCTGGCGTTTCCATCACCGCGCTGTCGCCACTTGATTCTTTTTATAGTTTCGCTCGATTGACCCGCGGCGGCATTGGGAAGTATAATTCTCCCAACGCAAGGAAGCGTCGCATCGCACGTTCTACTTTCGGGAACCAAAGCCATGACATTGACTCGCACAATACTGATCCCGGCGTTGTTATTCTTTGTCTGCATCACGTCTACGCTGGCGGGGCCGGCGGAAGATTTTGAGGTTGAGTTCGGCTCGCGGATGCGGCCCCAGACGGTACTGGAGAAAACGCGCCTCATGGACGACCTGCTGCAGGCGGCCAGATTTCGTACTGAAACGGATTACCGCATCTATGTGGCGACTCGGCTTCACGAACTGGCACGCCAGCGCCGCGAAGACTATGGCCATGCCGCCCGCGCCTTAGGCATCCTCGAAGAGCTTCAGCCCGACAAAAGCCGGGAGATTCTCACCAAACTGCTGGAACTTTATCAGAAGGCCTACGGCGCCAACAAAGCCACTAATCTCGGTATCGGGATGGGCACGATGGAAGTGCACCTGCGATTGGCGGGGCTTATCACCCGCGATGTCAACGAGAAAATCGCCCACTCCGACCTGACGCCCGACCAGTATGCGGACGATGTGCAGCAGGCGCTGGTACAAGTGAAGATGGCGCAGGGCATTGGTTTTGAGGTCATGAATCGCGTGAAATCCTACGAGCAGATGCTCCTGGGCAAGGCTGACCAAGCCAGGGCGCTTCAGGCTCTGCAGGAGTTTCATATGAAGCTCGACGAGGCCATTCCGCGAGTGCTCGAACGGGTGGAGAATCTGGAGCGCTACCACCGCACGTGTACGGAATTCTCGCGATACAAGAAGCAACTGGATCGTGAGCCTGGCCATCAAGCCGCGGCCGAGAAGCTTGTCAGCCTCTGCCTGACGGAGCTCGATGACCCGCATCGTGCGCAGGCTTACGCCAAGGTTGGGCTGGCTGAAGGGCGTCAGGCTCTGCTGCCGTTGCTTGGTCGCCCCATCCGCAGCGTCGGCCCCGCTCAAGCGCTGGCCATTGGGCAGTGGTATCAGGAGTTGGCCAAGACTGCGCAGTCCACATCGCGCCCGCTGATGCTGGTCTCGGCGAGGCTATATTTCGCGCACCATCAGGCCATGGCGGCACCCGAAGATGATGGCCCGCGCCAGACCTCGCGTGCGGCGCTGACGGCTGTGGACGCCGAACTCAGCCGTTTGGTGGATAACCAGCTTAAACTCGCGACCCTCATGGACGAGCGAAGCGCGACGCTCAACCCCGAGGCTGTCGTTATCGTGACTACAGTGGTGACGCCCGAGGATGTGCAACCCGACATCACCCCGTCGGGCAATGATCCCGCAGTTGAGAATCCGCAGCAGGAGCCCGAGACCGTGCCCGCAACCGAGCCAGCACCCGCCGCCCCGAGACGACCGGTCACGGCTCTGCCGGAAAAAGAAATCCTCAACACCGGCAAGAGCATCTTCGACTTTGGCCGGGATTGATCGGCGCCGTCGTCAGATGCTGAGCTTTGTCGTCACGCGAAGGTCTCGTGGCAGGCGTGGCGTCCGTTATCAGCCGTCGATACGCAACTCCAGCCGCTCGATGTGCGTCGCCTGTCGCGTCGTGGGGTCGATGTCCACAATCACGCCGTTGATCCGCATGTCGCCGTCGGCCACATCAAACGGCGCGGGCATGGACGTGGACATCTGCGCCAGCACGCGGTCGATGCGACGGCCGATGACGGAATCAAACGGCCCGCACATGCCCATGTCCGTGATGTAAGCCGTGCCTTTTTTCAACAGCCTCGCATCGGCGGTAGCGACATGCGTGTGCGTGCCCAGTACTGCTGCCACCCTGCCGTCGAGATACCATCCGATGGCCTGCTTCTCCGCCGTCGCCTCGGCGTGAACCTCCACGATCACAATCGGCTTCGACTCGGGCAACTCCGCGAGCGCGCGATCCAGTGCCGCCAGCGGTTCATCGATCGGCAGTGTGCCGAACACTCGGCCCAACACGGTCATGATGTAAACGTCAATCGCTGGCCCAGCGTAATCGCCGCGCTGTTGCGTCGATGATCGCGATTCGCTTTCGTCGTCGTCATAGGCGTCGTAGCCAGTATTAGTGGTGGGGCGGTCATCCCCACCGATGGTCAACGCCATCCAAGGCTCACCCTTGGCACGCTCGGGCAGGTTCAGCGGGCGAATGATATTCCGTTCACTCTCCAGCACGGGAATGATCTGCGCCCTGCGAAACGCATGATCCCCCAGCGTGATGCCGTCCACGCCCGCATCGATGAGCTGACTGTAAAGCTCGCGCGTCAGCCCCGAGCCTTCCGCGGCATTCTCGGCGTTGGCAATCAGCAGATCAGGCCTCCATCGGCTGCGAATCTGCGCCACAGCTCCCGCCACGGCTTCAACGCCCTGGCGGCCGATGATGTCACCCAGCATGATCACGCGAAACGTCATGGGCGAAAGGTAACACAAATGCACCGCCCCGACCCGTGGGATTGCTTAACGGCCTGTTGCAACGACCGTCTGGGCCAAGGTCGCCGAAAGAATATAATGGGTTCATGATCTGCCCCTACTGCGGCGTGGACAACGACAAGGTGATCGACAGCCGCGCCAGCGATGAAGGCCGCGCCATTCGCCGCCGCCGCGTTTGTGCCGCCTGCAACAAACGCTTCACCACCTACGAGCATGTCGAACGCAACACCCGCATGACCGTCATCAAGAAGGACGGCACGCGAGTTCCCTACGACCGCGAAAACGTCCTGACAGGCGTCGAGAAAGCCTGCTTCAAGCGGCCCGTCGCCATCGAACAACTGGCCAAACTCGTCGATGAAGTCGAAGAAGAAATCGCCCGCACCGGGCAACGCGAAATCTCCTCGATGGTCATCGGCGACCTCGTGGCAAAGCGACTCAAAGCCGTCGATCAGGTCGCCTACGTCCGCTTCGCAAGCGTCTATAAACAATTCCGCGATATCGATGATCTTCTGGCGGAAGTACGCGAAATGGTGGACAACCCCATTACCGACAGCAAGGCACAGGGCAGGCTTTTCTGACTCCGCCTGCTCCATCGCCCGCGTCGTTTAATCTCAGCCCCGACCCAACGCCGCCATGCCAACTTGCTAAGCTACTGCCTCGGGATTCTGTTGCCCGCCGCCCCGACTAACGACTGCGAAACACGCCGCATGACCACCGCCATCATCAGCGATGTCCACAGCAACCTCGAAGCCCTCACCACCGTGTTGGCGGACATCGACGCGCGCGGCATCACGAGAGTCGTCTGCTTGGGCGACATCGTGGGCTACGGCCCAAACCCCTGCGAATGCCTCGACCTCATCATCGATCGCTGCGAGTGGTCGCTGATGGGCAACCACGACTTCGCGGTGCTCTTCGAGCCCACGAGCTTCAACACCAGCGCCGAAGCGTCCGCCTTTTGGACTCGCCGCCAACTCGAAATGGAGTGCGACGAGGTCAAACGCCGTCGCCGCTGGGAGTTTCTGGGCAACCTCAAGGTTCGCTTTCGCGAGCGTGACAAAGGCGCGCTGTGGGTCCATGCCTCGCCCCGCCTACCCATCAACGAATACATCTTCCCCGATGATGTCATCACCGCCCCGACCAAGATCAACCAGATCTTCGACAAGATCGAAAGCCGTTGCTTCGTGGGTCACACGCACGTCACGGGCGTCTTCACCAGCGAGCCGGATTTCTATCCGCCCGCGGATATGGATGGCAAGTACGAGTTCAACGACCGCGAGAAATGCATCATCAACCCCGGCTCCGTCGGTCAGCCGCGTGATCGCGATCCGCGCGCCAGCTATGCCCTCTTGACCGATACCGGTGTGGAGTTCGTTCGCCTGGAATACGATGTGCAAGCCACGGTGGAGAAGGTCAAGCAGATCCCCGAGCTTCACGACTTCCTGGGCATGCGTCTGATCGAAGGTCGCTGAGGCCATGGCGATGGTGAACCCGCTGCGCTGCAACTGTCACGCGGAATATGCACCTTTCCTCGTCTTACTCCCTCACAAACTCACGCGTGACGCCTCGTAAGGCTCATCTTCCTGCGCCCCAAGCGTCGCCAGCAGTGAATCGCGGCGGTAGGGCACCATGCGTTCGAGCACGCCCTCGAAACTGTTCCACGAACGTATGACAAACTCGCGCTGCGACAGCCCGCGCTCGCCGATGAGCCGTGCCTGCGTCAGCACCACCCACGCCAGCAGCATCGCGAACATCCCGCGCAAGCGCCAGCGTCGCAGATTGCGGCGAACGAAATTGAAGTCGGCAAACTCCTGCGTCAGTCGCTCCGCCATGAATGCCGCATGCGACTGCCGATCGCGCAGACTCTGAGCACAGACGCCTTGGATCCCCGCGTCCAGCGTGCCCGACTTCTCCTGCGGTGACACCGTCATGAGCCGAGCCATCGACAGGTCAATGAGGCTCGTAAGCAGCAAAATGGAAAGCTCGAAGCGTGGGCCCAGCCAGCGACGCATCGGCAGCGTCAGGTCCGCCCATCGCCGCGCCAGGTGCAAGCCACGCCAACTTCCAGGGGTCGGGTAACGTCCCACAGCCCGGGCGTGCAGACCCGCCAAGTGCTGTTGTTCCTTGATCATCAACCGCAGGCATTGCAATAGCGCGTGGTCCGGTGTGCCCGGCCAAGCCGATGCCGTTGCCGCCAACAGCCAACTCCGATCCGCGCCCAGGTGCTCCTGCTGTCGACGAAGCCACCCTAGCGTCACCGCCCGACTCGCTTCGTCAAGGCGTTGGCCATCCGCCCAGTCAATGCGCAGGCGAACATGACGACTGTGCAGAAAATGGCACAGCCAATAACGACTTCGACTCCATTCCAAGCGGCGCATTTACCCTCCCTTCCGAAAGCGATCGACCATGACGAGACCAAAGGACATGGCTTCAACATCGGCGAGCCCACCAGTCCCGCATGAATTGAAAATATTATACACCCCCTTCTCAAAATTAACCGTCGCCAAACCGCCTTTACACTCTACAATGTCCTAACCAGGACTGGACAGTCCAAGGAGCGGTCATGACAGCAGTTCGCATGACATTGGCGCGGATCCTCATCCGCGAAAACGCCGAGTCCCACATCGTCCACCTGCGCGAGCAGGATGGCACCCGGGAACTGCCCATCCTCATCGGCCTAAACGAAGCCATGGCCGTCGAACGCCGACTCATGGGCCAGCGACCACCACGCCCATACACCCACGAACTACTCGCAGCCGTCATCGAACAACTCGGCGCCAGCATCGAACGCGTCGTCATCAATGACCTGCGCGATCACACCTTCTTTGCCCGACTGGTCCTCAAGCAGGATGGCCGCACCATCGACATTGACGCTCGACCCAGTGATGCCATCGCGCTGGGCGTCGCAGGCGATGTGCCCATCTTCGTCGATGAAAAAATCCTCACGGAAATCGGCGACCTCCAGGAAGATGTTTGACCCTGACCGCAGGCTCGATTGCAGCCGCGACCTCAGGCCCCGCCAAAATAACACGACCAAACATCATCCCCGCAACTTCGCCAACTCCTTGACGTACTCCACCATCGCAGGCACCGGGTCGCGCTTGGGCTGCCACTTCAGGCCCGCCTCCGTTTCGCTCAAATCCGCGCAGGTGTAGTCCTGATAAAACCGATACGGGTTGTCCATGTACTCCGGCTCCAGCGATGTGCCCAACGCCTCGTTGATCGCCCCGACGATCTGATTGAACGTCGTCGCCTTGCCGCTGCCCACGTTGTAGATGCCGCTCTTGGCCTTGCGGTGAGCGCCGGCGATTGTGGCATCGACTACATCCTGCACGTGAACATGATCCCGCGCCTGCTGGCCGTCACGGAAAATCCGAGGCCGCTTGCCCGCCAGCATCTGCTGCGCCAGCTGATAAATCATGCTCGCCATGTGCTTCTTGTGGCCTTCACCTGGACCAAACACGTTGAAGTAGCGCAGCCCCACGATGTGTGCATCGCGATACTCATTCATCACCTGCCGCCCATGATTCTCCATAAGCCACTTGGAGAAACCATAAACGTTGGCGGGGTGGCCAGCGTCCTTGAGCGTAAAGGGCCTACGTGCCGCGGTGGCACCGTTGGCCCGCGTTCCATACACCGCAGCGCTGCTGGCCCACACCAGCTTCGCATCCGTCTCCGCCACGTAATTAAGCAGATCGACAAACGGCACAACGTTGTCCCGGATCATCAACGCATCGTCCGTCACCGTCGTGTCCGTGATCGAGGCGAGATGAAAAATCGTGTCAGGCTCAAAGTCATCCAGCACGTCCAGCAGGCCCTCCGAGGCGACCGACTCAGCGATGACCTGCCCGCCGAACGAGAACGGCCGCAAACCCTCCGACGTCAGATTGGCGAAACTCCCGCTGCGAAAATCATCGACGACCACGATCTCCCTGCCGGGATTCTCAGTCTGGAGCGTCCGCACAAGATTAGCGCCGACAAACCCAGCGCCGCCGGTGACAAGAATTTTTTGCATAAGAAACGTTGTAATCGCCCCGCCCCCGCCACGCAACCCAACCGCCTCACGTGCCCGACTTAACCCCGCCGCCCCACAAGCCGGACCCTTTCAGGGCCGGATTCGCCCGGATTCCCCGCGCCCGCCAGCGCCCCAACACCCCATCCCCATTGACCGACGCACCACCAGATGTCAAACTGTCCCCAACACCATCGGGGGTTCAAATGGTCAACCGGGCCCAAAACACACCTCTTCCCACCGCAGCCCCCCGCCAAGTCTGGGGCCTGACCGAAATGCGCCGTTACTATCCAGCTAACCGGATACCCCGATGATGCGCTTCACGCAAAAATCATGTGGTGGCTGTGGGGCGGTCATTCGGCTGCCGGCCGAGAAGTGCAGCCGTTGCCAAAGCGATTTGCGCATTGTGGGCACATATCACAGCCGCTCAGTTTTCGCGGGCATCATCGACGCATGGCGATGCGCACCGGCCCACGTGGGCCTGGCATGCTGTCCCCGTTGCGGGTACTACTCAAAGGGCTTTACTGGAAAGCATTGCTCTGAATGTGGACTTGACTGGAGTCGGCGACCCCCACTCTCTCCAGGTCGCTGGTGGGGCCCGAGTGCCCTGGCAGTGTGGATATCATGGACCGTAGTTGCGTGGGGCCTTGGCTTCGTGGCCATTGGCGAAGCCGCTGACCGCCTGTGGCTGCCGTATCGAGTGGGAATCGTGTACCAAAGCGAGCTGAAGCCGAGCTCCGAATATGTACCCGCCGTGTTTATCTCTGCAACTGCGTCGGAATCGGTAGGATGGCTCGGTGGTACTTCGCACAATGCCGATACTGTGTGGATTGCGCTGGGCGAGTATACGGGCCCCAATAGCACACTGGACTATCCTGCAACGGCGGCATTGTGGATAGAGCTGCAGGAGAACAAGTGCAGCATCCCGGTGACCGGGCAGGATATTGGTCCTGCCTCGGTCCAAACCATCGTGGCCTGGTGTATCTCTCGCGGATTAAATACTACACATCCTGCGCATCTGGCCGAGATTCAGGAGTTGGCATCGATGATTGTGACTTGGGACGGCCAGGGAGAGATGCGCCACAGCGATAGTTACGTTAAATTGCCAGCAAACCATCTTGCCATTGAATATGGCCCCGCGGTCGATACATCGACCTACATCGAAGTCGCTGCTGTATTGGCACTCGTATGGGCGCTCGGTCTGGTGGCGATCCACGCGGCATGGCGACGATTGCAGGCGCTGTACAGGCCCACAGAAAATATGAGAGCACCCATGATGACCAATGCGCTCATTTACTCATGTAGCGGCCCATCCTTGTTGGTGATTGCGCTGCTCGGCGCGATGGTCAGGCCGAAAGAGACGTGGTTGCTGCGGGTCTACTCCTACTGGGACATTTACTACGATGTGATCGGACTCCTGTCGATTGCATTGTGTGGCTATGGTATTGTGATGCTGCTCAGGCACAGGAGCAATGGTGTAGTTGCCATCCTCCTTTGTACCGGAATGGCGTTCAACATGATGCTGCTTTGTGGGTACATATGGATCGGTCCCGGAATCCTTCTCATGAATGGCCGATAATGCTTCTTCCAGATGTAACGCTGTGCGATTGCTTCTTGACAAAGGTGCTGACCCTGATGGGCTCGGGCGACCGGGGGAACACACACCATTGATGATGGCGGTTACGAATAACCAAGAAGGAACCGCACGAATACTTATCGAGCATGGAGCGGATCCTGATCTGAAAGCAGGCTTTGGCTTTTCGCCGCGCCAATTGGCGGAGGGCAATGAGCGGATGGTGTCAATTTTGGCCAGCGGCGAGAATAGGAATGGCAGAGGCACCTCAGAATCCGCGCCCAGCGTCCCGGAATGATCATCCGCCCAGTTCGACCCCGGGGCCGTACGCGTTGTAACCGTCGGTGCGCGCGTCAAATTTTGGTGTTTTACTCAGGGGCCAAAAACACGGGCTTTCTGGGCTTTTTTGTTTTTCGACTAGTGAGGGATAGGTGCGGATACAGGGGGGGTACGGGGGGGGGTAGAGGGGAGTTGAGGGGGGGTAGGCGAGGATTGGGGGGCAGTTCGGATCACTATTATCGGACGTTGCACGCGTCCGGCGGGCGGCGGCGAGGTGGCATATTTGCTCATCCCTGGCCCCGGCTGGGTGCTGCTCATGGCCGCAACGTGGGGGCGTGAGTAGCCGCGCCACCCCCCGGATGGCGGGCACTTCAAGGCTCTCACCTTGCCTTAAAATTTCTCCAAAAAACCCTTGACAGGTTCGACCCCTTCGATTATATTGCTAGTAGTCTCATTTGCGTGTGGTCGTGAATCGTCATTCGGTCGTGTTCGCGTCGTTCCCAGCCATGCCTTCTTACCCGGCAGGATGCACTTTGACACAAGCCACCATCAACCAAATTGCCGCAAAAGCCGGTGTTTCCAGGGCTACTGCGGCGCGTATCCTCGGTTCAGACCTGCAATATCAGCGGCCGACGTTCGCCAAACGGGCTCAGAAGATTCGCCGCATGGCGCAGCAGATGGGCTACCGTCCCAACGCTGCCGCCAAGGCGATTTCCACCGGCCGGTTCAACCACATCGGGCTGCTGATGGGCACCCATTACGAGCGGTCCAATTTCACCCGCGAGACGATCCGCGGCATCCACGATGCCCTCCAGCAGAACGAGATGCACCTGTCGCTGTGGTTCCTGGATGATGATCAACTGACCGATGAATCCCGCCTCCCCGCGTTTCTGGGGCAGCAAATGGTGGATGGCCTGCTGGTCAACTACACCCACGCGCTGCCTGACTACATGCTTCAGGCGATTGATCGGGCAGGGCTGCCCGTGATCTGGCTCAACCTCAAGCGTGAGGTTGCCTGCGTGTATCCCGACGATATCGGGGCTGGGCGACAGGCGGTGGAGTATCTGCATCAGCTCGGGCATCGGCGAATCGCTTTTGCCGACTTCCTCCACGGCCCGGAGAACAACTTTGAGCCGCATTACAGCGTGCTGGATCGCCACCGGGGTTATGAACTGGCGATGCGTGACGCTGGACTGACGCCGCATCAGATCGTGGTGCCGCGTCACATGGACGGTATGGATGCCGTCGAGCGGGCCGCAGCCGTGCTGGCCGGCGACGATGCGCCCACCGCGGTGGTCTGCCAGGGCCCGCGTGATGCTGACGTGTTCCACATGGCGGCCGTGGGGCGGCAATGGCAGGTGCCCCGCGACCTGTCTTTGATCACCTTCGGCCCCGATCGCTCAACAGGCACCGTGCTGGATCTGACCCGCATGATCGAGCCGCGCGAGATGCTTGGCCTACTGGCCGCTCAGGCACTGCTTCGCCGCATCGATCACCCCGTCGAGCCGGGCATCGTCCGGCTGGCTGACTATCAATTGCACCCCGGCGCGTCGGTTTCGGCGCCCGCCCATCAACGTTAAGTAAGGAGAACTGCTATGGATCACAATGCTTCGCGTAACGAGCCGCAAACATTTTTCAAGGAGAAGACGATGACACGATTCACTTGCACATTGGCCGCGGTTACTTGCGTTGGGCTGCTCGCCACGGCGGCATCGCAAACCCAGGCCGCAGTCACCTACTACTGGGATACCAACGGTGCGACCCCGGGCGTCGGTGGAACTGGCGTCTGGAACCTTTCAAACCAATTGTTCACCACGGACTCGGCTGGCGAGTCGGGACATGTCGCGTGGGACAACACCGCTAATCCACCGAATGACGCTGTGTTCAATACTAGCGGGGGGGCCGTCAGTTTCAGTGGCAACCCCACGCTCAATTTCGGAACGGCAACGTTCAATGCGAATTATGGTCTCGCAAAGGACAACGATTCCAATGTCACCCTCAATGGCGACGTCCAGATCAACAACAATTCCACGCTCACAATGTTCCGCAACGGTAGCCTCCCGTCGTGGACTGTGCGGTTCAACCAAGACGTGTCGGGTGGAACCTTGTCCCTTCGAGGTGGCAATACGGGTACCAACCTGTTTGCCCTCGAGCTGATGGGCACGATGACCAGCGCGGTGTCATTGACTGATACCAGCGCCGGCCAGCAGCGAGGGCTCTTCGGCACCTCCTCCACTGCCTTGGTCAGCGGCAACATCAACGTTAGCACCAGCACCGGCGGCGGTAGTTTCTACCTCGGCGCCACCAGCGGCTCGCAACTCACGTCGTCGGGCAACCTGCTGGGCACCAAAGCCATCGTGGTCGCACCGACTCGCACGGACACATCAGGGGGCATGGTCAAGCTGACCAGCGTCACCGGAAGCACCTACAACGGCACGATCACCGTCCAGGGCGGCACGCTTGACGTGACGGGCAACTACGGCAGCGCCAATGTCGTGGTGCGCAACGCCGCTATTGCCAGTGGCGGCAGCCAGATCCTCGCCGGCACGGGCACCGTCAAGACCATCACGCTCAACAGCGCCGGCGCGGTGGCGCCGGGCAACTCAAGCATCGGCACGCTCAACACCAACAACGGCAACGTGACCTGGAACGGCGACGCTGGCTCCTTCGCCCAGATGAAATTCGAGTTGGACAACACGTCCAATCTGGCGCTCGCCGCCACCGCCGACCGCATCGCCTTGGGCACGGGCGTGTTCACCAAAGGCACGGCCGGTCTCTTCCAGTTCGACTTCCTCAACACCGGTGCCGTCAACAACACCTACACGCTGCTGACCTTCGGCTCCAGCACCGGCTTCACCGTCGGCGATTTCAGCTACACGAACCTCGGCGGCGGATTGAGCGGCGACTTCATCCTCAATGCCAACTCGTTGCAGTTCGCCATCATCCCCGAGCCCGCGTCACTGGCGCTTCTTGGCCTCGGCGGGCTGCTGATGCTGCCCCGGCGGCGGCGGGAGGCGTGAAATCACACATTCCCGACGTACGCCCGTCGTCCCACGACATCACGAATCACGCGCTGAAATAGAGATCACCATGAACCACGTTACTTCGACCAACCAACCTCTTTCACTTTTCAAGGAGACAACGATGACACGATTTGCTCTAACGTTGACTGCGGTGGCCTGTCTTTTCGCTATCGAGGCGAGGGCCGGGATCATCACCAATCAGGTTCTCACCGGGAACACCGATCTGCTGGTGGGGAATATTGCCCCTGACGCGACGGCGGGCAGAATTAGCGGTGAGAACAGCGCGGGCAACATTAACGACCTGAATAGCGGCACCACGGTGGTTAACGTTCACACAGTGTTTCCATACACCGTCACGTTGACTTGGGCCGCTCCGGTGACAATCGACACGGTATGGCTGATGCTCAGCCGCGTTGGGGGATGGGAGTTGTACGACATTTCCGATACGCTAATCGGTACCAGCAGCTACGGCTCGGGCACGCTGGGAACCCAGCGATTGACGCTGGACCCGGTGACTACCACCGGCCTGAAACTGAAGGTGCTCGGTCGCTCGTCTCCATCGTCGGGCGGACAGCGGGCTTCGGTACATGAGTTTCAAGTTGCCCCGGTCCCCGAACCCGCGTCGCTGGCGCTGTTGGGCCTCGGTGGGCTGCTGATGCTGCCGCGACGGCGGCGGGCGTGAAGGAACGCCATGAACCACAACCCTTCAACCTACTGAACCTTTTTACTTTTCAAGGAGACAACGATGACACGACTCACTTGCACATTGGCCGCGTTCGCCTGCCTCGGTTTGATGGCTACGACCAGTCAGGCAGCCATCATCACAAACGTGATTGAGACGCCAGAAAACCAGGTGCTGGCGGGCAATATCGCGCCGGACGCCACGCCCAGCGGCACCAAATTCGACACCAGCCAAGGCTCGACGATCGGCGGCATTAACGATGAGGATTTCACCACGGGCCTTGCCACCGTTCATGGAACCTTCCCCCTTACCGCTACGCTTACGTGGTCCGAGGCTCGATCCATCGACACCATCTGGCTGACTTTAAAGCGCGTCACCACCTGGAACCTGTTTGATGGGAATAACGTCCTAATCGGAAGCGGTTCGTTCAATTTCAATGACGACACGACAAGAATACAGAAACTGACTATCGATCCGATCAGCACAACAGCGATTACTTTCGCGGTGAACGGCCGAACCGGCGGCGGTGGTACGAGAGCGCGTGTTTACGAAATTCAGGTGGCTCCGATCCCCGAGCCCGCCTCGCTGGCGCTGCTGGGCCTCGGCGGACTGCTGATGCTGCCGCGACGACGGCAGGCTTGATTAAAGAGGATTCATGGGTCACGACAAGCACAATTCGTTTACCGTCGCGTTCAATCACGACTGCTCGGGCTTGTTGGCGGAAGTTGCCGACGCGGGCGTGACTGAGCGGGCGGTGGAGCGCGTATTCATCGAACCGCTTGACGGTGCGGTGCAGGTGGTTGACCTGTGTATGGGGTCGGCGGCGGCGAGCAAGTGCCGCACGCGCCACAATCGGCCGATGACCCGCGACCTGCTGGAACGCAGCATCGCCGCCACGCCGGGCATGCTCGACCCCGGCATCGACCCGGCTCGCACCTGTACCCAAGGCGATGTGGTGGAGCATTTTCTCAGCCAGGATCGCGATCTGCTTGATGTGCTGTTGAACGCCGGTCGTTCCCGCGGTATGCGCGTCTTTGCCAATCTGCGGCTCAATCACTCCTGCAGCCCGGTCTGGATGGAAGGCGTGCCCGGCTCGCCGATTGCGGATGGCATGCGCCGCGACTTTCGTGATCGGGCCTACCGGCGATTTGTGCTGGAGTTGCTTGAAGACTTTCTGGCCCGCGATGTGGATGGTCTGTCGTTGGACTTCGAACGCAAGGCACCCTTTTTCCCTAACGACGCATCGCAAGACGAACGCTTCAAGGCCTGCCGTGAATTTCTGGAAGACGCGCGGGCGATGACGCAAAAGCCGCTGATCCTGCGGGTGGCGCATGATCGGGCCAAGGGCGAAGCGCAAGGCCAGCAGCCCGAGCAATGGCTGGCCGCGGGATTGGTCGATGTGATCGTGCCGGCGACGCACAATCACGAACCGGACACATTGGACTGGGGCTTTGATCGCTTTCT
>JBGSTK010000115.1:0-4893 GCA_041736565.1 Phycisphaeraceae bacterium | reverse complement strand
GCGCTTCGAAAGTCGGCGCAGGCTGCGGCGCGGACTTCGGTGACGAAGGTGAGGATGTTTGCGTTGGCGTGATCAGGCTATCAAGCACCGTCGCATCAATCTCCTCGACGGGCTCGCTGGGCTGCGGGGCCGGGGCAACGGGCTTGGCCTTGGGTACGGCGAGAGCATCGAGCACATCCGCATCATGCTGCGGCTGCGCGGGCTTCGGCGCTGCGACTGGCGTTGGCGCAGGTGTCGCCTGCGGCTTCTGCACCAGCTGGTCGATCACCGCGCCAGCCGCCACCGCATGCTCATCAGCACGGAGGAAGTCAGCGATCTCGCCGGTGTTGCTGGCGCCGCTGGTCACAGCCCCTTCAGCCTGGGCTTTCTCCACGATGTCCAAAAACAGCGACTCGAGTTTCTGCCGGGGCTGGCTCACCTTTTCGATGGCCTTACCGCGACGCGCCAGCACGGCCTCGATTTCTTCGACAGTCTCATCATCCAGCGCCGCGGTCTGGAAGATGGTCTGATCCTGTTGCGTCAGCAGTTCCTCCGCGGTGCCCGTGGCGCGAATCTTTCCGCCGAACATAATCGTCATGCGATCGCAGACATCCTCGACATCCGCCAGCAAGTGCGAACAGAGAATAATGGTCTTACCTCGGCGGGAGAGTTCGATGATGAGGTCTTTGATCTGCCGCGTGCCGATGGGGTCCAGGCCCGTCGTCGGCTCGTCGAGGATGAGCAGATCGGGGTCGTTGATTAGCGCCTGCGCCAGGCCGATTCGGCGTTGCATGCCCTTGGAATATTCGCCCACCGGCCGCCGTGCTGCGCCCTGAAGACCCACCATGTCCAACAAGCGATCGATTCGCTGGACACGCTGGCGACGGTCGAGGTGAAACAGGCGGGCGTAGTAGTCCAGCGTCTCGCGCGCATTCAAAAAGCGATAGAGGTATGACTCTTCCGGCAGGTAGCCGATGCGGCGTTTCACCGCGACATCATCAGGCGGCTTGTTGAAGACGGTGACTCGGCCCGACGTCGGATGCAGCAGGCCCAGGATCATCTTGATGGTTGTGGATTTACCTGAGCCGTTGGGCCCCAGCAGGCCGAAGACTTCGCCACGGTTGACGTGGAGATCGATGCGATCCACTGCCCGCGCCTTGTTGCGCAGCCAGAAGTCGCGGAATACCTTGGTCAGTTGCAGGCAACGGATGACGACCTCGGCATCGGCGGGTCGGGAGTCGGGTGCGATGTCGGGCGTGGTGAAGGTCGTCATGGGTGATTCTACGGCGCTGAGGGGTTGGGTCACGAACTTGGCCGACGAGCGAAAATCTGTGTCCCGCGGATCGCAGTGGCGGGGAGCGAGTTCGGGCGTGAACTCCCGCACACGTCACGGCATGCCACGGGAAGGTCCGGCACGCCACGGCAAAGGGTTCAAGGCATCCCTGCATACGGGCCGCGATATCAGATCAGCGCTGCCCCTGCTCAGCCCTGATGGCAGCCTCCTCACGACGCTGGCGCAGGCCCGGGTCGCGGTTGATGTCCAGCCAGGTTTGTCCGGGCGGGAGGTAAAAACTTTCGATGTCAGCCGCCAGGACCTGCTCGATCATGTCCTGCCAACGGCGATTGAGGAACACCTGGGGATTTTGCCGGTATTGTGCCAGCAGACCCTGGCCGGTGAAGCCGGGGTTGATGGCGCCGGGGTTGAACGCCAGGGCTTCGGACTGGAGTCTCGCCACGACCTGACTGCGATAGGCAGTGGCCTGGTTCATCAACTGCGCCACGTTGCCACCCAGCGACGTCAGGCCACGCTCTTCCAGTGGGACTTCCGCAGCATCGAGGATGGCTGAGAGCTTGATCTGCAGATCGGCTGCCACCCCCTCGTTGCCTGCCCGGCGGGCGGTATCAAGCTGCCTTAGTAACGCCCAGGCCTGTTGACCGGGCTCGCCTTTCAGCGCTGCCCATCGCGGGGCTTGGAGGTTGTTGAAAATCCAGTCAAGCCGGGTGTCGAGATCAGCGATGCGGGCCGTGTCACCAGCGGTGCGTGCCAACTCATAGTCGTTGATGAGTTGCATGACGGGGCGTACCGCGGCACCGGCGGTTTCGGTCAGGATTCGGTCGGCCTGCTGATTGGCCTCGTCAAGCCGCTGACCCCGCGTCGCTGCCGCCGACGCCACCTCGTTAAACGCTGAGCGAACCGCCAGCGGGAACGTGCGCTCGGTGATGACGACGTTGCTGACCTGGATGCCGGACTTGAGCTTGGTGAGGATGTCGGTCATGTCCCTGCGGACGAGGTTCTGCTCCGACTGTGTGGTGCCGCGGGTGATGTCCTCGACGCTGGCCTGAGCTGCGGCATGGACGATGGCTTCCTCGGCGGCGGCTCGCACCAATCGCTGCGCGGCACCCAAGACCACGGCGTCATCCGACGAAGGCACAGCGATGTTGGTGATGAACTCGATCGGGTCGGCAATCTGGTACTGCACCGTCCAACGCGCGTGGAAGATGTTGCCGTCGCCCGTCAACAGCGAGCCGTCCTTCTCGGGATTCAGCGGTCCGCCCTGCATCTGATCGAGGGTTTGCCCAGCGGCATTGGGGGGCATCTCAAACCAGAAGTCGCGGTCGAGGACCAGCGTCTGGGTGTTGGTGGGCACCTGCACGACTTGCTCGATGGGGAAGGGCCAGGCGAAATAAACCTGCCCGGGTTTCAGGACCTGTTGTTCGCGCGTCTCGCCGACGATCTTGCCAAACCGCAGCCGCACCGCCTGCTTCTGGTCGGGCACGCCCCAAACGATGCCTGAGAGCAGGTAGAGCACCACCAGCACCAGCATCACCGCTTTGAGCAGATTGAAACTGACGCGCAGCGCATCAGCCAACGACTGCTGGGCGGGATCGAGATCCGCTGCGGGCAGTGCGTGGTCATGTCTGTGATCATGGTCATCGTGACCATGGTCGTGAGAATGTTCGAAGGGGTTTGAAGCTTTAGCCATGTTGGGAAGCTGGTGAAGTTGGTGTCAGGCGTTAACCACAGTTCGAGATATCGCGCGTGCGAGGCTGATCACTTGGGCGAGTTGATTTTCTGGCCGCCGGTGAGCAGGTCTTCGATACCCAGTTGGGACGCATCAAGCACGAAGGTGGAGTTGTGGGGCAGAATTTTGCCCAGCGTCTCGATTTTTCGCAGGAAGATCGCCAGGTCCTGATCGGCCTGGAAGGCCTTGTAATACTCGGCGGCTTCGAGGTCGCCCAGGGTGCGAATGGCCTGGGCGCGGTTCTCAGCAAAAGCCAGGATGATCTGCCGGGTGGCGTCGGCTTTGCTGCGGATGGCAACGCTCTGTTCCTCGCCCTCGCTGCGGGCGCGTTGGGCCATGGTCATGCGTGCCTGCCTCATGCGGTCAAAGACCTTCTGCGTCACTTCCTGGGGCAGCATCAGCCGACGAATGCCGAAGTGCTCAGCCACGATCCCGTAGTTCTGGCTCGACAGATGGGCGCTGATGTCCTTCAACGCTTCCTCTTCAATTTCTTGGAGCTTGAGCTTGGATTGGTCGGTGTTGACCAGATCGTCGAAGTTGTATCGGCCCACGATGGTCTTGAGATTCCGCAGCAGGGGTCGCACCTGCTCCTCAACATTTTCGACTCGGCGGTAGTAGTCCAGCGGTTGATCGACCCGCCAGGCCAGATACGTCCGCAGGATGACGCTGTAGCCATCCTTGGTCTGAATCTCCTCGGTTTCATCTTCCAGGAGTTGCACCCGCTTGGGATAGGTGTGGACCTGTTGGATGGGCGGAGGCAGACGGAAGTAGAGGCCCGCGTCGTGGATGACCGACTCCTCCGTAGCGCCGCCGAAGGTGGTGCGTACAGCCACCTCGTCATAACGGACCTGGAATAGCAGCATCGACAGCACCAGGAACAGTGCCACGAGCAGGCCGACGAAAAGGATCAAGGTGTTTTTCATGATGGTCTTGGCAAACGGGTTGCGGGTAATTCTTCTTTTCTATGCCTCTTCGAAAGGAGGCGTGGCGAGCTGGCGGTGTATCAATCAGCATCATTCAGGCGTGAGGAACGACCCCAACGCGGTGCCGGTGTCCTTCAGATCCAGGCGGAACACGCCCGGGGCGGTCTGTTCGGAAGCGACGATGTATTTGCGGGGCGTCACGAGGTTTTCGCCCAGGACATCAAAGTACATCCGCATGCGGTAGTAGCGCGGGGCTTTCTGTGCCGCAGCAAGCTGGGCATCAAAGCGGGCGGCTTTGGCGCGCTCGGTGTTGGTCACTTCCCAGCGATGGGCGCGGGCCTGGTAGATGAGTTCACCAGCACGCCCGGGCGCTTGAGCGATGAGGTCTTCGACCGTCGCCGCCTGCTGCGCGACGGCTGCGGCATCAGCGTTCTGCTCCCGACGGAGGGCTTCGAGCCGACCCGCAGCGCGGGCAATTCCCTCCGCACGCTCCACCGACCCGGCCACGCCCGTTAACGTCTGAATCGCGTCCTGCCAGGCTCTCTGAATTGCGGTTTCTTTTTCCTGGATGGCGCCGACCTGCTCGTGGAAGGCCGCAGCCACTTCGCCAGCCTGAGGCGGATGAACACCCGCCATACCCACGAACACGATCTCCACGCCCAGCCCCGCCTTGGCAGCATCAGCCTGCAACGCCACCCGCAAATCCTCGCCTGCCGCGGCACGACCCTCACCAATGAGGAAATCAATGGACTTCGTCGCGAAATAACGATTGAGCCGTTGATCCGCCAGTTGCCGCAAATACTCTTGCGGATTAGCGACGGACGAGACGTACTGCTTCAGATCAACGATGCGATATTGCACGCTCACCTGAGCCGCGATGAGAGAGATGGTGGGCGTCGCACCGCCGGTCGAAGTCCCGGGCGTGGCACCGTCAACGGCCAGCTGTTGCGGTTCCGCGTCGATGGCGC
>JBGSTK010000173.1:0-2647 GCA_041736565.1 Phycisphaeraceae bacterium | reverse complement strand
GATCCGACGGGAACGGGGATGCACGCCTGTCCCGGAAGTCCACCTCTTGGCTCTCCGAATCCCATCTGCATCTGGTATCCTCCTCCCCTCGGAGGCAGCGAGTGTCCTCCTCCTCTTGATCCGCCCACTGACCAAGCCAATCGACCCCTATGCGATGGCAGCGGCAACTGTGCAGCCTGGACCCCGAATGAGGAGTGGTCAGAGCCGGTCAAGCAGTGCATAATAGCGCACGAATGTCAACACTGCCAAGACGCTGGCACCGGCGCATGCTGCAACAAAGGCAGGCATGCGAGCCCGTTTCGCCCGTGCAGCGACGAGCACGACGACGAATGCATGCGTGCGCTTGCCCAGGGGGAATGCACCGCTTGGAGTGTGCAAAACTCATGCTTGGACACCAACGATTGCGCTGGTGATCATCTTTGCGAGTTCGAGGTGGTCTGCCACAAGTGCGTGGCGCTTTGCATGATCAACTTCTATTGTTTCCCAAGTTCCGATTACAGGAACCTATTCGCCCGGCAGCGCTGCCTACGGCGGTGTTCGGATTACCCGCAATGCCAAAGAGCACTTGCCAGGCCTCGCCAGCCAGAGCAACCAGTGTTACCGTGATACGCGAAACGTAGGTACGATGCGGTTTCGGAGTTATGTCGATGAGATCGGCCACAAACTTGCTGCGGTGGGCGCCGTTCGCCTGTGTGCTCATCGGCTCGTGCGTGCCCACGCAGCGCAGAGCAGAGCTGTGCAGTTCGGGAAGCGCGTGTCTTGCACCACGTGGCCCCGACGAGCCGGTGGGAACTGTGTGTGGTGAGTGGCAGCGTGCAGCGTTCGGTGAGTCGGAACTGCTACGATTGGATGCGACGGGCCGATTCCAATATGGCCTTCGGTGTGGCATGGGGACGCTGGCTGTAGCGTCGGGAACCTACAGGGTAGCAGGCGGAGCTCTCTGGCTTGACCGACAAAGTGGTGGTGACATACCGACGTTCTACTACGTTCTCTGTGACGGTAGTCGGTCGTATCTGGTGCAACCGGAGGACATGATGGAGGCGTTTCAGCACCATCTGCGCAGCCTCCCGCGCTGGCGGGCGGAGACGTTGTTCTTCACTCGTAACTCTTCAGCCGTGTGCAATGCGGGCCGACCCCGGAAAATATCAAAATAGGCAACTTGCGCTGGCGCGTGTATGCGGATATCTCTACGCATATGGCGTCGGCGACGAAGCAAAGCAAGGTGACCGCGGGTTTGATCGAGGCCGCGCTGCGCGGTCAGCTCACGGAAGCGCAGGCGGTGCGACTGGCCAGGGAGAATCCCGAGGTTCTCGCCCTGGCCCTTCTCGCAGCCAGCAAACGCATCGCCGAGTTGCAGGGGACGCCCCGGCATCTTCATCCTTCGACCCCGTCGGGGATGGTGCCCGTCTACACCAAGCCCAACAGGCCGAAAGGGCGCAAGAAGCCCGGGGCGAAAACTGGCCATCCGGGTCATCGGCGTGAGGCGCCCACGCGGGTTGATCGACGTGAGTCGCATCGTCTGAAACGCTGTTCGGGCTGTGGCGGGCCGCTGCAGCGCTGCCAGCGCAGCCGCACGCGAACTGTCGAGGACATTCCCGAGAACCTCGTACCCGTCGTCACCGAGCACACCATCCACCGCGACTACTGCCCGCGATGCCAGCAGCATGTGGAACCGGCCGTGCCGGATGCCATGCCGAATGCCACGCTCGGTCACCGCCTCATCGTGCTGACCAGTTGGTTCCACTACGGCCTGGGGGTCACCATCGATCAGGTCATCGAGATCCTGCAGCACCATCTGCAGACACGGCTCACGGCCGGCGGCCTGGTTGACGCCTGGCGGCGACTGGCCGAGGTGGTGGATGCCTGGTACCGCCAGATTGCGGAGGAGGCCAAGGCCTCGGCACACCTGCATGCCGATGAGACGGGCTGGCGAGTCAACGGTCAGACCTACTGGCTCTGGTGCTTCGCCAATGATCACAACTGCTACTACATGATCGACCGCAACCGAGGCAGTCCCGCCCTGCTGAAGTTCTTCAGCGCGGAGTTCGACGGGGTGCTGATCACCGACTTCTGGGCACCGTACGCGGCGGTTACGGCCGCGGACCGCCAGTATTGTCTGGTGCATCTGCTGCGCGAACTCGAGGAGGTGGACGAACGCAACCAGCAGCAGGAGTGGGTCGCCTTCGCCACCGCCCTGCGGGACCTGCTGCGCCGGGCGATCGCTCTGCGCAAGCGGAAGGACTTCACGCCCGCCCGTTTCCGGCGGGCCTCGGCGGAACTGAACATGGCGCTCGAAGACCTGGCGAACCAGGAGTACGTGGACGGCGACACCCGCCGGCTGGCGAAACGCGTGCTCCGCCACCGCGATCACCTGCTGACGTTCCTGGACTACGACCATGTGGCATTCGAGAACAACTTCGCCGAGCGGCAGATCCGCCCGGCCGTGGTGCTCCGCAAGAACAGTCAATCGAACCGTTCGGAGCAGGGTGCGGCCGTGCAGGCAGTGCTCATGAGCATCCACCGAACCCTCCGTCTTCGCGGCCATGATCCGATCACAACCATCACCACCGCACTGCGAACCTACTTGGCCACCGGCAACCTGCCCCCGCTACCGCCACCAGCCACTGCAAACGGCTGAAGAGTTACG
>JBGSTK010000114.1:0-4322 GCA_041736565.1 Phycisphaeraceae bacterium | reverse complement strand
TCCCCTCTTTGCCGTAACGTGCGGCCGCCAGGCAGAAACTTTCACTACCGTCACACTGACGGCGTTCAAGGAGTATGCGATGACAATGGATAATCAACAACACAATGTTTGTACATCTAAAACAACAGGAAACCCGCTGGCAATATATCAATCAGAAACAGAGGCCCTAAGTTCAGCGGAGTATGTACGGTCAAGACACGGTACCGATCTTGTTCCCTACCGGTGCGACCGATGCGATAAATGGCACCTGTGTCCCAAGGACCGTCACACACCGTCGTCGATGTGCCGATCCTGCGAAAAGAAGCTTTACCAGACGGAATATGCGGCGACACGCCGAGCCGAACTCCTATGGTATGAACAACGCGTCAGGCTTCGTGTTTACCCGTGCCGACACGAAGACGGTTGGCACCTGACATCGCGTTTATAGGAACACTGGCAGTCTGTGTTGATTGCAGCGTGCAGCAGGCGAACCTGCTGCCCGCTGTATGCAATTGTCTTCCGTGGTCTGAAAAGGCGCCACTGCCTCGGCGACAGCAAAGCCCCATTGACTTGACCTTAATCCTACAAAGCCCTTAGTGGCTTTCTACGACTCCCGAGTGCCTTCTGCGGTTTTTTGCGAAGCCCAATAAAGGGGTTCCCTATTTAGCCTTCTCTGTGGCCGCTCTTGGCATGCTATATCACCCCAGCCATCCCTGCTGGTCCGGGCGGGTTGGTCAACTCTGCTCTTCGGTCGCACGCCCATCATCGCAAACGATACTGCTGGACCATAAGACGGTATAATCGTGCTCGATTCAAGTGGATGGAGTCTCTATTGATGTCGATGGAACCGGGCGGTCGCGCTGACAAGATGGGCAATGAATACGAGCGGCTATGGGTCGTGCGGCAGATCCTGCGGGTACTTAGTGGAGAGGCCGACGCGGTAACGTGGGAGCCAGCCGGACCTGCTTCGGTTGGTGTGGACCTAATGGTTGACCTGCCCAACGGGGTACGTTCACTTGAAAGCTGCAAACGCGAGAACAGCGGCGAAGGAAAATGGAAGCTCTCCGATTTACACAGCCGCGGCGTGCTTGACGCGGCAAACCGGCACTTGAGTTCCCAACCGGGGAACAAGTTTGTCTTTGTTTCCCGCGATCCGTGTCCGGTGTTGCGTGATCTGTCGGAACGGGCGATTCATCATGATTTCGCTACCACCTACTATAATGGCCTATCTGCCGCATTGCGGACGGCATTCCATCAATTCGGCACATACCGACAACTTTCCCCAGCCACAGATGAAAAGGATAGAGAACTTCTCTTCGTGGAACTTCAGGCCTGTCGCGCGGAGCTCCACGATGAAGCTCAACTCACTGATTGGGTCAAGCTCTTCTGCCGACACTTGATCGATGGTGATCCTGATACGGTGCGAGCGCTGCTCGGTGCTTTCGCTGCTCAACACCTTGGTCGGCGCCTTGACCGAAAGTGCATCGTTGAGTATCTCGCATTAAAGGGGTTGCCGCTACGCGACGGCGCTAATCGCCAAACGGTGTCAGACGCGATCGCCCGGCTTCAGCAGTCTTTTCTCGACTCCATCGGTCCTTACCTGATCAATGGGCAATTGATTCGCCGAACAGAAACGACAAAGCTGGTCGAGGCTGCTAAGTCGTTGCAGCCTGACCGGGCTCGGTTGATCATGGTTCACGGCAAAGCGGGCTTTGGAAAAAGCGGCGTTTTGTACGAGTTTGCTGGTGCTCTCGCGGACGCGGGTATCCCGTTTCTGCCGTTGCGGCTTGATCGCAATGTACCGACCGGGTCTGCTGATCAATACGGGCGCAGCAAATGTGAGCTACGGATGTCACCCGCTCGCGCACTTAAGGCGATTGCGGGCAATGGTCGGTCGGTTCTAATTCTGGACCAACTTGACGCCTTGCGATGGACCGCTGCGCATACCGACCGGCCGATGGGCGTGCTTACGGAAATCGTTCGCGAAGCAGTGAACCCGCTACTGGGGGCAGATGTCACAGTCGTGCTGGTGTGCCGTACGTTTGATTTGCAGGATGATCCCCGTATAACTCACCTAAAGTCCATCGCCAAGAGCATTGAACTCGAAGTGGGGCTTCTGGCTCCTGATGCCGTGCGGGAGGTGGTTAATACCGACCAAGGTGTTTGGCCGTCACTATCCGAATCCCAGCAACTATTGCTTCGCCAACCGCAGGCACTCCATCTATGGACCGTGCTGCGCCAAGCAGCGCAGACCGTCCCCGTCTTTAGGACCTATACGGATTTGATGCGCGCTTTCTGGGAGGATTTTCATGAGCGTAAACGCCCCGCGGGTATTGCACGTGAAGCGGTCGAGAACGTGCTCGGAAAACTGATTGAGCACATGGACCGCAAGGGAAGGTTGACCGCACCGGCCTCCAGCATCGATGAGGGTGATGGAAGTGTTCTCGATTTCCTCCAATCTGCAGGCGTGATGCGTATAGACGAACGCCGTCAGTGCGGTTTCACTCATCAGAGCTACTTCGACTACTTGGTTGCCGCGGAGTTGAATCGTCGTCTTCTCCGGGGCGAAACAGCGCTCACCGAGTGGGTCAAGGGTACCGATCAGTCTTTGTTCCGTCGGGAGCAACTGCGCCAGGTTCTGGCGCTTCAGCGCGATGACGATCCCGCAGCCTACATCGCCGCAGTGAAAGAGATCGTGGCCGCGCCCGACATTCGGTTCCATCTCAAATATCTGATTATACACCTGCTTGCGCAGGCCAACCCACCTATCAGCCCGTGGCAGAAGTCTCCGCCGGGCATGATTGTTATGCGGCAGCGCTCATGGATTCGAAATTGGGCCAGAGTGTCAGCGCGACGCCGCGAGGTGTTGGTAGAGCCCCCATCGTCTCTATCGGCGTCCTATACAGCCCCAGGGCGGCGGCAAAACGGCTCGGCGCGGCACCAAGGCGGCTCAACAGGGCTGCGGCGCGGTCCTGCATGCCACGCGGCGTGCCCACGCCCAGCACCTGGCGCAGCACCAGACTCAGGTTGAAGCCGCCGGCGTGCACCAGCAAACGCTTCAAGATGTTGCCATGACCTCGCAGGTGCGTGCGCCGCATGCCCCCCGTCTCATAGCAGTGGGCAAAAGATCGTTCGATCAACTCCCCGCGCTGACGTAGCAGTGCCCTGCCCCGCCGACCACGCACACGCCGACGGTTGGCGTACACCGCATGCTGTTCTTGAGGTTTGCCCTCCCACTGACGTCGACCACGATCGGGCTCACTGATGTAACTGCGAATGCCAATCTCCTGGTAGTCGGTCATCGTCTCATTGGCGTGATAGCCCTTGTCGGCCACCAGTTCCTCCACCGGCTGCTCGTGCACCTGCTGGGCCGTGAGCGGATCCTTCAACAGGGCCTGGTGATTCTGGCAGGTCTCCTCCACGGTGTCACGCCAACTGGTGGTGTCGCCCGTGTCGGCCGGCTGGAGGGTCACCGCCAGCACCGCCCCGGCACTTCCCGGGGTCATATCCACCGCGTGCTCGACCTTGTGCGCCAGGTGCGTACATCCGTCCTTCATCTTGGTAATCCTGGCATCCGGATCGTGGGGGTTGTGCCAGTCGTCGTTGGAGGCTTTGTTTTTGCGGGTCTTGTCCAGCTTGACCAAATCCTGGCGACTGGGCGTGTCGATGCCCGAGGCCTTGGCCAACTCGGTGAGGAACTCCTGATAGCCCTGACCGCTGTCGTTGCGGACTATCGAACGCAAGGCCGCGTTGGCCTCCAGCGTGGTGGCGTCCAGCCCCACCGTCTTGCCATCCACCATGCCTCGCAGCGCCAGCACCTTGAGCACCCATGTGAACACCCGCCCGTGCGTCTCGAGGTCGATCAAGCGCCGCGTGCGCGAGAGCGTCGAGTGATCCGGCGTGGCCTTGTCCAGGGCGATGCCCAGGAACTGCCGCAGGGAGAGCGAGTCGGCCACACGCCAGGCGATGCCGCGCTCCGAGGCGATGCCTTCAAAGTACCCAATCATCAGACAGCGAAAGTAGATGCCCGGCGCCAGCGACGGTCGGCCCAGCACCTGGTGATAAAACCCCTGGCAGACCTCTTGCACCCAGTCGTCAAAGCCGTGCGCCGCCAGTAGTTCGTTGACGATGCGGTAGTAGGGGTGGCTCCCCGGCAGCGCCAGGTCCTGGGTGCTGACCCAAAGCAACTGCTGCTCTTGCGTTTGCCGTTTGCCCATGGCCATGTGCGCTGCTCCCTGACTTGCTGTGCTTGTCCCGCCGAGCATCCTCTATAGCGCCTTAGTCGGCCGCGTGCAAGAAATCAGGGGTTATCCACAGGAAAAGGTGACTTTTGCCACGGGCTG
>JBGSTK010000139.1:0-8668 GCA_041736565.1 Phycisphaeraceae bacterium | reverse complement strand
CGCCCCAGGTGCGCGTGCCGTTGTCGGTGCCCAGGGGGTTGGAGCCCTGGGCGCCTTCGCGCGTCAGGAGCTGGGCCTGGGTTGCGCCATCGGCCCGCGCCATGATGTCGTCGTTGTTGAAGCTGACGCCGGTGCCGCTGAGGGTTCCGGCAAACGCCAAGTGGTCGCCGCGGAAACCGAAGCTGGTGAAGGTCGTCAATGAGCTGTAAGTCGTGCCCGCCAGGGGTGGCGCCGACGAGCCGGTGCCCCCAACCGCCGCAACACTGGTATTGGATTGACCGGCGGGCTTGACATGGAAGCCGGTGTTGCTCCCACTGGCAAAACCGCGAAACGCCACGCCACCCGATTCCGAAAGAAACGGCGTTTCCACGTTGCCGTAACCACCCCCGCTGCCTTCAGCACGGGCAATCAATTCCAACCCCGTGTTGGGGGTGTAAAGCATCAGCGAACCAATGCTCGCCACGCCGAATTGAAACTGGGCGTAAGCGCTGTTGCTCGAACCAAAGGCGACCTGTCGCGCGTTGTTGATCGTGGGCCGGCCAAACTGGCCAAACGTGTCATCTCCAAACACGCTGAACCCCGGGCCGAACTGATCCGTGCGCCCCGAAAGCGCCAGGGCGTGGTTCTCCAGATTCGCGCCTTGCGCAGCCGAGCCGCCGCCGCCGATCACCCCCGCCACCATCGCACAACCCAACCATGTTCTACCGGTCATCTCTTTCTCCCACAATTTGTTGGTACTCATCCGGGAATGTCACCGCCACACTGCGGCAAATCTCCGACGCGGCAACGATAACCCCCCTCAAAACCAAAAGCAAGGGTTACTGGAATAAATCTATTAAACCGGGGGGGGGGGGGAAAGGGGACATCCACAATTACGCAAGCATGGTGCGTGCCTTTTTCAGTCGGCCACGGCTGCGCAGGGTGTGCATCAGGTCCAGATGACGTGCCGTCCGCGTCACCCAGGTCGACAACGACCGGCATCCGGGCGTTGCCACGATTCAGCACGTGGTAACAGACCCCGCCCACTGTTGTGGGGGCGGTGGTGGGGAGACGTGGTTTTTGGGCCCCGATAAACATTTGATGAATCCCCGGGGGTGGTGGGGGTAGTTTGACATGGGATGAGCGGTGCGTCGATGGGGAGCGGTGGGAATCCGGGGAAGCCGGGGAATCCGGGGAATCCGGGGGAAGTCGGCGGTGCGGGAACGCGAGTACCCCGAAACATGGGCAGACCCGCTAAACTTCCACCCATGAACGCCAGAACCAAAGCCACGCGCGGCGCTTCCTCCAACCGCGACATCTTCCCGCCACGCATCGCAGCCCTGCGAAAACGCATCGCCAAGTGGAACGTCGATGCCCTGCTCGTGACCAACCCGCGTGACATCCATTACCTGACGGTTTTCACCGGCGAGGACAGTTGGGCCGTGGTCGGGGCAAGCACCGGCAAGGTCGATCTCATCAGCGACTTTCGCTTCGAGGAACAGATCAAGCGCGATTCACCCCAGTCGCGGCTGCACCTTCGATCCGGTGCCATTGCCGTGGCCTTGCAGCAAGTCGCCGCGAGTCGCCACATCGGTTCACTGGCGCTGCAGCGCGAGTACATGACGCTCGGTCAACGCGGCCGTCTGGCCAAGGCGTTGCGGGGCACTCCGCTCAAAGCTGTGGATGATGGCCTTTTGGAGCAACGCGCCATCAAGGATGCCGTGGAAGTCGCCGCCATTGGCCGAGCGTTGCGAATCCAGCAGGAGGCGTTTGTGCGAACGGTTGCGACGATCGAGCCCGGCCAGACCGAAGCATCCATCGCCGCCCGCTTGGAATATGAGATGCGGATACTGGGTGCCGATGGTGTGAGTTTTCCCAGTATCGTCGCGGTCGATGCCAATGCCTCGCTGCCGCATGCGGTGCCCGGATCACGTAAGGTCAAACGGGGGAGCCTGATTCTCATCGACTGGGGCGCGCGCTGGCACGGTTACTGCTCGGACCTGACCCGCGTGGTGGCGGTGGGGAAGATGAAGCCGAAATTGCGGGAGATTTACCAGGTGGTGCTCGACGCTCAGCAGGCTGCCATCGCAGCGATCAAGCCGGGGCGGTCGCTCAAAGACGTCGATGCAGCCGCTCGATCCATCATTTCTGCCGCTGGTTACGCCAAGCATTTTGGTCATGGGCTCGGACACGGCATAGGCTTGGACATCCACGAGCAGCCGACGCTTTCACACCGTTCCAAAGGCGAGCTGAAGCCCGGGCATGTGGTGACTGTCGAGCCGGGCATCTATCTGTCGGGCGTAGGCGGGGTTAGAATCGAGGATGATGTGCTGGTGACCGAGACTGGCCACCGCGTTTTGAGCGATTTGCCCAGCGACCTCGAATCCGCCATCATCTAGAATCAGTGAAAATGGGTGGGAACCAGCAAAAGACGGCAAAATACGAGGCAAATATGATCGACAACAAGAGTTTGCGGGCATTGATCAAGCTGATGGTCGATAACGACCTGACAGAACTGGATTTACAGGATGCTGAGGGTGAACGAGTCACGCTCAAACGCGGGCGTCCGGAGTCCGCCGGGCCCGTTTTTGCCCCTCCGCATCACCCCATCACCCCCCCATCATCCCCCCTCTACCCCCCCCCTACCCCCCCCCAATCCCCCACTACTTCGCCCTCACCCGATGCAGGCTTAACGCCCATTACCAGCCCCATGGTCGGCACGTTTTACGCCGCATCCACCGCCGAGGCCAAGCCCTTCGTCAGCGAAGGCGACAAGGTCACGCCCGAGACCGTCGTCTGCCTCATCGAAGCGATGAAGGTGTTTAACGAAATTCGCGCCGAGGCCACCGGTACCATCCAGCGTGTGCTGGTCAACAACGGCAAAGCGGTCGAGTACGGCCAAGCGTTGTTCATGATCCGCCCGGACTGACTTACTCTCTCTGCTTTACTCTCTCTGCTTGAGGCCCCATGTTTTCACGCATTCTGATCGCCAACCGAGGTGAGATCGCTGTTCGCATCATCCGCGCTTGTCGCGAGATGGGCATCGAGTCGGTGGCGGTTTATTCCGAGGCCGACCGCGATGCCATGCACGTTCGCCTCGCGGATCAAGCCATCTGCATCGGTCCTGCGCCGGCAAGCGACAGCTACCTGCAGATTCCCCGCATCATCAGCGCTGCTGAGGTCGCCAACGTCGACGCCATCCATCCCGGCTACGGGTTCCTGGCGGAGAACGCGCACTTCGCGGAGGTCTGCCGAAGCTGCAACATCGAGTTCATCGGCCCCAGTGTCGAGTCCATGATGCTCTTGGGCGACAAGGTGCGCTGCAAGCAGACTGCTGCAGCCGCCAAGGTTCCGCTTTTCCCCGGTTCCAAAGGCAAGATCGACAACGAAGATGAGGCGATCAAAGTTGCTCATAAGATCGGCTACCCCGTCATTATCAAAGCCGCGGCAGGCGGCGGCGGGCGGGGCATGCGTGTGGCGCATAACGACATCAGCCTGCGCTCGGGGCTTCACGCCGCTCGCACTGAGGCTGAAAAAGCCTTCGGCGATGGCACCGTGTTTATCGAGAAATACCTCGAACGCGCCCGCCACGTCGAGGTGCAGATCATCGGCGACCAGCATGGCAACATCGTCCACCTCTTCGAACGCGATTGCACCATCCAGCGTCGCCACCAAAAACTCATCGAGGAAGCGCCCTGCCCCGTGCTCGATGCGTCGACCCGCGAAGAGCTCTGCAAGAGTGCGGTGCGGTTGGCCAAGGCAGCGGGCTACTACTCCGCAGCCACGGTCGAATATCTTCTGGACAAAGATCGCAACTTCTATCTGTTGGAGGTCAACACTCGCGTGCAGGTTGAGCATCCTGTGACGGAAATGGTCACGGGGGTCGATATCGTCAAGACGCAGTTGCTCGTGGCAGCGGGCCTGGCGTTACCGTTTAAGCAAAAGGACATCGTGCTGCGTGGCCACGCCATCGAAGCCCGCATCAACGCTGAAGACCCCGACCGTCGCTTCGCCCCGTGCCCGGGCCTTATCGAACGTTTGGAGTTGCCGGGCGGCTTCGGCGTCCGCAACGACACGCACTGCTACGCGGGTTACCGTGTGCCGCCCAACTACGACTCGATGATCGCCAAGCTCATCGTCCACCAGCCCACGCGCAGCGAAGCCATCGCCTCCATGAGCCGTGCGTTACGCGAGTTCCACATCGAGCCCATCAAAACCACCATCCCGTTGCAGGCGGCGCTAATGAAAAACGGCGACTTCCTGACGAGTGATGTGGACATCCATTGGCTCGAACGCTTACTGAATCAGCCGGCTAATGGGTGAGGTGGGAGTGCGAACTGGCCATGCGCATCGCTAATTGCTGACCCGACCAGAAGCCAATTAACCTCGCGCTCCGCAGGCAGGCGGCAACTTCGCGGATGGGATGTAGGGTGGCTTTGATGCAGACGCTTGTCACCGTCATTCTCAGTTGGACTCCCTTCGCGGAGTTGTTCTTTCTTGCGATGGTGTGTGTCTTCACCGTCGTGTCTGGACGACTCAAAGCGTCGCTGCTGGGAGCCTGTCTCATCGGCTTCGCTCTCGCTTCGCTAGTTCACTGCATGATCTGGATCTTTGGACCGTTTGGTAGCCATCACTTCGACCAGTTCGCGGCCGTATTCTGTGGTGATTTATGGCGGTTCCCCTACGCCTGGACATGGATACCATTCCTGATTTATTGGGCGGTCCCTTGGCCGTTGGCTGTCGGGGCCTACAAATTCTGGGGAAGACGTCGAGTGCGTGATCCGCTTCTCTGCGCATCGTGCGGATACGACCTGCGTGCCTCCGGGAGCACCTGCCCGGAATGCGGGGCAACGAACCCGCGGCCTCAGCAGTCTCGGCCCTGACGGGACCGAGCTATCAATGTGCCGGCCCTCCGGGCCTCAAGGCAGAAGAGAAGAGCGGGGATTGGAGGGCGTTCGTTCTCGGCCCTGACGGACCGAGCTATGGATGTGTCGGGCCTCCGGCCCTGTTGATCCGGGCGACGTAATAAGGGCCCCGCATTTGCATGGCGGGGCTACGATGTAGGCTCCGCACGTGCTACTTCCCCAAAAGCGCATCTTTTAGCGGGGTGATCCACTCGTTCTTTTTCGCGTTGTAGGCGCCGAAGCCGGAGCAGAACTCCCAGTAGGCTGTGCCCATCTTTCGCTCCATCGCCTCGTCGGCGACGAAGCGTGTCCAGCGGGCGCGCGATTCCATGTCGGCTTTGCTGTAGGCGCCGAACTCGCCAAGGTAGATTGGGCGGCGGTGCTTGACGCCCCAGCTAATGGCGCGGTCGAGGTCGCGGCGAACCGCCTGCTGCTCAGCGGGGGTGCCGGTCCACTTCGTACCCAGCCACTTCTGTGCTTCGGCGCCCGTCCACTCCGCGCCCTGGTGCGTGAACTGCATGGGGCTGTAGTAGTGAACGGTGACGATGATGTTGCGATCGGCTTCGGGTAACTGCAGGCTTTCGAGTTCGTTGATGCTGTTCCAACCCCCCGGGCCGATGACGATTTTCCGCGTGGGGTGCGTACGGCGGACGATGGTCAGCGCGTTGGCCAGCATGCTGTTCCACTTCTCAGACGTCAACTTGGCGTGCGGTTCGTTGAGCAGTTCCAGCGCCAGCTCAGCGGGGAAGTCCATGTAATGTTCCGCGATCTGCTGCCACAACGCCAGGTATCGCTCGCGGTGCTCATCGGGGGTTTTGAAGATCTCTTCGTAGTGGTGCATGTTCAGCACGGGGATCAGGCCACGGTCGAGCGACTGTTGGACAGCCCAGTCAACACGCTCGAAGAATTTTTCGTCGATGCGGAACGGCGGCTCGGTCTGGGCATGGGCCGACCAGCGGACGGGGATGCGCACGGAGTCGAAGCCCGCCTTCTTGATCTCGGTGAAATACTCTTCTTTGAGGGTCACGCCCCATTGGCCCTCGCGCGGGGCCTCGAGCGCGTTGCCGAGGTTGATGCCGCGGCCGAAGGGTGGTTCGAGCGACTTGAAGAACGGATCGGCAAGGATGGGCTCCATGTGGCTTCGGTCGGCGGGCATGGCGCGGATGTTGTCGACGATGAAGCGATGCGCCTCGCCGGGGCGATCGAGCATAATCTGAACAGCCACGATGTTGGTCTGGTCAATCGGATGCCCGGGGTTGCCGTGCCACATGCCGAAGGGAACGACGACCGTGCTCTTGCTGCGCGGTGGGATGGTGGCCGACTCGGTGTTGCAGTTCTTCTGCCCGTCGGCACCGGGATTGTGCAGGCTCAACAGCACGCGGACGGGTTTGTCCTGCGGATTGTGGACGTCCATCTCGACGCGGTCGAAGCCGCTGAGGTCCCACTTGCCCTGGCGTGGTTGGATCAGCACGCCCGGATAGGACGCGGCGGTCTCGGTGGTGATTTGCAGCGCTTGACCACCTTCGACAGAAATGCGTGCGATTTCGGATTGGGCGGGCGTCAGTGTCACGGCCTTAGCGTCTTCGAAGTCGACGATGATGCGCTTCGCTGGGGCTGGCGTGGTGGTCGGCGGCGGCGCGGCGGGGACAGCGTCCTTAATCGCCTGGTTGTCATTCTGGCCCATGGCGACAACTGCGGACATGGCGATAACCAACAATATTACGAGGCCTGCGTGGCTAGTGATGATTCCTGTCATGGATGGTTCCTTTCAGGTGGGAAGTCTGTCGCCACCCACCGATCAAAGAATTTTGCAGGGCATGGGTGTGGGATGACTTTAAGATTGTACCGCTTGGTCACGAGAGCCCCGCATTTGCATGACGGGGCTACCCGGCGCGATTTTGACATTTTGCGTTGTGCAGGTATTCTGCAAAGGTCTTTCGAGTTTCCCTAACCAAGCGGAGTCATTTGCCATGCCCCAAGGCGAAGAAGTGTTTCTCGGTCTCAACAAACAAGGCGTCATTCTGTTCATCGTTCTGGTGTTGGTCTGCCTGCCGCTGTGCTGGATTCCCTGGCTCGTGGACGGCATGAAGGCTTCCAAGCCGATGCAATGATCTCGCCATCCGAGGGCCGCGCTCGACCGCTGCACCTCGTGCTGCTGCGATGGGTAGCCGTTGCCGCGGCGATTGGGTACGTGGCTTGGAACGCGTGGTGGCTGGCGCAACGCCAGATTCCGCCAGCGATGTTCTATGGTCTCACCGGCCTGCCTGCGCCCACCACGGGCGGCATGCGTGCCATGTGGGCACTGGCCAACGGACAGTGGATGCTGTCGCTGCGCTATAACGCGATTGCGGTTCCTATGGCCGTGTTGCTGGGCTACTGCATCCTTTATCCGGGGGTGCTGATGGCGAGGCGACAGCGCCCGTCGTTGCCGCGGTGGGTGGTGTGGGCGTGGATTGTTCTACTGGCGGCTGCGTGGCCACTCAAGCTATTCGGCGACCGTGCCTACTGGTAGGTCACGCTGCCCGTCCATGCTGGTAGTCACGTTGCAAGTCACGCGGTTTACGTCGGGTTGGGGATAAACGCGCCGCCTCGGCAATGCTTGAGGTAGTTGAGGCCGTGGACCTGGCCGGTCATCTCCCGCTCGCCGCGGTACACGGGGTCGTGCCAGCCTTCGATGTCGATGGCACCTTTGAACCCGCCTTGGCGGAGGATGCTGATGACATCGGTCCAGTTGGTGTCGCCGAATCCGGGCGTGCGATGCCAGACATATTGGGCGCCGCCTCGGATGCCGCGGGTGCGGACGGTGGCCCAATCAACCGTGGCATCTTTCCCGTGGACGTGGAAGACTTTGCCCTTGGCGACCCACTGGCGCAACTGCGGAAGGGGATCAATGAGGCTCACCATCTGGTGACAGGGCTCCCACTCCAGGCCCATCGCATCGGAAGGCACGGCATTAAACATCAACTCCCAGGCGGCTGGGGCGTGGGCGATGTTCCATTGGCCCGCGTCATTCCAGTTGCCACCCATGTCGCAATTTTCAAAGGCGATGCGGACGCCCTTGTCCTGGGCGCGTTTGGCCAGCGGTGTCCAGACCTTCTTGTAGGTTTCCATCGCATCAGGCACGCTCTTGCCCGGCAGTGCCCCGGCGAAACCGGCGACAATGTCGCAGCCGAAGTCCTTGCAGGCATCAATGCAGCGGGCCCAGTCTTTGGCGTTTTGCTTGTCGGTCAGGGGGTTGCCGAACATGCCAAGGGAGCTGATCGTCGCGGTGTTGCCCGTCTCATCGAGCAATTGTCGCACGGCTTTAGCGGTTTTTTTGAGGTCGATGTTGTCGGGGATCTGCTTCCAGAAAGTGAGGCTGAAGGACTCGAAGCCGTGGGGAATGATCTGGCGCAGGTAGCCGATGAGCTTGTCGTTGCAAGATGCGAGCGTGCCGATACGGATGTCGGAGTGGGCGGTCATGGGGTGGTCCAGGGTGGGGTTGTTCGGAGGCGGAGGTGCGAAGTTTACCAGAACGGGGGGGTGGGTGAACGGGCAGGGCGAACGCATGTAGTGGTTATCCGAGGTTCATCAGAACTTTGAGCAGGTAGTCGTTGTCCCATCCGCAGTTGAGGCGTTTGGTGGCCAAGCCGGCTTTGAGGGTCTTCTCGGCTTTGAGCAGGTTGAGGGCCAAACGACACAGGCGGCTGAAGTTCTGGGCACCGTCGCCGACGCGCAGACGGCGCTGGTCCTCCCGGAAGCTGACGTCCAGGCACCAGTGCAGGCTGTTCTCCACGCTCCAGTGG
>JBGSTK010000088.1:0-2724 GCA_041736565.1 Phycisphaeraceae bacterium | reverse complement strand
GCCGCGCGAGGCGGCGGTGATTGCCGCGATGGAAGGCGGGCGTCCGCTGCTGCTGGAGCGCGGCTACGGCCTGGGTCGCGTGCTGCTCTTTGCCACTGACATGACGCCGACGAGCACGAACCTGCCGCTGCGTCGCGTTTTTCTGCCGCTGGTGGGTCGAACCGTCAGTTATCTCGCGGGTGGATCACAGCAGCACGCACAGCCAGTGGTCGGGCGGTCACTGACCGTGGCGCGGGGTGGCGGATGGGACCATTCGACGCCTTTGAACTTTCTGTCGCCCGGTGGCGATGCGATGGCGGCGACGTGGTCGATGCGCGGGCTCGAACCGATAGCGACACTCGCAGCCCCGACAGTGGTGCAAGCGGGCTTCTATGAACTGCAGCGATCTGGTACCACGGTGCCGACGGGTGCGCCGCGGCTCTTTGGCGTCAACGTACCGCGATTGGAGAGCGATCCAGCGCGGGTGGATTTGCAGAGCTTGTCGCAACGGGGCGGACGGTGGAAGGTGACGGTAGTTGATGCGGGCGGGCCGGGGCAGACGGGTGAGACGGGACAGGCGCGCGAGGCAGTGGCGGCGCTGCTGGATGATGCGGGGGTCAGCAGGGGCATCTGGGATGCGCTGCTCTGGGCGGCATTGGCGCTGGTGCTCATCGAGCCGCTGATAGCCAACGTGCTGATGCGCCAGCGCAGCGATGCGGGGGGGAAGCTGGCGTCAGTTTCGCGTGAGGCCATGTTGCCGCGCGATCATGGCGCGGGGGGGTCGGGGCTGAGCGCTGCGGCCATGGAGCGAACGTTTCCGCCGCGTAGGGAAGTGGAGGTGCGGGCATGACCGCGTGCTTCATGATGATTTCAACGCAACTTGCTTCCGTGGATTTCGCCCCGGCGTGGAATGCGCTTGTGCTGCCCGCGGTGGTCGTGGCTATCGTGGCGGTGGTGGTGGCGTATCTGCGAGGCCTGCGTTGGCGCAATACCACGCTGGGCTTCCGTGCTGCGTTGTTGGCGCTGCGACTCACCGCCATCGCGGCCCTGCTCCTGGCGCTGGCGCATCCCGTGTGGCACCGGCAGCGCACAGTAACGCAGAAGCCTGTGTTGGCGGTGGTCATCGACGACTCGGCTTCGATGGCGTTGCGAGATGGCGGCGCATCAGGCGACTCCCGTCTTGAGCAGGCGGTATCGACACTGGCGGCAACGCGATCATTGCTACGCGACGAGTTTGAGATTCGCACCTTCGGACTCGGCGGTCGGGAGTGGGAGGACAGTGACGCATTGCACGACAAAGGAAATGATGACATCGCGATCACCGGCTCGCCCCTGTCTCGCAGTCTGTTGGCGGCACAACGCGCCATCGAAGGCCGCGGGGCTGCGGGAATCCTGCTGCTTTCGGATGGAATCGAGGCTGACGATGCTGCGGATGTGCCGCCCTTCTCGGAGCTTCATCTGCCCGTGTTCACCGTGGCCTTGGCGACCGGGAATCATGCAGAGCCGCAGCCTGATCTGGCGGTCACCAGCATCGCCGCCAACGAGCACGCGCTGGTCGGCAACACGGTGCGTGTGACGGTGGGGCTGAGCTCGCGTGTGGCGATGGACGATGTGGGCGTACCCATCAGCGTGATGCACGGCGATGAAGTGATCGCCAGTCGCATTCACCCCTGGCGCAAGGGCGACACCGCAGCCCGCGCGGAGATCGAGTTTGTCCCATCGCAGCCCGGGCAATTGACCTATGCGGTGCAGGTCGGCGCGGCCCGAGGCGAGGGCGATCTCTCCGACAACCGCAGCAGTTTTGCGATGACCGTCCGCTCTCGACCTCTGACGGTGATCTACATCGATGGCGTGCTCCGCTGGGAAGGGAAATTCATTCGTCAGGCGCTGGCGGACGATCCGGACATCAACGTCGTGTCATCCGTGCGGACGATTCGTCCCGGCGCGGATGGCGGCTCGCGCGGGCTGCTGCTGGCGGAGCAATTGGCGAATGTGGATGTGGTCATTCTCGGTGATGTGGAGGCGACGTACTTCAGCACTGCGGAGTTTGAGGCGCTGATGCAATGGGTCAAGCAGAGCGGCGGCGGCCTGCTGGTGACGGGCGGGTATCGAAGCTTCGGGCCCGAAGGGCTGGGGCGGAGTCCGTTGCGTCAGATTCTGCCCGTGGAGTTTTCCGCAGTGAGCAATCCGCAGTTGGAGCGGCCGGTGTCGTTGAAGCTGAGTGCTGCGGGTCGTGAGCATCCGGTGTTTCACTTTACGGGCGATCGTGTGCGTGATGCGGCGTTCATCGCGTCGCTGCCCGAATTGCCCGGGCTTTCGCGCGTGGCGGGAATCAAGCCCGGTGCGGAGGTGTTGGCGGTGAGTCGCGGCGTGCGCGTTGGCGTGGACGTTGGCGGTGGCGTGGCGGGCGATGAGGAGGCGTTGCCCGTGCTGATTTCGCAACAGGTGGGTCAGGGCCGCGCGATGGTGTTGACTGCTGATGCCACGTGGCGATGGCGCATGGTGGTGGGCGGCTTCACGGGCGACACGCGATTTTATCAGCGATTCTGGGGGCAAATGACGCGTTTCCTGGCTGGACGGCAGGATCGCGATAAGCCGCGGCTGGCGCTGTCAACGGATCGGCATCGCTACGGCGTGGGTGACAACATCGCGCTGCACATGCAGATCGCAGGCGAGCAGCGCGACGGTTGGAGGATGGAAGTGCGCGGCATCGATGAGCGCGGCGGCAGCGTGGCGGCAGCGGTG
>JBGSTK010000061.1:0-7745 GCA_041736565.1 Phycisphaeraceae bacterium | reverse complement strand
CGCCCCCGCCCCCGCCCTTGGGGCCATCACCGACGATGTGCCCGATCGCGCCACGCTGTTGCGGAACCTGCGTGAAGCCCTGCGAACCAGCGATGACCCCGCCATGGCCCGCGCCATTGCCGCTGCGGGACTGAGCCTGACGGACCCCTCGCGGTCGCTTGACCCCGCAGTCCTCACGGGCCTCGATGCCCGACAGCGCGACCTCGTAATCCGTTACCACAAGCTCATCGTGAATCTCGGTCAGCAGATGACCAAGGGCGACGGTGAGGTCAACGCCGAGGCGGTGTCGCGCCTGCTCGATGGCCTGGTGGGCCCGCAGCCCTTGAAGATCAGCACCGCGGAGCTTTGCCGCCGCGTCAAAGGCTTCGGCGTCTATGACACCTTCGACCACGGCAGCCGATTCATGGCGGGGCGAAACCAGCGGATGATCGTCTATCTCGAAATCGACAACTTCCACTCCGCCAAGACCGTCGATGCTCAGGGCGACCTTTATCAGGTCAAACTCGAGCAGGAAATTCGTCTCTACAGCGAGGCGGATGGCTTTGAGGTCTGGCGTCAGGCCCCGGTGCGAATCGTGGATGAATCGCGCAACATCCGCCGAGACTTTTTCGTGGTGCAGTTGATCGAATTGCCCGGCCGATTGGGCGTGGGGCGGTTCCGTCTCAAAGTGCGAGTCACCGATACGCAGGGCAAGAGCATTGATGAGGTGAGTGTTCCCATCGAGATCGTCGCCGACCAGGCGGTGGTGCAGGGCAAGTGAGGCCCAATGGGCCTGCCGCGCGCGCGGGCGAACGGAACGAGCCGGAAGCGTTAGCGACGGAGTAGGGGTTGCGACGGGATGGGCGGGCCGTACGCTATACTGCTGTGCTCTATAGCGCCCTTGAAACGGAGCCCAATTTCATGTTGCAACGACGTCAAACGCGCCAGGTGACCCTGGGCGACTCGCGGGTCGGAATCGTCAAGATCGGTGGCGATGCGCCGGTGTCGGTCCAGACGATGACCGCAGGCTATACCTACGAAATCGACAAGTGTGCCGCGGAGATCAACCGACTCGCGGCCGCGGGTGCTGACATCGTCCGCGTGGCGGTGCCGGAGAAGAAGGACACCGATGCCCTCAAGGAAATCCTGCCCCAGACGCAGGTGCCCATCGTGGCCGACGTGCACTTCCACTTTCAACGTGCCATGGAAGCCATCGAGGCTGGCGTTCACAAGATCCGCCTCAACCCCGGCAACATCAGCGATGCCCATCAGGTCCGCGATGTTATCCAGGCCTGCAAAGCACGCAAGCTGCCCATCCGCATCGGCGTCAACGAAGGCTCCATCGTCGAGCGACGCGACAAACAAAAACGCCTCAAGGAACTCGGCGGCGTCTTCTCCCACAACAAGCACGGCCACCTGCTGGCGATCATGATCGCCAAGCTCGAAGAGTATCTCGAAATCTTCCACAAGGAAGACTTCCACGACATTGTCATCAGCGCCAAATCCATCGACCCGGCACTGGTCATCGATGCCTACACCGAAATCAGCAAGCGCTTCGACTATCCGCTGCACCTGGGCGTCACGCATGCTGGGCCCAAGGAGACGGGCACCATCCGCAGCGTCGTGCCCCTGGGCCACCTGCTGGCATCAGGCGTCGGCGACACCGTGCGCATCAGCTACGCCAACGACCCGGTCTACGAGGTCGAAGATGGGCTGGAGATGCTCTACATCCTGGGCATGCGCACGCGCAAGGGCGCGGAACTGATCGCCTGCCCGACCTGTGGCCGCATCCAGGTCGATCTCTTCACGCTCGTGCAGGATGTGCGGCGGAAGCTCAAGGAAGAAATCACCCTGCCCATCAAGGTGGCGGTGATGGGCTGCGTCGTCAACGGCCCGGGCGAGTGCGAGGGTGCTGATGTGGCGATCTTCGCTGGGGACCGTCGCGGCATCATCTACGTGCAGGGCGAAAAAGTCGCCAACGTTCCGGAGGAAAACATCCTCGCAGAACTGCTGGCGCAGTGCAAAGGCTTCGAGGACAAAGTCAAGCGCGGCGAAGCGAAGCTGGGCGAAAAAGTCGTCGACGTCGTCCCGCCCGACCCCATCGGCGAACTAGGCAGCGGCTTCGAAAAGATCGCTGCGGGCAACGTCGAAACGATCCACAGCGGTGCCGCGATCACCCCGCTGACGATCCGCGGAAAAGGTTGAGGCTCAGACGCCTCAGACGCCTTGCCGATGGCCCCAGAGCAGGTCGCTCCAGTTGGCGCCCATCAGGAAGTAGCGGGTCAGTTGCAGGGCGCACTTGGCGGCGCGGTCGCGGATGGTGGCGCGGTCGCCGGTGAGGTCCAGGCATAGGGCATCGACGCCTGCGGCCTGCGACGTTGTCAGCGTGCCCTGTCGCCAGGCCAGTGCGACCCACACCATTCCCACGGGCTTGGCTTCGCTTCCACCTTCGGGACCGGCGATGCCGGTGATGCCCAGCGCCAGGTTCGCGCCGCTGCGTGTCAGTGCCGCCTGCGCCAAGGCTGTCGCCACCGGTCGGCTCACGGCACCGTGTTGGGCGATGAGCGACGGGGGAACATCGAGCTGCGAGGTTTTTAGCTCGTTGGTGTAAGTCACCCACCCGCCGCGGTAGACCTCGCTGGCACCGGGCACATCCGTGAGCATGGCACCGATGAGCCCACCGGTGCAACTCTCGGCGGTGGCGATGCTCAGCCCTCGCTCCTGGAGCAGTCGCACGGTTGCGTGTTGCAGCGTGTCATCATCGCGGCCATAGACGCAAGCCCCCAGCGCCGCTTCGATCTTCGCGACGGTGTCATCGAGTTGCGTTCGCGCCGCGTCGGCTGTGGCAAACTCACTGCGGACTCGTACTGACACCACGCCGCCGCTGACGGTCGTGCCAACCTTGGGGTTACGCTGTCGATCCATCAGTTGGCCCAGCGTCTGGCCCACAGCACTCTCGCCCTGGCCAAAGGTGTTGACCTTCATCGCCAGGATGACGCCGCGGTCGGGCGTGTGGGCTTCGATCTCGGGGCGAATGGAGCGTTCCCACATGACCACCATCTCGCGGGGAACGCCGGGCGTGACATAGACCGTGGCCTTGTCGAGTTTCGCCTTGAGCCCTGGCGCGGTGCCTGCGGTGTTGGGGATCACCTCGGTGCCTTTGGGGTGCATCGCCTGGATGCGATTGGCTGCGGGCATCGGCTTGGTGCGTCGGGCGAAGAAGGCTTCGATGGTGGCCACGCTAGGCTCGTGCAACACCAGCGGCTGCCCCAACGCATCGGCCAGCGCTTGCCGGGTCAGGTCATCATCCGTCGGCCCCAATCCGCCCGAGACGATCACCAATTCCGCTTCTCGACACGCCCAGGTAATCGCCGCGGCAATCGCGGCCTGATCATCGGCGACCGTCTGGTGATAGCGGGTCAACATCCCCAGCCGCGACAACTGCTCGCTGAGCCAGGCACTGTTGGTGTCCACCGTCTGCCCCAGCACCAGCTCATCACCAATGGCGAGAATAATGGCTTGCATAGGGGCGGGATTGTAAGCAAAGCGATGAGCGCGAGTGGCGACAGCACGAGGGCGCGAGTTTTTCAGCACCGCGCCGCGGGTCAATAGCTGTGCTCGCCGATCTCCACTTTGCCTCGGAAAGTCCAATAGATCACGCCTGTGTACGCGAGCACGAAGGGCATACCCATCGCGGCGATGATGGCCATGATCGTCAATGTCTTGGGCGAACTCGCAGCGTTGTAGATCGTCAGGCTGTAACCCGCGGGACCACTGCTGGTCACGAGGTTGGGAAACAGCGCCACGCCCAGCAGAAAGACGAACGCGGCTATCGTCGCGCACGACGAGGCGAAGGCGTAACCGGGTTTGCGCTTGTGAATCGCGCGGGGGATGTTGGCGATCGCCAGAATATTGAGCAGCACCACGATCCACATCCACGGATGTTGGCGGAAGTTTTCCAGAGCGCGGGGGATCGTCGCCAGTGTGATGATGGTGGTGAACATGTAGAGAACCAGGAAGATGCCGAAGGTCCGCCACATCCAGGCGTGGAGGCGCTCCTGCAGTTCGCCCTGGGTTTTGAGGTAGAGGTAGATCGAGCCGTGCATGAGAAACATGGCGATGACCAGCAGGCCGACGATGATGGGGTAGAAGGTGAGTTGGTCGAGGATGGTTCCGGTGAAGACGCCGCGTGCATCGAGAGGGATGCCCAGCATGGCGTTGCCCACCGCGACACCAAAGAGCAGGGTGGCCAATCCGCTGGAGGCGAAGAAGCCGAAGTCCCACGTGCGTCGCCAGGCCGGGCTCTGCATTTTGCTGCGGAATTCCAGGGACACCGCTCGCATGATGAGGGCAAAAAGCAGCGCCATGAAGGCGATGTAGAAGCCTGAAAACACGGTGGCGTAGGCTTCGGGAAACGCGGCGAAGAGCGCCCCGCCGAAGGTCACCAGCCACACTTCGTTGCCGTCCCACAGCGGGCCGATGGAGTTGACGATGATGCGGCGTTCGTTGTCGTTGCGTGCCACGAAATGCAGCATGCCCACGCCCAGGTCAAATCCATCGAGAATGGCATACCCGGCCAGCAGCACGCCCAGGAGGATGAACCAGAGAATGTTGAGATCCATGGGAGTCCTTTGTGAGCTTGGAGATCTGTTGCCATGCGCGACACGAGGCGGTTACCGGCTCTGCGGGTCAGGAGTCGCGGGTCCTGAGTTCGCGGGTCAGGAGTCGAGCGCTTTGGCCTGATGATCGACACGCTCGGAAGCAGTGTCCATCACTTCGCCAAAAGTGGTCTTGCCATCGATGACCACGGGCTCGGGGCCGTGCTGGATTTTGTGGTTGAGCACGAAGATCCAGACAGCAAAGAGCAGCGAGTAGATAGCGCCGAACATGATGATGGAGCCCAGGACCTGCGGCGCGGTGACGATTTCGCTCACTGCGTCGCTGGTGCGCAGGCCGCCGCTGGCGACGCCTTGGGCATCGAGGGTGGGATAGACGATCCAAGGCTGCCTGCCGACTTCCGCTGCCACCCAGCCCAGTTCGTTAGCGACGAATGCCAATAGCACCGCAAAGACAAAGCACCACAGCACCCATCGTTTTTCAAAGAGCGTCCCGCGCCAGCGTAGCAGTAGGGCACCGAGGGTCATGACGATGAAGAGCGTGCCGATGGCGACCATGATGTGATAGCTTTGGAAGGAAATCCAGACGGGCGGGCGGCCCCAGGTTTCTTCGAGCACATCAAAGCCTTTGACCTCCGCCTGCGTGTCGCCGTGCAGCAGCCAACTGAGCATGCCCGGCACCGCCACGCCGTAGTCGACCGTCTGCGTCCTGCTATTAGGCCAGCCAAAGAGATAGAGCGGCGCGTTGGACTGGGTCGTGTATTGGGCTTCGAACGCGGCGAGCTTGGCGGGCTGATGCTCATAGACGTTCTTGGCCTGCAGGTCGCCCGAGACCGCCTGCGCCAAGCTGGCCACGGCCGCCAGCAGCAGGGCACCGGTGAAGGATCGCTTGGCGAACTCCACGTGCCGCTTTTTGAGCAGGTACCAGGCACTGATGCTCATGATGAAAAACGCGCCGAGAATAAACGCCCCCAGCCAGACATGCACCAGCCGATGCATCGAAGAAGGGTTGAAGATCATGGCCCAGAAATCGAGGATCTCGGCACGCTTGAAGACCACGCCGTTGACGACATGGTCCACGATGTGATGCCCCCTGGGCGTCTGCTGCCAACTGTTGGCGATGGTGATCCACACCGAACTGAAAATGGAGCCCAGCGCCACCATGATCGTGGCAAAGAAGTGGAACCCGGCACTGACGCGATCCCATCCGAAGACCAGCACCGCCAGGAATCCGCTTTCGAGGAAGAAGGCGAAGATGCCCTCAGCCGCCAGCGCTGAGCCGAACACATCGCCCACGTAGCGCGAATAGACCGCCCAGTTGGTGCCGAACTGAAACTCCATGACGATGCCCGTCGCCACGCCGATGGCGAAGTTGATGGCAAAGAGCTTGGTCCAGAATTTCGCAGCCACCTCGTAGATGGGCTGGCGTTTCACGAAGTACATGCCCTCGAGATACACCAGCACGATCCCCATGCCGATGGTCAGCGGCGGGAAGATGTAGTGGAACATGATCGTCAGGGCGAACTGCAGACGCGATAGAAGGACGACATCCATCCAAAGGCTCCCGACAGGTGTTGCGACCACGTGATCAAGCCCGACCAGCTGTCAAAAGACCGCCAGGGCCGATGATCGCTCAGTATAGAGCCGCGACAAACGTGAGCAAGCCGACGCACAGAGCGGCAGATCTCGCCGTCATAGGGCGGCTCGGCCTAACATTCCGTTGCAGCAAAATACGGCTGCCAGTTGCCTCTTCTCGCCGGAGTCGCTAGTCTGCTTATATCATTGAGGCCGAGCTTGGAACGACGTTGTGCGCGTTGGTCAAGGCTGGCACATCTCGAAAGGAAGGCCAACTATGGGCAAAGCACGCGATTGGATGAACAATAATTCCGCGGTGGTGACCGTTGCGGCGGTCATGCTTCTGCTGGTTTCGCTGGCGGTGATCGTCTGGACGATGAAGAAGCCGACCATGAGCGGCCGAATTGTGGACGTCTATTACTACGATCTGGGCAACGGGCAACTTTTTGCAGCCAAGGCGACAGAACTGCCGCCTATCGATGCGGCCAGCGGTCCGGGCAACGGCGTTCGCGCTTACGTTTACGGCTGCGGCGACTGCAGCGAGGCCAACCGCTTCATCGCCTACCTCGAGAAGTTCACGCCCGAGGCTAAAGCCATGCAGGAAAAAATGATGAACCCGGATCCCAACGCCGACCCCAATATGGCACCGGAGTTGCGCGACATGGAGGACGGCGGCACGCTGGTTCGCGCTGTCGAAGGCGGCCAGTGGGTGACCATGTACAGCGAGGCTGGCATGAAGGTCTCCAGCGAACTGGAAGGCAAATGCCCCGCGGGCGTTCGCCTGATTCCCTGCCTCCCGGGCCGCTAAACGCGCTTCGCCCAGACTCGCCCTCATCAAGTTCTCATCACGCCGATCCTTCACGGGTCGGCGTTTTTCTTGTAAGGTCCCCACCATGGCGGCGACTTTTCTACGACTCTCCGTGTCAGCCCGGATGCTGCTTCTGCTGCTTCTGCTGCTTCTGCTGCTTCTGCTTTTGCTGGCGGGTTGCACACCGCAGCGCTTCGCCGACCCTTTGTCAATCATGGATGACCGAGAGCAGGACCCGTCCTGGCGACTGGCGGCCGGCCAGCAACTGAGCACGGACGGTGCGACGACCTTGACCGCGGCGCAGCGAGAGGCGTACCTCGCGGCGATGGAGCGTTGGCTTTGGGAACCACGGCAACCGACGGAGTTGCGACTCTTTGCCCTGCGTCAACTTGCCGCACTCGATGAGCCACGCCTGCGCCAATCCCTGCCGGGACGCATCGTGATGCTCGATGACCACGCGACCCTCCAGGCTCTCTGCGACTTGGCGGTGGCGAAGGGTTGGCAGGACTTCACGCCTGCCGCCATTCGCAGTGCCGCCCGCGAGTTGCCCGGCCTGTCCGATGCACAGCGACCGGACATCGCCGCCATCGTCGCGCTCAACGAGCCGCACTCGCTGGATGATGTGCTCTGGGCTGTGGTCAACGGCCAGCATCTCGCTGATTTCACTACCCAGACCGATGCGTGGGTCGCTCTCAATCGGCTGAACGACCCCGCCGGGCTCGACCAACGCCTGGCGAAAGTTCAATCGACGCCCTCATTGACGGGCG
>JBGSTK010000060.1:0-6763 GCA_041736565.1 Phycisphaeraceae bacterium | reverse complement strand
ACGCGCAGCCGTGAGTGATTGCGATTGATCGCCGTTGGCGCGAGTCAGATCCAGAACCTCCACGGCTGCGACATACACCTCATGCAGGGCAAGGTACTTGATGCCCTGATCGGGCGTGAGCCCATAGACAGCAGGCGTGGCATTGATCCGCTCGTTCATATTCATCGAATACGGCACGAGCAACGAGTCTTTCCTGGGAATAGCCATGGATGGCTCCTGATATGAAGACCTTCGCAACCCCCGGCCCCCGGGCCTCCAGGGGTGGAACATCCACCCACGTGGTCGCGTCGCAATCGTCATCGGCGTTACAACCGTCACACTTTATTCAAACCAATCAATTCGCGCCAGATCATGCACTTCGCGCCGCTTAATTCCCCTCACAAGCCCCTGAACAGGCCAGCGAGGCGACTCAACCACCCGGCGAGGCGACGTAACCGCGCAATTGAGCGACTTAACCGACCGGTCAAGCGACGTAACCGACCGGTTGAGGCACGCAACCGCGCGGGCGAGCGACGTAACCGTGCAGTCAAGCGACGTGACCGACCGGTTGAAGGACGCACCCGCGCCGTCAAGCGACGTAACCGCGCTGTTGAGTGACACATTGGCGCGGTTGACGGACAAAACCGCCCAGGCAAGCACCCCCCCCGCGCGGCGAAGCCGGCTGGCCGATAACAAACGACTCAATCGTCCATGTGGCCCGCTCGTCAGCAAGTCTGTTGCCCACAGATCGCAGCCTGCTCAACTGTGGCCTTGGAAATCCACCGACACGACAGTTGACAACCCAGGCGCTTTGACGCATTCTGCCCTATCGCTGCCAGATATTCCGGGCACGTCACCCGGGATGGCGGTGAAAGCGAATCATGGTTAGGCGATTTTTCTCGTGGCCCAACTTTCCGACGACGAATTTATCGCGCAGCTCCGTGAACGATACGTCAATCGGCGTAAGTACATCCTGCTTTCCGTTGGGTCCATGGTTGCCGCGCTGGTTCTGTCATTGTTTGGTGCCGTATTGCTCTACCAGCAGTGGATCGCGATCTGCCGGACACTTACCCCAACGACGGAGCCGTTTTGGATTGGTTTTGCGTTTGGGTGCTTGCTCGGCACAAAGATTGCCCTTCTGACCGTATTGGGGATACACGGAGTTGTTAGCATTTTTTTTGCTGTTCGCGGAGGCGAGCGCACTCAACGGCTGCTTTTGGAGCATCACGATGCACTGAGTGAGTTGCTGCAGCAGGCACCCAACCAGCCGCTGCATATGACCGGCGACGTCCTTGATGAGAAGCATGATTCCGCCGACGAGGGTGTTCCTCCGCGGGCGGCTGGTGATTCGAACCTTTTGCGTTAGCCGCCTCAAATGACCTTGCCCTTCGTCATCGATCCTCTTGCATGGCCGTTTGCTGCACTCGCAGCCGGGGCGTTGGTCTGGGCATACACGCGACCAAGCCATCATTTCATCAAAGAGCTTTGGTGGACCATGGTCATTTCCAAAGCGGAGGCTTGTCGACCTCTGCTCGGTCGGCACTACAAACCTAATTTTGCCAAGACGGCGATTACCGGTCGCATCTTTTTCTGGGGGCTCCTGACCGCGCTTTCAGGTACTGCCGCCATGAGCCTCGCTGTGTGTGTTGGGCTTGTTCAAAGCCCTGCACCGCCACCTCCAACGTTGCCGCCGTTCGACCCGACCAAGTTTGAAATTGTGTTCGAAGGGCACGTTATCTATGCGCGTCCCGTGGCGGAGCCTGTGGTAAAACCGAGCTTCTTCTCGGAAACCTGGCCCTATGGCAGCCCGTCGAGCTTCCGTGAAAGACAAGACTTGATTGCGAAGGGCGTGCTGTTTGACGGGATGCCGCCTGATCTGGCACATTCGGTTCTCGGTCCGCCGACATCGACGGAAGATGGACATGCTCAGTGGTACCACAATCCGGAACATCGATGGCACGTCGCTGCGGGATTTCGAGCTCGAATCGGCGATGATGGGAAGTACCATGAGTGGACAACTGACAACTGGTGAGTGGAATAAAAAAATATGACAACACGGCCATTCGAATTCACGGGGCGTATCCGCAGTTTCAGGCATGCGTTCGTCGGCGTCTGGACCATGCTGAAGTCCCAACAGAATGCATGGGTCCATGCGTGTGCAACGGTGGCCGTGGTGGTGGCGGGACTTCTGCTGGGCGTGTCCCCGGCGGAGTGGTGCTGGCTCACCCTGGCGATCATGGCTGTCTGGACTGCTGAAGCGCTCAACACCGCGTTTGAGTTTCTGGCTGATGTGGCATCGCCGGATTTCCATCCGGTGGTGAAGCAATCCAAAGACGTCGCAGCCGGGGCGGTTTTGATCTCAGCCATCGGCTCCGTCGTGATCGGCATCCTTGTTTTGGGACCACACGTGGTGACGAAGTTGAATTAGGGTGCGAATAAACGCCTCGAACCTTTTTCGTAAGGCAACCTCGATGCGATATTGGCTTGCGACAATAGTGCCTCCCTTTTACGTTAGGCGTGCAAGTGTCACGTCAATTGTGGTTTTAGCGGCCATCGCCCTCCAAGGGTGCGGTGCGTACTTTGCTCCCGATCGCAATGTGACACGTAAGGTGGCCGAAGCGGAGGTTGTGGGCACCTGGCGATTGACCGCCGGATCGTTGGCTCTGCTGCAACGTGATGGCTTCGTGGCGGACCCAACTCACGCCTACACGATCACTTTCAATGTTGATGGCACCCTACGGTTCGCATCGGTTATCGACGATTTTCGAAGCGGTCGCTACTTCGACGTGCCAGGCACTTGGACGTTGGAGCACAACACCAACGGCAATTCCAACGTCCATAAAGCCAACGCGTTGTCACTGCGGATCGAAGTGCCGGGATCAACCAATAATCGCTATCTGAACTTCGCCGAGGAGAACGGCAAACTCCAGCTGTGGAACTACTACGGCGATCCAGATTCGTGGGAGTTTATGGAGTACGAGCGGGATCCATAACCACTGCCCGCAATTGACCCGGCGACGCCCGCGATGGATAATTCACGCCCTGGATGCGTGATCCGCGCTGAAACGACTGCAGAATGGCAACCAAGCCACGTCCTTTTCACGGCGGCTGGAAGCACTCGCCGATAATAATGAACGATGTGGCGTAAAGCCGTCAATGCTGTGCTTGAAGTTCTGATCCAGACGCCCTCCTGGGTGTTGCTGCTGGCGGGTATTGCCACGGTTGCGGCCACGCTGCTGGTGGGGCCTTATCTTGAGAATCGCCAACTGGCCTGGCAGAGGGATGTCATTTTGCAGCGGGCGGCGGTGGGTGACAGTCAGCGGCAGGCGTACGACCGCATGCTCGCGGCTTTGGCCAGCGATGACCCGATCCTGCTCCAGCGGCTGGCGTACCACTACCTGCGGCTCAAGCCCGCGGGGTCGCACCTGCTGACGCAGCGCGATGTGTCGCAGTCCCACGCCATTGCACCGGTTGGCGAGCGGGTGACGACGATTGAAACGTGGATGCTTCAGGGCATGCCGCCTCAACCGGCACCGCCACTGCCGCAATCGGGGCTCGATGAGCGACTGGTGCGATTGAGCACGGGCCCATTGCGGCCGATGGTCGCTGCGGCTGGGGCGTTGGCTATTGCGCTGGGATTGGTTCCCTTGACCCGTCGCAAGGACGCGGTCGCCTCGGCTGCGCCGTTGTCGGGGCAGTCACCTATCCAACCCACGAACGAATAGAACGAATGGTGCCCGGTTCGAGTGGTGCCCGGTCTATCGCTCTGCCTGCTCCTGGCGCTGAGCCTGGGGCGAGACACCGTACACGACGAAGCTGTGACTGACAGGCTCGAAGCCGTGCTGACGACAGACGCGGTCGCGGATGGCGGTCAGTTCATCGCTGGAAAACTCGATGATGCGATTGGTCTCGATGCAGACGAGGTGGCCCTTGGGTTCCTTGTTAACCGAAAGGCGGTAGTGGGATTGGCGGCTCTCGATGAGGACTTCGGTGATGATGCCGGAGTCCATCAGGTGCTTGAGCGTGCGGTAGATCGTGGCCTTGCTGACCTGGTGTCCCGCGGCCCGCACTTCGTCGAGCAGTGCCTCAGCCTCGAACACGCCATGCTTGGCCAGCACGACATCGAGCGTCTTGGCACGCTCGGGCGTGAACTTGAGGCCCTGCTTTTTGAGGTAACGACGAAAGATCGCGCACATCGGCAGATGGATCGGCGGATCGACGGCAGAGGCGGAATCAGGCATGTTAACGCCATTCTACGCCGAGTCCCCCGCCTTCACAGAAATCGCCCGCAACGAGCCACGCACGAAGTAAGCGGACGATCAACCCCCGCTGGTTGACGCTGACGCCAGAGCTTGTTCGTACACCGACTCGATCGCAGCGACCATGAGGCGTGCATCGAATCGCTGACGGGCAAACGCCTGACCGTCGCTGGCGAGTCGCTCGCGAAGCGCTGGATCCGCCAATAGCGTTTGAATCGCTGCGGAGAGCGCACCCCGATCACCAACGGGAACCAGCAACCCCGTCTGTCCGTCGCGGCAAACTTCGCCAATGCCCCCGGCGTCGTAACCCACAATCGCCACACCCGCCAGCAGAGCCTGCACCATCGTGCGCGGCTGGCCTTCCTGATACGAAGGCAGGGCGTGAACATCCATGGCTGAAAGCAGCGGCGGAATTCGCGCGGGCTCGACGAGGCCGGTGAAGATCACCCTGTGACCGAGCCCCAGCGTGGCGACCCGCTTGTCCAGAGCATCGCGATGCCAACCGCCGCCGACAATCAGCAGCCTCAGTTCCGGATGCACGGACAGCAGTGAAGGCAAGATGTCTAGTAGGTCATCCTGACCTTTGAGGCGATCAAGCCGGGCAACGATGCCCACCACGGGCGCTTCGGCCGGGATGCCAAGTTCCTGTCGCACTTCCCGGCGACGATCCGCTGCAACGGCAAAGGCATCGACATCCATGCCGCTGGGAATGACGGAGAACTGTTCCGGTCGGCCGATGTGGTGTTCGGCAAACGCGTCGCACATCGCCTGGGTGACGCCGATGATCTTGTGGCAGCGCTTCGCAGCCCAGCGTTCGGCGACGAGGTAGGCGCGGTTAATGATCGCAGGCTGTTGGTCATGGAAGGGCAGGCCGTGGACGGTGTGGATCACCGCAGGCACCCGCTGATGCCAGGCCGCGGCTCGACCGAGAATGCCCGCCTTGCTCGAATGGGTGTGCACGACATTCGGGCCGATGCGACGAATGAGCTTGCGAAGGGCAAGATAACAGACCAGATCATGTGCGGGCAACACAGCGCGGCGGAGCGATGGGATTTCATGGAGCGTGGCCCCGGACTCGCGTGCCTGGGAAAGAAGCGAACCTTCGGGGCCGTAGATGGGGCCATAGGCCAGATGCACCGCGTGCCCGGCATTCACTTGGGCAGCGCATGACAGCACGGTGTTCTGCTGGGCACCGCCCAGGATCAGCCGTGTGATGATGTGCAGTATCGTCATGGGCATGGGGATGGGGATGAGGATGAGGATGGCGTATCGTCGTAGCGAATCCACTCGAGCCACAATCCCTGAGGCGGCAACGTCGGCCCTGCCAATCTGCGGTCGCAGCCGACGAGCATCGGCGGCATCTCATCAGGCAGCATGGCACCCCGCCCGACTTCCAGCAACGTGCCCGCCAGGATGCGCACCATGTTGTAGAGAAAGCCGTTGCCGGATACGACGATGTGGACCTCATCGTTGGTCTGATCGCGCGTGACCTCGCAGGCAAAGATCGTTCGCACGTTGGACTGCCTCGGACTCCCTGCGCCTGCCAACGAGGTGAAGTCGTGTTCGCCCACAAGGTGTTGGGCAGCGGCGTTCATCGCCTCGATGTTCAACGGCCACCAGCAGTGATAGACGTAGTTGCGGCGATGCAGCGGCCGGGTGGAGCTGTTGAAGATGCGATAGCGATATTGCTTGCTGCGGGCTCCGCCGATGGCTTGGAAGTCGGGGTCAGCGATCATCGCCTCGCGCACTTCAAGGTCCGCGGGCAGACGACTGTTGATGGCCGCGGCCATATTGGCAATGGGGATCCGCGTGGCGGCATCGAATTGGGCCGTCTGGCCCAGCGCATGAACGCGTGCGTCCGTCCGACTGGCACCCACCACCGTCACCGGTTGCTTGGTGGCGCGGGCCACAGCGTCTTCGAGCACGCCTTGAGCCGTGCGGAGCCACTCACCACCATCGGGCGTCCGCTGCTTCTGCCAACCGTGAAACAGCGTGCCATCGTAGGCCACCGTCAAGCGATAACGCAGCCTGGGTACAACGGGAATGTGTGTCTCTGAGTCAATGTCCACGGCAGGCTCGCAAAGACCGGCATTCTAGTATGACCACGCGAATGGGGCCTCACGAGACCGCAGCGTGGGCCTGACCCCACGGGTCGGCTGTGGGCCATATTGGGTACTCGTCCTTGACCATCCGTCGATCACCAGCCATGGAGCGTGAACGTCCCTGAAAGCGGAGGTAGTACAATTCAACCCCATCACGGAGCTTTCAATGCGACTGTTTTCGACTCATCGATCCCTGTGGTTGTTGGCAATGGTTTGTGGCACGTTCGTGGTGGCATCGGGCGTGGCCAGGGCTTTGGTCAACCCATCGCTGCAGATGATCGATCTGCACCAGCGCTATGGGACGATCATCGTCGGCAACGTCGAAGCCATCGATGACGACGCACGGCGAATCACGCTGGTCGTCACCGAGGTGCTCAAGGGCAAGCATGACGAGAAGCGGATTGAGATCAGTGTGCCTGAGGC
>JBGSTK010000054.1:0-27212 GCA_041736565.1 Phycisphaeraceae bacterium | reverse complement strand
GGCCCCCGGCCCCCGGCCCCCGGACCATCGACCCGGACCCGACGAAGCCACCTGGCCGATAACCCATGCAACTCAACCGCCCCTCGCCCGTTCGTCAGCATGGCTGTTGCCGATAAACTGCGGCTCGCCTACTCAACCGTGGCCCCACACACCCCCCGGGGGTCTGCCCATTTTGCGGGTTGTGAAGCCCGCCCCGGGAAATGGGCAAACGCCGCCTCGTGCAATTGATGGCCGCGTTTGCTCACTGTGCCCTAACTTGCTTTAATGCCCGCTTCCCGCCGGTCACGTTTCCACGGCCCTTATGTTCGTCGCCCCCCGGAACCCACTGATATGCGAACCATCGCCAAGCTATTTGGACGCTCGCCCTTCGGGCCACTGCAGTCGCACATGGAGCGTGTCGCCGAGTGCGTGGCCAAGGTGCCCGAGCTTTTCGCGGCGGTGGAAGCTCAACAGGATGACGTCCTGCCCGGATTGGCGGCGGAAATTTCCAGGCTCGAACACGCGGCTGATCAGGTCAAAAACGACATTCGCAGCAACCTGCCTAAACGGATGTTTCTGTCGGTCGACCGCGGGGCGCTGCTGGAAATGCTGGCGACTCAGGACAGCATCGCCGACCGATGCGAGAACATCGGCGTACTGTTGACGCTTCGTCACTTGGATATGTTGGACTGTTTCAAGCCGCATTTCGCTTCGTTTCTAGAAAAGAATATCGAGGCTTTCCACGCCGCCCGCAGGCTCATCCAGGAACTCGATGAACTTGTGGAAAGCTCCTTCGGCGGCGCTGAGGCTGACAAAGTTAAGAACATGGTGGAGGATGTGGCATTCAAGGAACACGAAGCGGATGTGATTCAGCGCGAACTGCTGCGTGAGCTCTTCCGCAACGAAGCCGCCATGACCTACGGCCAGTTTTTCCTCTGGAGCCAGATCTTTCAGGAAGTGGCGGACCTCTCCAATCTTTCGGAACGACTGGCGTATCGGCTTCGTATGACGCTGGAGATTAAATAGGCCATGATCGAAACGCTTGGGCTGACGATCATGGGCCTGGAACTCAGCGCCACCTATTGGTGGCTTCTGGGCTTAGCGATCGCATTCGGCTTTTACATGGCATGGAATATCGGTGCCAACGATGTGGCCAACGCCATGGGCACCAGCGTGGGCTCCGGCGCCCTGACGCTCAAAAGTGCGGTGATCATCGCCGGCATACTCGAAGTAGCCGGGGCGTTGTTCGCCGGCAGCCATGTGGCTGATACCATGCGCGACGGCATCGTCTCGCTTCAAAGTTTCGAGGGTCAGCCACTCATGCTCGCCTGCGGCATGTTGGCGGCATTGCTGGCGGCGGGTGTTTGGCTTCAGGTCGCATCCTACTTCGGCTGGCCAGTCTCAACGACCCACTCCATCGTCGGTGCCATCGTGGGCTTTGGAGCGGCCTACGGCGGACTGGAAGCCGTCAACTGGTTCGGCCCAAAAGGCGTGAGTTCCATCGCCGCCAGTTGGGTCATCTCGCCTCTGATGTCCGGCGCCATCGCCTTTGTCATCTTCCGTATCCTGCGACGTCAGATCCTCTTCTCGCCTCGCCCGGTCGCAGCCGCGAGACTTTGGACCCCTTGGATCACCCTCACGGTGGTCACCATCATGATGTTGGTACTGTTGTTCAAAGGCCTCCAGAACGTGGGGCTCGATAAGTTGCCTTGGTACGGCACCTGGGGCCTGGCGCTTGGCGTGGGATTGGTCGGGTATCTCGTAAGTCTCTTCCTCGTATCACGGTTCAAAGACTCGAGCGCGGACGTGGGGGCTGCGCCCGTTAACGACTATTACCTGACGATGACTCTGGGTAAGGCCGCCAAGCAGCTCAACCGAGCCGCCAAGGTTGCCAACGGAGAAGCTGCCGACCGCCTCAATCGCATGCTTGATGAGGTACGCCATCTCGCGCCGGCAAAAAAGCCCGAGGAACTCTCGGCCACGAATATCGAGTACCAGCGGGTCGAAAAGCTATTTGTCTACCTGCAGATTCTCACGGCCTGCTTCGTGGCCTTTGCTCACGGTGCCAACGATGTGGCTAACGCCATTGGCCCCATGTCGGTCGTGATCCAGACGGTCAAAGCGGGTGCCATACCGGCAAAGGCTGCGGTGCCGACCTGGGCATTGCTCATCGGCGGCGTGGGCATCGTGGTCGGTCTGGCGACCTGGGGGTGGCGCGTCATTGAAACAGTGGGGCGTCGGATCACCGAATTGAGCCCCTCTCGCGGGTTCTCCGCTGAGTTTGCCACCGCGCTGACCGTGCTGCTGGCATCGAAACTCGGTCTTCCGATCTCAACGACGCACACACTCGTGGGCGCCGTGATGGGCGTAGGGCTGGCTCGCGGCATCAGCGCGCTAAATCTCAACGCCATTCGCGACATTCTGATCTCGTGGATCATCACTCTGCCCGCCGGCGCGGGGATGGCGATTGTCTTTTTCTATGCCCTGCGGGCAATCTTCATCTGACAGCGGGGCGGCGGAAGGCGCGCGTCATATGGTGCGACGTCAGCCGGGATAGTCGCCTTCGAAAACGGTCACAGCAGGCCCGGTCATCAGTACATGATCGTCGTCCTGACGCCACTCCAACTCCAAATCGCCACCGGGCAGATGCGCAAGAATTCGCCGATCGCCACGGGCAGTCAGTACGCCAGCGACGCAGACCGCCGAGGCTCCCGTGCCACAGGCCAGCGTGATCCCGCTGCCTCGTTCCCATGTGCGCATGATGACCTCGCCTGGCAAAAGCGTCTGCACAAAGTGGATGTTCATGCGGCGAGGAAAGGCGGGGTGCGTTTCAAGTCGGGCACCTACGGAGGTCAAGTCGATGACGTTCACATCAGGCACGTAGATCACCGCATGGGGGTTGCCCATGGACACAAACGTGGCGGTCACAGGGTCACTGCCCGGCACCGTCGGGCTATCGGGAATCACAAACGTCTGCGGTTGGGCTGTGGGACGCAGGCGGGATGGATCGATGGGTGTCTGGGCGGGGTTGAGGATCGGGGCACCCATATCCACCGTCACTCGATGCACCTGCCCAACGGCATCGAGGCTGTAGCGCAACTCCAACACACCACGCCCCGTCTCGACCCGCATGGGGTTGGCGGCGGTCAGGCCAAAATCGTGGGCGAACTTACAGACACAGCGGACACCGTTGCCGCACATCTCGGACTCCGAACCGTCGGCATTGAACATCCGCATCCGCACATCCGCGTCGCCCGGCGAGGTCGGCGGCAGTACCAGGATGAGGCCATCGCCCCCGACGCCAAAATGGCGATCAGCGATTTTCACCGCCAAAGCCGCAGGATCGGCGACGTGCTGGGTAAAGCCGTTGATATAGACGTAGTCGTTTCCCAGCCCGTGCATTTTGACAAAGCGCATGATCGTTCTCTTTGATGACCAAACGGTTATTATAATGTGGATGCTTTGTTTGCTGCGCCCTCCTACCGGACGTCATCGGCTGCCCTCCCGGCTACCTTCGTGCCCCGCGTAGCGACCCAACGGATTCATTGCTATCCTTAGTCGGTCCGAATCGCAACGGTTTATCAGCGCTGAGTTTCGCTTGCCAGTTTAGGAGCCCACCGTGTCCAAAAAGAACGACGCTTGGGGCATCGAAGTCGGTGCCAACGCCATCAAGGCGATACGTCTGGTGCAGGAGGGCGGCCAAGTTCGTGTGGCCGAATACGATGTGCTGACATTCAAGCAGGTGCTTACCACGCCTGATCTCAACGTCGATGAGGCCATCCAGCTAAATCTGGACCAGTTCCTTTCTCGCCACGACATCACCAAGAGCACGGTCGTCGCTTCTGTGCCGGGGCACAGCGCCTTCGCCCGGTTCGCCAAGCTTCCGCCCGTCGAGCCCAAGAAGATTCCGGATATCGTGAAGTTCGAGGCCGTTCAGCAGATTCCCTTTCCCATCGATCAAGTGGAATGGGATTATCAGGTCTTCATGCAGCCTGATTCGCCGGACGTGGAAGTCGGCATTTTCGCGATCACCAAGGAGCGGGTTGCGCAACTGCTCCAGACCTATCGCGCCGTGGGCATCAAGCTCGACGGTCTGACACTTTCATCGCTGGCGGTTTACAACGCGATGTACTACGACCTGGGGCTCGATGCCGATGCCCCGGGCGTGATCCTTATGGACATCGGTACGTCGAGCACCGACATCATCATTGTCGAAGGGGGCGACCTCTGGCTGCGAACGCTGCCCATCGGCGGCAACAACTTCACCGAAGCGCTGGTGCGCGCTTTCAAGCTCAGTTTCCCCAAAGCTGAAAAGCTCAAACGCGAAGCTGGAACAAGCAAATACGCCCGGCAGATCTTCCAGGCCATGCGCCCGGTGTTTGCCGATCTGGTTCAAGAGATTCAGCGCTCGTTGGGCTTTTACCAGAGCCTGAACCGTGAAGCGCGCCTTGAGAAGCTCATTGGGCTGGGGTCCACCTTCCGCCTGCCGGGCCTGCAGAAGTTCCTCAAGCAGCAATTGCAGATGGACGTGGTGAGGCCTGATGGGTTCAAGAAGATCAGCGTTGAAGGGTCGCAGTCCGCGGACTTCTCAGACAACGCCATGAACCTGGCGACGGCCTACGGCCTGGCGCTGCAGGGGCTGGAACTGGCCGCGATTGACGCCAACATTCTCCCTTCCCAAATCCTGCGGCAGCGTGTGTGGAAGAGCAAGCAGCCTTGGATTGCCGCCGCCGCTGCTGTCGTCGTCGTCGCCACTGGATTGGCGGGATTCAAATACTGGACCGACAACCAGGTGTTCCGCTCACGCATGGGGGACAACGACCCCAAGATTCAGTCGCTGCTTCGTCAGGCACGCGATAACGCCAACCAATGGTCGCAGGTCGAAAGCGGCTCCGACACCCGTCAGCGCATTGAGAACCTGCAACGCGTGCTGGACTACCGTGACGTTTGGCCCAAGTTAATGGCCGACATCGCCGAGGCAGCCAAGAGTGTCAATCCGCAGGAGGCTTTGCTTAGCTCGAACTACGAGCAGATCAAGGCCATCCCCCGTCACCAGCGTAAGCGCCTTTACATCGAGTCGATCGATGCGACCTATGGTGGCGGCACGACAGGTACTGTGACCAACTTCGGCGACCCAATGATGGACCATGGCGGTATGGGATACGGCCCGGGCGGTATGGGCGCCGATGGGAATCCAATCGCTTCGGCAGCGCCGGTGGTGGGCACCGATGCGGAGCAGCCGCGGATAATGACCATCACCATCCGCGGGTGGACACCCTACGAGAAAGGCTACGAACTCGTGGTCGACGGTTTCCTGGACTGGTTGAGTCGCCAGTCGAGTCAGGGGAACCAGGCGGATCGCCCGTATCGCATCCTGGCTGACTCGGCCAACACCACCCGGGGCGTGCGTCCCCGTGGCGAGGTGGCTGGCGCGGGTGCTGGTGCTGGGGCGTCAGGTGCCCCGACGGGGGGGAACCGATTCGGCGGTGGCGGCTTCGGCGGCTTTGGCCGAAACGAACAGCCCAACGACGTGGGGACCCCGGACATCGGCGGTACCATCAAGGCCGCTGAACTCCTGCCACAACGCCCGCTGTCGGATGAGTCCTCGGCCAAAGACTGGCTCTTTGAGGTGAGCTTCAAAGTTCAATTGCATCCCCCGGATCAGGCGAGACAAGCGCTGTTTGGCGAGTTGCCCGTCACCCCGGCCGGTGACACGACCCAGCCCGCGACGCCCGCAGCCGGTCCGGTTTCTTCAAGCCTCGGTCAGACCCGCGATGCCGTAGAGGCCGCCACTGATCTCACTCTTGCCGCCGCGGAGGGCCAGCGATGAATTTGATCGCCCAAGCCAAGTCCAATCCCATTACTGTCGCGGCCGTGGTCGTCGTGCTGCTCTGCGCGGGAGTCCTGGGCTGGATTTACATGCAAGGCGCTGCCCTGGAAGAGGACATGACCAAGCGTGTGGCGGTCCGCAACGATCTGCAGGGCTTTGTTCGCCGCAGAGTCGTGATCCCTCCGGAAAATGCCGGAGGCCAGCCACGCGAGTTCTTCATCACAATCAACAAGCCCGCCATCGAAAATCTCAAGACGGCCTTTGAGGGCATGGGGGTAGAGTACAAGGTCATTTCCGACGACCTGTTGGCGATCAATAGTCGTGGCCACGAGCCGATGGATCCCAACCTGTTGCCCAAACCGCGGACCGAGGGTTTGCGCTACGAGATCAAGACGCAGTATCGCGAAGCTCTTCGAGCCATGTTGGGTAAGCCGGGCACACAGCCCGCGCGACGGCTCAACGCGGGTATGCCCCCCAATGCACAGGCCATCGACCGTGTGCTGGGCACCGTCGAACGCGAGTTTCGCCAGACCCAGGTATTTGGCCCCAACTTGACTGCTGCCGATGTTCGCAAGCTGCGTGAACTTCAGCGCACCAAGCTGATGGACCTTCTGATGGAGCGTGCCCAGTCGTTGCATCTCTATGCGGAAACAGACTTGGGACCGGGCTTCCCGTTTGACACCAGCGCCATTCCAGCAGCTGCGGCCCAAGTCGCTGCCTCCGATGAGCAGATTTGGGAAGGCCAGATGGCGATGTGGATTCAGCAGGACATTGTCGAGGCCATCGGCGCCATCAATGCCGTCGATAAACCGAACTTCAACATTGTTCATGCACCCATCAAGCGGCTACTGGGCGTCATGGTGGTGCCGGGTTCGGTGGGCGTCAACACTGCGGGTGGCATGGGCATGCAACCTCCCATCAACGGGGGCCCGCGAGCGGCCGAGGAACTGTCCGCCGGTGGAGCAGGCGCTTTCGGAGGCGGCGGTGGAGGTCAGATGGGCTTTGGCGGTCAGACCACGCCCGGCGGGACTGCCGCGGTTCCGCCTCCCGCATCGCTCGATCCGCGTGCCAAACTCCCGGCCGACTTCACCGTCTCCCCGAGCGGTCGCGTAACCAACCCCTTCTTCGACGTCCGACACACCTGGGTGTCCATGGTGGTCAACAGCCGCGACATCCCAATGATCCTCGATGCCTTCTCTCGAACCAACATCAATACCGTCCTGATGACCCGCGTGACGGATGTTGATGAATACGAAGCCTTGAAGGAAGGATTCGTCTATGGGACGGGTGACGCCGTGCGATTGGATATGCTCGTGGAGTCGATTTGGTTCCGGCAGTGGACCACGCCTCACATGCCCCTGGTCGTCAGGCGGTCACTGGGCATCCTTCCGCCTGATACAACGACAGCACCCACGACACCGACTCCGACCCCATAACGTTTGGTCCTGGGACCTGAGCACTCAGATCACGGGATCGACTGACTACTTCCTCAAAGCCGCCTAACAGCATTCAAGCCCCTGCCGGGAACTCGGAGAGCAATCCACGATGAAAGCCAAACACTTGGGGTTCATGGAAAAGAACCTGGAGAAGATCGTCATAGGCATCGCCGGGACCATCCTGGTGGCGGTGCTCTGGTTCTTCGTTCTGGGCAGTCCCCACAAAGTGGAGTACCGCGAAGGTATGGGCGCTCCCCGTGTCGTAATCCCGGGCCAAGTTGAGCAGGCTCTGGATGACAAAGCAATCGAGTTGCAGGCTGGCCTCATTCGCGGCGACAGCCCGCTGCCGCCCATTAGCGTTCCCGCCTATCGGGCACGGTTCTCCGAGGGGCTAACCGAGACTCTGGCACAGGACTCCGCCTTGGCCGTGGCATTGGGCGAGCCGGGGTTGGATCAGGCGCTGGTGACCGATGCCGGCGGAGTGGCGGGTTGGCCTCGTTACGATGTTCCCCTGCCGTCGGCCCCGGCCCAAGCGATGGCTCGGGCGGATTTTGCGGTGATGGGTGAAGTGACCGATGAACGCCTCAGCGGCCAATATCTCAAGCTAATCGGTAATCGCCAACCGCGGGACTTCTTCTACGTCAGCGTGGCGGGCACCTACAACCTGCAAAACTGGTTTGGGGAATTGCGTCAGACCCGCATTCCCGAAGACTGGTGGCGTCAACAACGCCTGTTGACCTATGTCGTGCTCGAGCGACAGACTCTGGATAAGGCCACCGGGCAATGGTCCGAGGCGACCGTCATCACGCCTCTTCCCGGCACCCCGCGCAAGGTCGATTACCTCCCCAGCGACGCCGACGGCGAACGCGCGGTGGAAGTACTTAACGAGGTGCGTGAAAACCAGAGCCGCATCACCGAATGGGAGTTCCCGCCGATCACGGGAGATCGACCGTGGCTTCCCCCCGGTGTCGATCTGGACAAGCTCTCCCGCGAGCACAAGCAACTGCTCAATGCCATCCTTGTGGAGATCGCCCTCGTCAAGCGTCAGATGGACCTGATCCGAGCGCAGCAGACCAATACCGCCCAGCCGCAGGAAGTCAACCCCGAGACAGGCCAGCCTTTTGAGGGAATGCCGCAGGACATGATGATGCCCGATGGCAACACGATCAGCGGAGATTTGCCTCAGCTCGAGCAGCGGCTCCAGGAACTCTACCAGGACCGCGACGCGACCCTTCGCGGTGAAGAGGTCAACAGCTTGCGCAACGTTGATCCCGGCACCGCGACCCCACGATTTGGTGCGCCCGGACCCAACGAGCAGCCGCGCCCACGCCGAGCCCCGCGAGGCCCAATGGAACTGCTGGCACATGATCTGACCGCTGTGCCCGGCCAGACTTATCGCTACCGCTTCGTCGTCGGCGTGTTCAATCCTCTATTCCGCCGCGGACAGGTGCAGGAGGAGCAACGGCTGGAGATGTTTAACCGGTTGTCGTTGGCGTCCAAGCCCGGCCCCTGGAGCGAACCGGTCATCGTGCCGCCCGATACCTATTTCTTCCTGGCGGGAGTCAACACCAATCAGCGTCTGGCGCGCTTCGATGTCTGGCAGGTGTTTAACGGCCAACGCGTTCGGGAAACTGTCGACGTGCGACTTGGCGATATCGTCAGCAAGACCACCACGCGCAAACTGGCCGAACGCGATGTCTCGGTGACCTTCTCCGCACCTGTGCTGCTCGTGGACATCTTTGGCAGCCCGGCGGGGATGAGCGGTAGCTCCCGCGTGATCCTATGGGACCTGAACACTAACACCATATTCGAGCGGAATCTGTCAAGTGACAGTAACGACCCCATCGCTATTCAGCTTCGCCAGCAGGAAAGCCTGTTGAAGCCCAAGACGCCGACAGTGACGCCGGAAAATCCCGAGATGATGCCGCCCGAAATGCAGGAGGGCTTTCAGCCGGGCGGGCCTCCGGGGTATTCTCCGAGAGACATGCCGCCGGGCAGTGGTGGACGTCCGGCAGGCCGCTGACCGCGGCTCGCTTCCGCGCCGCGCGTTCAAGCGTATTATTACGGTCCATCCGATGGGTGTCATGGGTGTCATTGGGTTCCATCCACCTACATGCCACGCACCGTAAACACCGCCACCTGACACCAGCCGTTTCCGATGCGATCATTGATGGCAAAGCCGCGTAACGAAGGCGGGCCGATCGGGTAGCCCTTCCTCAAGCAGCGATCATGCCATGCCAGCACATCGTGCTCGGCAATCGCCTGATCGACGGTGAAGAGCAGCAGCAGCAGCCCGCCGTGACGAATCTTGCTGTCGTTCCATATTTTTTTGATGTCGCTGGCGACGGGCGAGAGCATCTCCGCAGCGTAGCGTCGAAACGGGCCGCTGGTTTCAAACTGCGCGACGCACTTCACTTCCAGCCAATATGCGTTTTCGGGATCCACCGCTGCACCGGATTCGAAAAGCGTGCCGGTGATCTCCGGGTCTCGCAGGGGCAAATTGGGCGAAGGGGTCAGCACGACATCGCATCGTCTGCCAAGGCTTTTTTTGCCACTCTCCCGATCACAGGGGTATCGCTGCTCGGGAAAGACGCCCCAACCCGCCGCCGCTAGCGCTTCGTGAACCAAGGGGTGCAGTCCCAACTCCGCCAGCGCATCGAAGCCGTAAACCGCCTGCTCGTCATCCTCCAACAAAGCGCGGCGGCGCAATCCGTCACTTACCGCCTGCGCAATGTCAGCCGGATGCCAGCGCACGAGATCGAACTCATTTGGCCCGCCGTTCACGGTTTGGGCCAATCCAAGCCCTCCCAGCGGTGGGCAGAGATGGCTTCCTGGACGCGTTGAGCAGCATCGACCGCCGCCAGCCCCGCGACACCATCGACAGCCACCAACCCCTTGCCACGTACCGCTGTGATGAAACTCGTCAACTCGGCCGTCAGTGGGTCCTCCTGTCCTTCGGGCAGGTCCATCGCCAGCTTCTCCAACTGGACCAACTCGGAATAATCGAGGTCTGACAGATCGGCTCCCGCTGCCAGGCGACTTCGCACCTCGGCGATGGCGGCATCGTTGGTGGTTTTGCGGATGATGATGCCGTCGCGTTTCTGGTAATCAAGGCTGACGTAGGCCGTCTCCGCGAAGATGCGCATCTTTCGTTCGGTCTTGAGCGCCAAGCGACTTGCTGTGAGGTTGGCGACGCAGCCCGAGGCAAACACCAGCCTGGCGTTGGCGACATCCTCATGCTCGCCCAGCACCGCCACGCCCACAGCCTCGACACGCTCCAACGTCGAGCGCGCGAGCATCAGCACGATGTCCAGATCGTGGATCATGACGTCCATGACCACACTCACATCCAGCGAGCGGAAGGTCATCGGGCTGACGCGGTGGACTTCGATGAAGCGCGGCGTGACCTTCATGGCCGCCAATGCTCGCAGCGCGGGGTTGAATCGCTCGGTGTGGCCGACCTGCAGAACCGTGCCGTGTCCCAGGGCGGTTTCCACGAGCTTCTGGGCCTGTTGGCGGTTGCTGGCCAGGGGCTTTTCGACCAGGCAGGCCACGTGCTGCTCCAGCAGGGGGGTTGCCGCAGCCACATGGGCAGCCGTGGGCACCGCCACGCTCGCCGCCGCCAGTCGAGGATGCTCGGTCAACAACGCCGCCACCGACGTGTACCACCGGCATCCGACCTCATCGGCGACGGTCGCGGCGCGATCGGCGTCGGCGTCCACAACCGCCACGAGTTTGACCTCGGGCAACTTCCCGTAGGTGCGCACATGATGGCGGCCCATACGACCTACGCCCACGACCGCGACTTCCACCAAATCCTTGCTGTTTGACATCACACTATTCTAACGCTTCAGCGTCCCGACTTGCCGGGCCCTCTAAGCCCCGCCCAGCGTCGCCATCGCATCCCCGGCGCGACAGCCTGATACCATGAGCCCATGGCTTCGACGCAACCCCCAACCCGCCCAAAGACCAAGCCAGTCATTGGCATCACGTTGGGTGATCCTGCGGGCATCGGCCCCGAAGTCATCGTCAAGGCGCTGGTGGACCCGGAGGTGCGAAAACTCGCCAGATTCGTCATCTTCGGCATGAACGAGATGATGGCTTATGCCGCGGACATGGTCGAGATCGAGCCGTTCTGGTGGCGGTTGCAGCACGATTCGCCCCGCGCGGATTACGACCTGACCCACGATGTGGTGGTGCTGGATTACGACGAGTTTTCCATCCTGGGTCAGGCAGTGCACAAGCCGACCAAGCAGGGGGGGCACGCCAGCCTGCGCTTTCTCGACGATGCGATCGCCGCCGCCATCCGAGGCCCCGAGGAACCCGGGCATATAGACGCCATCGTCACCGCCCCGATCTGCAAAGAGTCGTGGCACATGGCCGGGTGCAAACTCCCGGGGCACACCGAATTTTTGCAGAACCGCACACGCTCCAAGCGTGTAGCCATGATGTTCAACGCCCCCAAGCTCAACGTGGTGTTGGCCACGATTCACCTGCCGTTGATGGACATCCGCAACGTGCTGACGCTTGGAGCCGTGTTTGATCCCATTGAGTTGGGTCACGCCGCATGTCAGAGGCTGGGCATCGCCAAGCCGCGAATCGCCGTGTGCGGCCTCAACCCTCACGCGTCGGAGAACGGCCAGTTCGGCGACGAGGAGCGGCGCATCATCGGCCCCGCCATCGAGATCGCCCAGCAGCACGGCATGGACGTCCGCGGGCCGTTCCCGGGCGACACTGTGTTCATCGACGCTCTGGCGGGTCGCTACGACTTGGTCGTCGCCATGTACCACGACCAGGGGTTGATCCCCATTAAGCTCGTGGCGTTCGACGAAGCCGTCAACGTGACGCTGGGCCTGCCCATCATCCGTACCAGCCCCGACCACGGTACCGCCTTCGACATCGTGGGCAAAAACAAAGCCAACCCCGGCAGCATGAAAGCCGCCATCCGCCTGGCAGTCCGGCTAGCAAGTGGCGCGTGAGGCGCCGTGCGTGAAGCGCGGCGCCATCACCCCCATCCATCCGGCCCTAAAGGGACCGGCGTGGAAGAGAGCGCAAACAACGGGGTGTTCAATTCAAGCCGGTCCCTTCAGGGCCGGATGAAAGGTTGCAGGTTACCGTCCGCGCTCCACACCCATGCATCCGCGGGTTGCTTATCACGGATGTAGTAAAACGTGTTGCGATAGTGCTCTGCATCAGCGATTGGATGAAACGCCCCGCCCACCGCCCATATGCCGCCGGGCAGTGAATCGCGCAGGGTAAAGGATGCATATCCTTTGCATTGCGCCACGATGCGTTTGGCTTGCTGCGGATCAACGGGCAGCGAGGCAAGCCAATGGGCATGTTGACCGCAGATGGCAAGTGTCAGGGAGGTCATATCGAACTGGCGAAGTTTCTCAAGTAGAGCAAGACCGACCCGCTCGCGAAGGTCAGCGGGGATGGTGACGGTCGCGGCACACCGGCGTGAGATTGCCCTATGCAGCGCCAAGTGTTCACCGACAGGAGGTGGGGTCTTGTAGTCACCGCTGGAATGCAGGCGGTGATCTCGATTACGGAAGCCGCGGGGATCGCCGGGTAGCCATGACCCGCGGGTGGAGAGGACGACATGCCGCCAGATAAGTGGGTCCCCGGGCATGGGGGGATGATAGTCATTTTTGAGGTGGGGCGAATCCGGCCCTAAAGGGACCGGCTTGCGAGAGGGCGCGGTTAACGGGGTGTTCAATTCAAGCCGGTCCCTTCAGGGCCGGATCGCTCCCCACATTTATCCTCTCATCCCCCCTCACTCCCCTTGCTTCATCCCATGCACCTTCATGGGCAAACCAAAAAGATCGATGAACCCGCGCGCCGCTGTCACGTCGTAGCCCTTCATCGCGAAACTCGCCAACTGCGGATCGTAAAGCGACTTCTCGCTTCGCGCTTCCACCGCCAAGGCCCGACCCTTGTACAGCTTCACTTTCACCTTGCCCGTGACAACCTGATTCGACGCATCGATAAACGCCTGCATCGCGTACCGCAGCGGGTGGAACCACTGGCCGTAGTAAACCAGCTCCGCATAACGCACCGCCATTTGCAGCTTGTAGTGATAGAGATCGCGTTCGAGGCAGAGCTGCTCAAGGGCCTTGTGGGCTTCGTAAAGAATCGTCCCGCCCGGCGTCTCGTACACGCCGCGACTCTTCATGCCCACCAATCGATTCTCCACTAGCACGGTCTGACCGATCGCATGCTTGCCGCCGATCTCGTTAAGCAACGCGATGAGATCGTGGCCCTTTCCTGCAAAACGTTTGCCGTTGACCGACACAGGCACGCCCGCTTCGAAGCCCACCTCGACGTACTGAGCCTTGGACGGAGCCTTCTCCACCGGCACGGTCATCGTCAAGCAATTCTTCCAGTTGGGCTCCGCATCGGGGTGCTCGATCTCCGCGCCCTCGTGACTGATGTGCCAGAGGTTGCGGTCCTGCGAATAAATTTTCTTCTTGGACTGCGCAATCGGGATGCGATGCTTGACCGCATAATCGATGGCGGTCTCGCGATCGTTCAGACCATCAGCCAGGAATTGCGGGTCCTTCCACGGGCTGATGATCGCCAGCTTGGGGTCCAGCGCCATGTAGGTCAGCTCGAAACGCACCTGGTCATTGCCCTTGCCCGTAGCGCCGTGGCCCACCGCGTCAGCGCCGGTGTCATGGGCGACCATCACCTGATGCTTGGCGATCAGCGGCCGAGCGATGGAGGTGCCCAGCAGGTAGTCGCTCTCGTAGATGGCATGAGCCCGCAGCAGGGGGAAGCAATAATCTTCGGCGAACTCTTTGCGCAGGTCCTTGACGACGACTTCGTCAGCACCGCTGGCGCGAGCCTTTTTCTCGATGCCCTTGAGTTCCGACCCCTGCCCCAACTCCGCGGCAAAGGCCACGAGCTTGACGCCCGGATAACGGTCCTTGAGCCAGGGTAGGATGACGGAGGTGTCAAGTCCGCCGGAGTAAGCAAGCACGATTTTTTTGGGTGCGGATTCCGAAGCCATGATCGCGTTCCTTTCCGAGTTCGAATCAAGCCCCGCAGGATACCAGATTCGCCACGCGACTCGTCGCCCCCGCCGTCCAAGCCGTGCCCTTCAGGGCCGGATGTCGGCCGCTGCCACGCCCGTTATTCAACGAATGGATTGAGCGTCGCACGCTTACGGAACTGAACACGAAGACGCGAATACGCGAAGGAGAAAATGGCGATGTTCACCTCGCCACATGTGACATCGATTCACTTCGTCTGTGGCAGTCCGTTCTCGGCGTAGAACCATAAACCAGGCATTAATTCCTTCGACGAAAACTCATTCTTCCAAATCATTCGCTTTTGGTCCGGCTTGCTATCGAAGAACGTCTCGAATCCGTAGTGGCACCACTGTCCGCCCAATTCGATATTGACGCCACTTGCATAAACAGTGATGAAATGTGCATCCAATGCCATGATCGCAGGCGGTATCTTCGCGGTCCAGGGATCGATGGTGACGCTCCACCCATCGTCCTTGCCGAACGCTGACGGATTCTCCCAAACCTCACGGCAGGCGGCGAGAAGTGCCGGGTGATCCGCGTGGAATACCAAAGCGTTCTGCTTCTTTTCGATCGGCTGCATCGACAATCGATGCAGGCAGAATGGTACGCCGACGAGCAGGACGATCAGGCCAACAACGACGAAGATCGTAAGGCTTATCAGGTATCGCCAAGGCGATCGGTTCGTTGTTGTGGTTGCTTGGGGGCACATAACGAGAAAGGCCCAGTGGCCGGCCGCCCACGGAAGCAGGCTCCCAACCGGCGTTTAACGACTGCGACCAAGCATACCACGACAAGGGTGGTGGGGAAGCCCTCCCATCATGTTGCCGACGCAACGAACTGGGTGCCGCCGCACCGCTTGGCTCGGGACCGGATCACCCGCGACGGTACGCCATCGGGCTCACACCCATTACACTCTTGAACTGTCTGCTGAACTGGGGCACATCACTGTAGCCGAAGCGATCAGCGACCTGATACACCGTCAGGTGACTTCGCGACAACAACTCCGCAGCGGCGCGGAGGCGTTCGCGGTTGAGCCAGGCGCGCGGTGTGAGTTTGAACGTGCGGCTGAATAGTCGACTGAAATAGTTGGGGCTCAAGTCCAACAGGGCTGCGAGATCAGCGGGCGTCACCGCCTCGGCCAGATGGGCGCGAGTGTAGCGGACCAACTGGGTTTGTTGATCAGGTGTCAGGCCCGCGGACTTGGCGCTCGATGCTGAGCCTGCGCGCCAGAGTTCTATCACCATATCCGCAAGTCTCGCACGGAGGCGAAGATCGTGATGGTTCCCGCCGAGTTGAATCTCATCAGCGATGCGGTCCGTCGCAGCCTTGACATGTCCCACCTGACGCCAGACGCGCGGCCTGTCGGTCGTGACGAGATGATCGTCTTGATCCATCAGGTGGAAATACACCTCAGCAAAGCGAAACGTGGGCGACCAGATCATGTCGTGAGGCGTGTGAGGCGGTATCCAGATCAGGTCGCCGGGGTCCAGCGTGATGCTACTGCCCGGGCATCGGCAATCGCTGCGACCTTCCAGCGCCAGGAGCAGCCAGTGACGTGGCACCACGCGCTCGATGCAGTTCCACCCATCGCTTCGCACCGTGGTGCCGAAGAATCGCCGATCGACATCGAAGCTCATCTGCCCGTTGAGCAAAGCCGCCAACCACGTGTCACGATCCAGAACGCGCAGGTTCATGGTTTCCTCAAATAAGCAGCGGCAAATCGAACTCGCACGTGATGCTCAAACGTGCAAGGCCTCTCCAAAAGCGCAACTGGCGCTAATCTTTTATATCGTCGCGCAATAGCCGGGGCAACTTTGCCAGTCGATAATAATCTACAATGATAAACGCAAACACTGCAACTGAGAGGATCACCATGACCCAAGTCGCCGACTCGCCAGTCACCAATGAACAACTCGCGCAATGGGAAGAGCAAGGCTACTTCATCGTTCGCAACGTCATCCCCCGTGACGAGGCGATGGAAGCGCGCGGCGTGATTCGCAACCACATCCTCGCGCCCGACCTGCAAGTCACCGGCGATCAGCACGACCCGATGGACCCCATGGGTGATTCCCCCGCGGCTCGACAGGCACGCGTGAGAAAGCTGGGCAACTTCTGCTCCAAGTCGCCACTCATCTGGCATACGATCCACGCCAACGATCGCGTGATGCGCTATGCCCGCCATTTCCTGGGCGACAACCTGCTCCTGAAATTCAACTCCTGCTTCCTCAAACCCGCACGCACCGGCAGCATCACGCCCTGGCACCAGGACAACGGCCTGTGGCGCGACGGCGAGACCGAGCCGTTCAATTTCTGGATGGCCATCGACGCCGCCCACCGCGCCAACGGCTGCCTGCAGTTCATCCCCGGCTCGCACAAGGGGCCCATCGTCGAGCATGTGCTCTACGAAGATTCGCTGCACTCCGAACTGCCACGTGATCACGTGCCGCTGATGATCGAGAAGTACGGGCTTCACCACATCGAACTGCAGCCGGGCGATATGGTCTGCTGGCACTCGAGCCTTTACCACTACAGCCCCGTCAACACCAGCGAACACAGCCGCATCGGCATCGCGGGCGTTTACACGACTCCCGAAGTCGTGCAGCGCACCAAGCGATTCAGGCGGTTTGAGTGGTGCATGAAGGATGGCAAGGTCTGCGAAGAATTTCCGCCCAAGGAATACATCGTGGGCGATGGCCAGGCTCTGCCGCCGCCTCCATCGCCGCGAATGGCGCCAGGCGTCAAAGCGACCCCCAGCGCGGTAGGCTATTGATTCAACGTCACCGACGGAACCTGATGGAAACACTGCGGGTCCACAACATTCAGCGCTTCTGCCTGCACGATGGCCCGGGCATTCGTACGACGGTTTTTCTGCAGGGCTGTTCTCTGCGCTGCTGGTGGTGCCACAATCCCAACTCGCGACCGATCGATGATCCCGCCGCGACAGTGTGGTCGCTTCCAGCTTTGGCGAAAGAGATCGAGCGTGATGCGCGTTTCTGGCGCGCCAGTGGTGGGGGCGTAACGCTCTCCGGCGGCGAGCCGTTGTTGCAGGCCGAAGGTGTCGAGGCGTTCATGACCCTGTTGGGCCGGGGCGGTCATCATCGCGTCATCCAGACAGCCGGGTGTGTCGCACTGGCCAAGGTCCAGGCTGTGGCGCCGCAGGTCGATCTCTGGCTATGGGATATCAAATCCGTCGATGCCCAAACCTTTCGCAGCGGGACGGGCGGGTCGGTCAACCAGACGCTCGACAATCTTCTGTGGGTGCTCAATGCGACTGCGACGCCCGTGCGGGTGCGCGTGCCTGTAATCGCGGGTTTCAACGATGCCCCAACTGAGGCCCGTCGCATCGCAGACTGGCTCGCAGCCTTGCCTCGACCTGTTGACATCGAGTTGCTCCAAGGCCACGATCTGGGTCGCGATCCCAGCGCTAGCGCAGTGAAATCCGCACGATTGGCCGACCCACAGTTCACTGCCGTCCGTCAAACCATGCGCGACCGCGGGCTCACTCTTCTGGACATCCCATCATGATCGCCACCGCCACCATGCCGACGAAGATCGCCCTCGCCCCCATCCTCGCTGCCGCACAGGACCGCCTGTTCGGCGCTGCTGACAGCGTGTGCCTCGAACGTGCCCGCCTGGTCACCGAAGCCTGGCAGCGTTACGCCGATGACCCCGTGCCCGTCAAACGCGCCAAGGCGTTGGCGCACATCCTGGCCAACATGACGCTCGATTCCGACACCAATCCGATCTTCGCCGGTTGCATGTCGAGTGGGCCGCGGAAGTGGATGCTCACCCCCGAGCATGGCCTTGATGTCGGCGGTCAGGTGGTCATCGAGCATGATGATCTGCGCGGCTTCCTCAATGACAAAGTTCCCGATGATCTGCGGGCGTTCTGGCGGGGACGCAGCGGCACCGGTGGACTGGGGCACTTTGCCATCGATCAGAGCGTGGTGGTTGATCGCGGCCTTCGCTCCGTGCTTGATGAACTCGCCGCGTGCGAGCAGGACGGCGATGCGCAGCAACGTGAATATCGCGCCGCGATGCGAATCTCCATCGAGGCGGTGATCGACTGGGCACATCGTTGGGCAAAGCAAGCGCGGATCAAAGCGCAGCAGACCGATGACCCAGCGGTGGCCGCTTGTCACCTTCGCGTCGCCGAGGCGTGTCAAAATGTCCCGGAACACCCAGCCCGCAACCTATTTGAAGCGCTGCAGGCGATGGCGCTGGTCCATCTGGCGATGCACATCGAGGGGCATCACATGTCGGTGTCCATCGGCTTGCCTGATCGCGCGCTGGCACGCTTCGGTGATGAGGCCGCTGCCGACCCGGATGCCGCGGCGAACTTGTGTGCCGCTTTCGCGTTGAAAGTCGCCGAGAACGCCCAGATGGGCAAGGCCTCCATGACGCAATGCTTCACCATCGGCGGTGCTGATCATCGCGGCATCGATCAGACCAACGCCCTGACCTTCGCTTTTCTTGAGGGCTTTGATCGCGTGTCGGTGTCGGACCCGCACCTGTTTATCCGCTGGCACCGCGCGACGCCGGAAGCGGTCAAGAACAAAGTGGCGAAGATGCTCTCTCGTGGGAGAAGCATGCCACTGGTGGTCACCGATGAGCCGACCGCGGGCGGGTTTGTCGACGCGGGCATCGCAGCGCCGGATGCGTGGAACTACTGCGTCATCGGCTGCAACGAGCTAGGCATCCCCGGCCTGCTTTTCGACACGGCGATGACCATCGGCACATCGATTAACGAGTTAGAGGAACTCAACCGCGTGCTTCTCGATGATGCCCGGTCGCAGGATGTCGCCGACATGCCCGCGCTGTTGTCGCTGTTGGAAGACCGCTGCGTGGCGGTGCTGGAACCCGGCCTGCGAAAGCGACGGGAGGCCAAGGCCCGTATCGCCGCTGCGTTCCCCACGCCGCTGTCCTCAGCGTTGATGGAAGGAGGCCCGCAGCGTGGGTGCGATCTGCTCATGGGCATGCCCTACGACATTGCGGGCTGCTACAACCGCGGCTTTTCCAATGCGGTCAACGCGCTGGCGGCCATTGAGCAACTCGTCTTTGAAAACAAGACGCTCACCATGTCGACGTTGATCGCCTCGCTGCGCGAGAACCTTGCGGACGCCTCGGTTGTCGATCAGCTCGCCGCGGCACCCAAGTGGGGCAATGATGATGACCGCGCGGATCGCTGGGCAATTGCCTTGCTGGAACTGCGCAAGCGTGTGTGGGATCGGTTGGTGGCGATGGGCTTGCCGCGAGCTTTGGTCTGCCACGTCGTGCGGAGTCTGCACCATCTTGATGGTCGCCGCATCGCTGCTTCCGCCGATGGTCGCTTCGCGGGTACACCCGTGGGCGACAGCCTCGGCGCGGTGTGCGGCTCAACGACGCAGGGGCCCACCGCAATGCTCGCCAGCGTCCTCAAACTCGATGCTCGGCGATACTTCAGTGGCGGGACGAACCTGAATCTCACGCTGCCTCCTTCGCAAGCCGCGCCGCCTGTCATCCGCGCGCTCATCGACGGTTTCTGTGGCGATGGTGGTCAGGAACTGCAGATCAACGTGCTCGATGTCGCCCAGCTTCGCCAGGCGCGCGAGCACCCGGAGCGCTATCGCGATCTCGTGGTGCGCGTCGCTGGGCTCAGCGCAAGGTTCATTGAGCTTTCGGATACGGAGCAGTTGGAGTTGATCGCCCGCGCCGAGGCTGCTGCGGAACATGCGTGATCAAGATGATGAAGAGACCTGGCCGTATTGCTCCTCCCAGGCCTGTATTTCAGGTGTGAAATACCGCACGCGAACTTTCTTGTATTCGTGAAGGCTCCAGAGCGGCAGGAATCGATCGAGGCCCGTCTGGTTGCGAAGTGATTCGAGCGTGGCCAGACAATGCTCGCGGCTTTGACCATGGACCATGGTGTAGAGGCTGTAAGGCCAGTCGGGGTACACCGGCCGCTGATAACAATGGCTTACCGCGGCGCTCTTCGCCATGATCCTGCCAACGCGTTCGATGTCCGTTTGCGGCACATCCCATACCGTCATGACGTTGGCGCTGTAGCCAGCCTTGCGATGACGCAGCACCGCACTGAAGCGGCGCATTTGTCGGCGGTCCAGAAATCGTTGCGCGGCAGCCAACAGTTCGACGACTGAACAATTCGCCTGTTTCGCCCAGTCGTCAAACGGTTGCGTCGCCAACGGCAAATTCTGCTGCAGCGCCAGAATCAATCGCTTGTCGCGATCGTCAAGCGCATGGGCTGAGGCGGTCTGTCGATCCGCCTCGGTGAACGCGGCGGGATCGTTTGAGGCTTCTTGATTGGACGCACCTGGGGGCATGTTCTGCGGCGCATTTGTTGCCTCATCATCGCCATCGCTGCCGATGCGCAGTTTCACGCCGATCTTGAAAAGCCGCAACGTCGTCAGCAGCCGCGCTGACTCCGCACCACTGAGTTCCACGAGTCGCGCCAGCGTGGCATCGAGCCCAAGCCGACTGTCAGGCGGCAGCGCCAACGTGAACCAGAGGTTGTAGGCGTGACCGCGCAGATAGTTGTGCGATACACCCGGATGACGATTGATCACGGCCGCAGCGGCATCGACATGTTGCGGCGCGACCTTGGCGGCGACGAGTGACGAAGCGTAACCCAGCGATTGCGTGTCGAAGATCGCGGAGATCTGCCGAACGATGCCCAACCCCGGCCCCAGACGTTTCAGTCGCGCCAAGCAATCAGCCTCATCAATGCCGATCTCCCGACCTAGAACCGCAAACGGGCGAGGATCCAACGGAATCCCACGCTGCACCCGGTCTAGCAGGCGTGCGTCCGTGGCATCCAAGCGTTGAGTTTCGTCGTCCTGTTTCATGAAGTTCCGCGGTAGTCGTGTGGCCCCACATTACCGACGCGCAATGCATCACCCCAAGTCCGCTTCAATTTGAGCAAAGAGCACAATAGCATCCCAGAGCGGAGCGGTGCGCACAATTCGAACACCATGCCTTGCTACAATCCCCACTCCATGAGTGACAAACAGAACAACATTGAACGTGTGACGATCATTGGCTCGGGTCCTGCGGGTTGGACAGCGGCGATTTATGCTGCTCGCGCCAGCCTCGACCCCATTGTCTACGAAGGCATGCCCAAGCAGACGCCCTCCATCGAGCTTCCCGGCGGGCAACTCATGCTCACCACCGAGGTGGAGAATTACCCCGGCTTTCCCAAGGGCATCACGGGCCCCAAGCTCATGGACCAGTTCAAGGAGCAGGCGGTTCGCTTCGACACCCGCGTCGTCACCGATGACATCGTCTCCTGCGATTTCACGAAGAAGCCGTTCGTGCTCACCACCAGCGAGGGCGGCAAAGTCCTAACGCACAGCGTCATCATCAGCACCGGTGCCAGCGCCAACTGGCTGGGCCTCGAAAATGAAGGCAAGCTGGCACGCAGCGGTGGGGGAGTTTCAGCTTGTGCGGTTTGCGATGGTGCGCTGCCCGTCTTCCGCAATCAGCCGCTGGCGGTGGTGGGCGGCGGTGACACAGCCATGGAAGAGGCGTCGTATCTCACCAAGTTTGCCAGCAAGGTTTACGTCATTCACCGCCGCGCCGAGCTGCGTGCCAGCAAGACGATGCAGGAGCGTGTGCTGGGCCATCCGAAGGTCGAGATGATCTGGAACACCGTTGTGACAGATGTGGTGGGTGCGGAATCCATCGAGAGCATCACGCTGAAAAATCTCGTGACGCATGAAGAATCGTCGCTGCCGATCCGGGGTCTGTTCATTGCGATCGGACACACGCCCAACGCGAAATTTCTCCACGGCTCGGGCCTGGAGTTTGACAGCAAGGGCTACATTAAGCTGCGTGATGGGTTCCGCACGTTTACCAATATCGAGGGTGTTTTCGCCGCCGGGGACGTGACCGACTCGGTCTATCGCCAAGCCGTGACCGCTGCGGGCATGGGCTGCAAAGCCGCCATTGATGCCGAGCGCTGGCTGGCGGAACATGACATCCACTAAGGGCCTCCATGACTGATTCTTCTGTTACGAATTTCGATTCCTTCGACTCCTTCGATGCGTTGGTCTTTGACTGTGATGGCACGTTGGCCGACACCATGCCCGCGCATTTTCTGGCCTGGAGCCAGACCGTCGCGCGGCTGGGCTTGAGCTTCCCGGAGGATCGCTTCTACTCTCTAGGCGGCGTGCCCGCGCATCGCATCATGGCGATGCTCGCGGCTGAACAGGGCGTGAAACTCGATCCCGTGGTCGCCGCTGCGGAAAAAGAAGCGGCCTTTGAGCGGCTGCTTGATGCCATCCTGCCCATCGAGCCGGTGGTGGCAGTCGCACGACGTTATCGCGGCATCAAGCCCATGGCTGTGGCCACCGGCGGATACCGCCACATCGTCGAACGCACGCTGACCAACCTCAACATCCGCCCCTGGTTCGACCACATCGTCGCCATGGAAGATGTCGAGCATCACAAGCCCGCGCCGGACACCTACCTCGTCGCAGCGCAGCGTCTGGGCGTCGATCCGCGACGATGCTGCGCGTTTGAAGACACCGACCTGGGGCTCGAGTCAGCGCGCAGCGCGGGGATGACCACTGTGGACATCCGCCAACTCTGCGCCTCGCTGCGATGCGCTTAAATTCGCTGCGCTAGCCAACGATCAGGTTCACCATCCGCCCTTTGATGATGATCGCCTTTTTGATCTTCATGCCCGCGATGAGCGGCGCGATTTTTTCATCCGCACTGGCGGCAGCCTGAATCGCCGCATCATCGGCATCGCTCGGCACGCTGATCTTGCTCTTGAGTTTGCCGTTGATCTGCACCGGGTACTCGATGCGCTCCTCAATCAAAAACGCCTGCTCCCACCGTGGCCAGGCCTCAGCCGACAGTGACGCATGGTGCCCGAGCTTCTGCCAGAGTTCTTCTGCGATGTGCGGCGCCAATGGTGCCAGAAGCAGGACCATAGGCTCCGCGATCTGCCGGGGCACGCCGATTTGTGCGCGACCGGAGGTGCGTGCGACTTCATCGCTGGCGTATCGCTTGACCAATTCGTTGTTGAGTTCAATCAGCGCAGCAATGGCGACGTTAAACGCCAGGTTGTCCATCGCATCCGTGACACGTTTGATCGTGCGATGCAACAGTCGCTGCAAGTCCAGCGGCGGCGCATCGTCGCTGATCCGAAGTGAACCATCCTCGTTGACAAACACGCGCCACAGCCGCTGCAGGAAGCGGTGCACGCCGGTGATGTCAGCGGTGCGCCAGATCTTGCTCTGATCCAGCGGGCCCAAATACATCTCGTAAAGCCGCAGCGTATCGCAGCCGTATTGGGCGCAGATGTCATCGGGCGCGATGGCGTTCTTGAGGGATTTGCCCATCTTGCCCATGTGGCGGGTGACGGGTTGGCCCTGGTAGAAGAACGCGCCGTCACGTTCTTCGATTTCCTCCGCCGACACACGCACGCCGCGCGCATCTTCGTAATAAAACGCCTGGATATACCCCTGATTGAAGAGCCGCGCGAAAGGCTCCGGCGTCGAAACGTGGCCCAAATCGAAGAGCACCTTGTGCCAGAATCGCGCATAGAGCAGATGCAGCACCGCATGCTCGACGCCGCCGACGTAGAGATCGACGCCACCCACTTGACCGCTCACTTTGCTGCCCGCATGACCACCCGCTCGGCTGCTCTCAATGCCTGCCGACGTCATCGCCGCGCTGCCATCGTCCGCCTTCGACGCAGTGCCGTCATCCGCCATGGACGCAGCGCCAACATCCCGCGTCGCCGCAGTCGGCCCGCCCATCCAATAACGCTCAGCCTCCGCTGAAACGAACCGCTCGCCATTTCGCGGATCGAGAAAACGCAGGTAATACCAGCACGACCCCGCCCATTGGGGCATCGTGTTGAACTCACGCTGCAACGTCCGCCCTTCACGCACCACCTGTTTCCACGCCAACGGTGCGCGCGAAAGCGGTGGCTGCGGCGGCGCATCAGGATCATCACTGGCAGCGGGACGAAAATCCTCCATCTCCGGAAGCAGCACGGGCAGGTCCGACTCCTCCACCGCCATGCTCGTCCCATCCGCATCATGCAGAATCGGGAACGGCTCGCCCCAATAGCGCTGCCGACTAAACAGCCAATCGCGCAGCTTGTACTGCACATGCCGTCGACCGCGACCGTTGCCCTCGAGCCACTCGATCATCTCCGCCTGCGCTTGAGCCGTGCCGTGATCATCGAGCGAAAGTTCTTCGTTGTTGGAGTTGATCGCTGTGCCGTGGTCGGTAAAGGCCTCATCAAACCTCGCTGGGTCCGCAGCGTATGCAGCACGCAGCGCATCCGGATTCCCACCCACCATCTCACGCGGCCCATGCGCATTAAGCCACGCATCATCCGGCATCACCACCGGGCGAATCGGCAGCTTGAAATGCCGCGCAAACGCAAAGTCCCGACTGTCATGCGCGGGCACCGCCATGATCGCGCCCGTCCCGTAGCTCATCAGCACGTAGTCGGCAATCCAAATCGGGATGGGCTGATTATTCACCGGGTTGATCGCATACGCGCCTGTGAACACGCCCGACTTCACACCGCTGCCCGCCTCCGCAATTCGATCCACATCGCTCTTTTCCCCCGCAGCAATTCGGTACGCATTAACCGCGTGGAACTGCTCCGCTGTGCTGATCGCATCGATTAGCGGATGTTCAGGTGACAGCACCATGTACGTCGCGCCAAAGAGCGTGTCAGGCCGCGTCGTGAACACCACAAGCTCATCATCAAGCCCGCTTGATGCGCCCATGCCCAACGGAAACTTCACACTCGCGCCTTCGCTTCGCCCGATCCAGTTGCGCTGCATCATCTTCGTCGCTGCAGGCCAATCGACGAGATCGAGATCCTCGAGCAACCGATCCGCAAACGCGGTGATGCGCAGCATCCACTGCCGCAACGGACGGCGATAGACCGGGAAGTTCCCGCGCTCGCTTCGCCCCTCGTTGGTCACTTCCTCATTGGCCAGCACCGTGCCCAGTTGCGGACACCAGTTGACGGGCACCTCATCCATGTACGCCAACCGCTGCCTGTCGATAAACGCATGGAGTTCCGCCGGCGGAAGCTCGTGCAACTTTCGCGTGCCCACGGGCAATCCCGTCACCGCATCAACGCCTTCGGTGTTGCTGCTCAGCACCGCCTCGCCCTCGATGCCCACGAGAATGCGCCCCGCCTCCAACTCAGTAAACAGATCATCGATCGGCCGAGCCATGCGACGAAACGGATCAAACCACGCATCGTAGAGCTGCAGAAAAATCCACTGCGTCCACTTGTAATACTCCGGGTCCGTCGTGGCGACGCTGCGCTCCCAGTCGTAGGACAACCCCAGCCGCTTGAGCTGCCGCGTCATGTTCATGATGTTCTGATTCGTCGTGATCGCAGGATGAACGCCCTGCTCCACCGCGAACTGCTCCGCAGGCAACCCAAAGGCGTCGTAGCCCATCGGATGCAACACATTGAATCCGCGCGAGCGCTTGTAGCGCGCGATAATGTCCGTGGCGATATACCCCAGCGGATGCCCGACATGCAGCCCCACACCCGACGGGTAGGGGAACATGTCCAGCACGTAATACTTGGGCTTGCTGGGATCGAACCCAGGCTGCCCCGGGTTGGGCGTGGCGAAGGTGCGCTGGGTTTCCCAGTTGGTCTGCCACTTGTGCTCGATGTTGACGAAGTCGTAACTCATAGTGACAGAGTTTAGCCGCTGCGACCCGCCCCCGCGAAATCTCCCGCCGACCTCATCCACCTGACTCTTCCGCCCGTCGCCGCCGTGCCCCTCACCTGCCCTGCTCCGATAACCGCAAAATATTTTCCCGCTTCTCTGGCATTCCACCCATCCAAATGTTCTACTTGTAGGTACCACCCTCCGAACCAAGGCGGCGGCGAATGTCTGTCCATGCCAATTCACTGATCTTCTACCCCACCAGCGACGCCCCTCGTCAGGCGTCGCGGCGGGTGAGCATCTACTTCGCCCTCGCACTGAGTTGGCTGGGCCTGCTGCTCTACGGCTCACTCGTGCCCTTCGACCTCCAACCCCTCGCACAACCGATCGACGGCATCGCCTCGTTGCTCGATGCCATCCTCCGCTTCCTCACCGCGCCGCGATGGTTCGATGCCGCCACACTCATCCGACTCGACACCTTGGGCAACAGCAACCCCTACAGCGACCTCTGGCTTAACCTCGTGCTCTACGGCCCGCTCGGCGTGCTCCTGCGACTCGATGCACGTCGGCTGGGTGCCAGCTTCCGCCACCAACTCATCGGGCCCGTCGTCTTCGCCTTCGGCATTAGTTGGCTCGTCGAGTGCACGCAAGGCCTGACGGTCGAACGCGTCGCGTCGCTCAACGATGTGCTGGGCAACACGCTCGGTGCTGCTGCGGGCGCTATCGCCGCGGTGTGGCTGCTCACCACCGTCAAGCGCACGCTATTCGCCGCCTACTGCCGCGTCGCCTTTATCCTCCACGTGGCGCGCGTCTGGCTGCGTCGGCAGCGGGGCAGTGCGGGTCTGACCATCGCGATCGCCGCAGCCAATCTTCTCCTGGCACTGGGCTGGTTTGCGATCCAACTCAACCACGGCAAGCTCGCCAACGGTAAGCCCGTCAACTGGCTCCCGTTCTACCTCCAGTTCGACACGCCCTACGGCCAGGCCATCGAACGCCTGGGAACGTCCTTCATCGTCTACCTGCTCCTGGCCATGCTGCTATCACTGCTCGCCGTGAGTTGGCGCAATCGTCGCCTCATGGGCCTGATGGTTCTGGCCTTGGCGTCGATGGCGGGCGTGCTGGAACTGATGCGCGTCTTCAATGGTCGCCGCGCCGACGTCACCGAGCCCCTCGTCGCCATCCTCGCCGCCGGGTTCCTCGCCTTCGCCATCAACCTCGTCGCGCTGGCCGTCCGCCAATCCTGTCGGCGAAAATCCGCCAGCTCCGTCCC
>JBGSTK010000041.1:0-7843 GCA_041736565.1 Phycisphaeraceae bacterium | reverse complement strand
GATGGTCGCGCCCGCCTGATGGTTTTCGCGACGCCACCACTCGGCCTTGACCTGCGGCACCCATGTGCTCTTGTTGGGGGCACCGCCCATCGCAGCGATGCCCGCATCGACCTCGGCGGTGAAGCCCTCGCGGTAGCCGTGGTAGTAGGCGGCGATCATGCCCAGCGTGCCGACGCCGCCCAGCCCGGGCAGGTATTCGGTGATCAGCGTGCGTGCGCCTTGTCGGGCAGCCGCGATCCCAGCCGGTGCGCCCGCGGTGCCACCGCCGATGATCAACACATCCACCGTATCCAGCACCGGCAGGTCCTGGGCTGGGCACGTGATCGTTGCCAGATTCGTCTGCGATGGACGAACGCCCACGTGGACTTCGCGGATCTCGTGGCCGTCGGCTTGGCGATCATTGGCGGAGTCGGTTGAGGCGGTGGAGTCGGGCGTAGGAAGCACGACGGTGGGGCGGGCGAGTGCATCGGCGGTTGCGGCGATTCCCATGCGGGTGCCCAGGTCGATCATGTTCAGTGGTGAAAGCATCGTCGCGCAAACCTGCCGGGGCACACTTGCGCAGCCGCCCAGCACATGAAGGTGCGCCACACCATCAGGACGAAACGCATCGAGTGATACGGCTGCCGCACCGGGCCAACTGTCGGCGAGTTTCACACGGCTCTTGATCGAATCAGGCGGCACGAATAACAGCGCCTCGGCTGACGCGATCTGGTCATCGGTCCACGTGAGGTCCCGCGCCATCTGCTCCGCAGCCGCCAACGAAGACCATGAGCCATCAGCCATCGACAGCCGCAGTGTGTACTGGATCAGTGCATCGGGTCGATCCGCCATGGAGGGCGGATAGACCGACGGGTCGATGCGGACGCTTTCGAGGCCGGGCTCCTCTCGCTGCGTGGGCGCGATGACGATGCGAGAGAAAAGATGTTCGACAGCGGGAAACGCGGTGAACGTAGCTCCCGCCTGTCGCGCTACCCATGCGCGGTCCGTGGCGTCGATGATCGATTTCGCACGTACCGCCTGCACCCCACCGCGGTTAGCCATGAGGACACCGGCGGGCCGACCCTTGCTGTCGCTAATCACGTCCGTGACCAGACAGTTGTAGAGGTATTGCACGCCCGCATCGAGCATGGCTCCATCGAGCGTGCGCTTGATGACATTGGGCGTGGGCGTCTGCACCTGACCCTGCGGCGCAAAGAGCGCCTTGGCCAACGGGCTGGTGGGAGTTTGACCGGGTTCGAGCCAAAGCCTCAGCGTGGCGCAGAGATCGTCGCCGAGATAGGCACGCGGTGCTGCGAGAAACACGCTGGCGCCGCTTTGCGCTGCAGCGATTGCAGCCGCCACAGCACCGGTGCCACCACCGACGACCAGCACATCGACATCAAAGACGACGGGCACGGCTCGTGCGGGTTGGCGAAGAGTTGACGGGCTGCTAGTCACGGCGGATTTGGGGGTAGGCATAGTGTTCTTTAGTCAGGACAAGCTGAGAATCAAAACGTAATTTGTTAAGGATACCTCACGGCTGGAATCGATGACGTAATCGACGACATGTCGATGGGCTTTGACCCGCCATCAGGACCGGCGAAATCGGACGGTTGAGGCGATTGTGCGGGTCACGCCGGATCGTAGCCTTTGGGCCCCAGCGGGTGGCACTTGGCGATCCGCTTGATGCCGCGCCATGCACCGGAGAGCGGACCATACTTCTGGATCGCGTCGATCATGTATTGGCTGCAGGTGGGATGGAACCGGCAATGCCCGCCCAGAAACCGCCCCAGCGTGGCGCGGTAGAGGATGACCAGGAAGATGAAGATTCGCGAAAGCATGATCTGCCGATCCAACGCTACTCACCGACTCACGGGTTCACCAACTCATCGGCGTGTAGCTCGATGCAAGCCCGTCACCGCATCAACGAGCATGGCCTGATATTGGGGCAACGAGACCGGTGTGTGCGGCTTGACGACGACCACCAGATCATGGCCTGCGGGGAATTGCGGCTGACTGAGGCGAAAGGCCTCACGCAGCAGGCGCTTGATGTAGTTGCGTTTGACACTGTTGCCCACTCGTCGTGAGACCGACAAACCGAGGCGGCAATGGTCCAGGCCGTTGGGTCGGCCCCAGACGGTCAGCGGCCCGCGATGCTTGCGCACATTGCCGCCGAACACCGCCTCGTACTGGCGGCTGCCGGAAAGGCGGCATCGACGGGGGTAGCCGAACATGGGCACATCTCACCCGGACCTGCCGGGACTGGGACCGCGCGGCCGCTAGCACATCGTCATGCCGCCATCGACGGTGATGGTCTGGCCGGTGATGTAGCCCGCATCGTCGCTGGTGAGGTAAGCCACGGCCGCGGCGATTTCGTGGGGCTGACCAAAGCGTTTGAGCGGCGTGTGCTGGCTCACGAGGTCCTTGACCTGCTGAGGCAGCACATCGGTCATGTCCGTCTGAACGAAGCCGGGGCACACGCAGTTGGCGGTGATCTGCTTGGCAGCCATTTCCTTGGCGATGCACTTGGTCATCGCGATGACGCCTGCCTTGGTCGCTGCGTAGTTGGCCTGACCAGCGTTGCCGATGAGGCCTGCCACGGAACTGATGTTGACGATGCGACCCCACTTGCCCCGCATCATCGGCCTCAGGGCGGCGCGACATGCGACGAACACCGAACGCAGGTTCGTCTGCATCACCGTGTCGAACTCTTCGTCACTCATGCGAAGCATCAGGTTGTCGCGCGTGATGCCCGCATTGTTAACCACGATGTCCAGCCGCTTGTGCTCGTCGGCGATCTTGTCGACGGCAGCCGCGAGTGCCGCGCCGTCGGCGATGTCGCAGGCCACCGTCTGGCCCGATCCACCAGCCGCGGTGATTTCGCTGAGCACAGACGCCAGCTTGTCGCTGTTGCGCGCCAGAAGCACGACATGACGTCCCTGGCGCGAGAGGGCCTGGGCGATCGAAGCGCCGATGCCGCGCGATGCCCCGGTGACAAGTGCGATGCGTTTTTCGGTGGTGGTCATGATCGGTTCCGCGTGTTTCGTAGATAGTCAGCGTCTCACACCGGCTCGGGGTAGCTCTCGACCTTGGTCGCGCGGTCGATTCGCTTCATCAGCCCCGAGAGCGATTTGCCCGGTGCCAACTCGATGAACTGCCCGGGCATGTGGGTGATAAGCCAGATCATCGACTGCTCCCAGCGGACAGCACCGGTGAGTTGATCGACGAGGCGTTGCTTGATGTAGTCGAGCTTGTTGATTTCGTGAAGGATGCCCGTGACGTTGGCGCTGACGGGCACGGCTGGGGTTCGCCAGGTGATCTGGTCCAGCGCCTCGCCGAGTTTCTGGGCTGCGGGTGCCATCAGGGGTGAGTGGAATGCGCCAGCGACCTTGAGTTGCGTGGCTTTCATGCCAGCTTCCTCAGCCACTTTTAAGGCGCGTTCACAGGCGCTGAGACTGCCCGAGAGCACGATCTGTCCCGGGCAGTTGAAGTTCGCGGGCACCAGCACTTCAGTCGTGGACGTGCCCAGCGTGCGATCACACAACAAGCGGGCCTGCGTCTCGTCTGTGCCGATCAAGGCCACCATTCCGCTGGGCGTCGCTTGGGCGGCAGCCTGCATCGCCTGGCCACGTAAACGCACGAGTTTCAGGCCCGTCTCAAAGTCGAATGCCCCGGCAATATGCAGCGCGGTGAACTCGCCCAAAGACAACCCCGCGGTGGCGGTGACTCGATCGATCTTGCCCTGCTCCAATAACACCCGGTAGCAGGCCACGGAGGTGGTGTAGATCGCAGGCTGAGCGAAATCCGTGCGCGTGAGTTGGTCTTCGGGGCCTTCGAAGCAGAGCTTGGTCAAGTCGAACCCCAGAGCACTGTTGGCTTCCTCGAAGGTCTTGCGTGCCACTTCATGCTTGTCGTACCAGGCCTTGCCCATGCCCACCGCTTGGGCGCCTTGGCCGGGGCAGAGCACGATGGTGCCCAGTGCCGACCGCAGGGGATCCCTGCGAACGGACGCGGGTTCGACGGAGGGGGCGGCTGTGGTTACGGACTCGTCAGTCATATGATCAACCCTCACAGGATGAACGAGGTTGTACTTGATTCGAGGCGGCGCGGCACCGCGACGGTGGCGTGGAGGTTCAAAGTCGCCAGAGGCTCGTGGCCCATGTCAAACCGCCGCCCAAGCCGATCATCAGCACCAGATCGCCCTTTTTAAGCCGTTTGCCTGCCATAAGCTCGTGGAGGCAGATGGCCACGCTGGCCGCCGAGGTGTTCCCGAAACGGTCGATGTTGACGTAGAGCTTTTCCTCCGACAGTCCCAGCTTTTCACGCGCCGACTCGAGAATGCGGGCATTCATCTGGTGCGGAACGATGACCGCCAGATCGCTGGCTTTAATCCCCACCGCAGTCAGTGCCTTGTCGATGCAATCCTGAAGCGTGTGGACGGCAAACTTGTAAATCTCACGGCCGTTCATCTGCAGCGTGTTGAACTCGCCGGTGAAAATCGTGTCGCCTGCGGGAATATCGCGTTGCGTTCGGGGGCAGTAAAGCTCGCGCGACTTCTCAGCGTCGCTGTGCATGTTGAGATAGAGACAGCCTTGTGACGCGTCGTCGCTGGCACTGAAGATCGCGGCCGCGGCACCGTCACCAAAGAGCACGCAGGTGTTGCGGTCCTTCCAGTTGGTCACGCGGCTCAGCGTCTCGGCACCGACGACCGCGACGTTGCGATACACCCCACTCGAAATCAGCGACCACGCCAAGTTCACCGCATAGACAAAACCACTGCAGGCGGCACTGATGTCCATGGCCCCAGCGGGAACGGCACCCACGTCCGTAGTCACCACCGCAGCCGTCGAAGGCGTCACCATCTCCGGCGTGAGCGTGGCCACGATGACGAAGTCCAACTCCGTCGGTGCCATGTTGGCGTTCTTGAGCGCCTGGCGCAGCGCATCGCCCGCCAGTTGGCGGATGCCCTCATCTTCCCCGGCGATATAGCGTTGACGGATGCCCGTGCGCTTCTGAATCCACTCGTCGTTGGTATCGACAGTCTTGGATAGCTCATCGTTGGTCACTACCCGCTTGGGCAATGCCAGGCCGGTGGCAACGAGTCTCGCACCGGCGGGGCGGCGAAAGGGGCCTGCGCCCGCGGGAAGTGGGGCAATTTTTGCTTGGGTCATGGGTTGCCTTTATGAACCCTCGTCGGCGTCTTTGTAGCGTCGGTCAAAGGGGGCATGGAGCCGGTGACTGGCGGGACCTCGGGGGTCTCCGGTAAGGGCGGACTGAAACCTCAGGCGGGCGATTCTTCTCGGACGTCGCCGAGCACTTCGACGATGCCGGCATTAATGTCGGCACGAGCGAATTGGATGGCGGTGCGAACTGCGGCCTTGAGCGTGCGGGCTTCGCTGGAACCGTGGCACTTGAAGAAAATGCCGTTGGCACCCAGCAGCGGGGCTCCGCCGTACTCGTGATAGTCGTGTTTCTTGTAGATGCTCTTGACCACCGGCTCAAAGCGGATTGCCAACTCCGGGTCAATGACGAAGATCTCATGGGCGATCATGCGGAAGAGTCCCGCAGCCATGCCCTCAGCGAGTTTAAGCACCACGTTGCCGGTGAAACCTTCCGTGATGACGACGTCAGCCTTGCCATCAAAAAGATCCCGTGCCTCGATGTAGCCGATGTAGTTGAGCTTCTTGTCGGCGCGCATCAGGCGGGCGGTTTCCTTGACCAGCGGGCTGCCCTTTGTTTCCTCGCCACCGATAGACATCAGCGCCACGCGGGGCTTCTGGATTTTCAGGAGCCGCTCAGCGTACACAGCAGCCATGTGACCGTATTGATGCAGGTGGTGCGGCTTGGGCGCGGGATTCGCACCGACATCGCAAAGCACCAGCGGGCCATGCAGACTGGGAATAGTCACCGCGATACCAGGCCGTGTGACGCCAGGCAGGCGACGCATCTCCATCTGTGCGGCGGCGACGGCGGCCCCGGTATTGCCTGCACTGATGGTGATGTCGCAGTGTTTATCCCCGGCATGGCGCTGGCCACCCAACTGAGCCATGCGCACCAGCGAACTTCCGGTCTTTTCCCGCAACGCGGTGACCGGCGGGTCGTCCATGGTGATGACTTGATCGGTGGCCTCGACGATAATGCGAGGATCGTTAGTCAGGCCCCGTTCCACGAGGTACTCGTGGATGATGGCCCGGTCGCCGATGAGGACCATCTGGTCTTCGGGCGAGAGGTGTTCAAGCGCATCCAAGCTGCCGGCCAGGATTGCGTCGGGCGCGTGATCGCCACCCATGACATCGATGCCAATCCTCACTACTCTTCCTTGGCGAGTTTGAGGCGAAGACCGGGACGGACGTAACCGCAGGCGGTGCAGGCGGCGTGCGGCATCTTATCGCTGCCGCAGTTGGGGCACTGCACAGCCCTGGCGGGCTTGAGAGCATTGTGCGAGCGACGCATTTTGCTCTGCGAGCGTGATTTGCGTTGGACAGGAAGCATGGGGCGTGTTCGTCCTTTTCTTGGGCTTTTTCAAGCCGACTTAACCCGAGAACCGCGCCAACCGGCCGGTGTAACGAGCCAATCACAGTAATCGAAACCGCCTCATCCCGTCAAGTCGGCGTTTGACGTTGTCCACCTCCCAGTCCACCTCCAACTCCACCCCCGTTCACCCAGGGCGAACGCATGTAGCGTTACATCAAAAGACATTTTGGTTGTTTGCGCCACGCGGCAAGGGGTGGTATATCCCTACCTGATCGTTTCGGCGCGGCCGCGCAGCACTGCCAACCCCTAACCATGGAGACCTCGTCATGGACGATGTGGTTTCGCGCCATCTGCTGCGCCCGTTTGACACGATGCCCGATCCCCGCGCTCATAACACCGTGCACCCTCTGGGCAACATCCTGCTGCTGGCCATCATGGCGGTGACCTGCGGGGCCGACGACTGGGCCAGTGTGAACCGTTGGGCCAAGGCCAAGCACAAATGGCTGGTGACGATCATGGACCTGTCGGAGGGGATCCCCAGCCGGGACACCTTTCGCCGAGTCTTTGCCGCGCTGGACCCCGATGCCTTCGAACGCTGCTTCCTGGCATGGTCGGCGCAACTGGCGCGGATCACCCAGGGTCAGTTGCTGGCCATTGACGGCAAGACGATTCGCCGATCATTTCACCGCGCCTCGGGACGCAATGCCCTGCATCTGGTCAGCGCCTGGTCTCAGAAGAATCATCTGGTGCTGGGGCAGATCGCCACGACCGACAAGAGCAACGAGATCACGGCCATTCCCAAGCTGCTGGAACTCTTGGACCTCCAGGGGGCGACCGTGAGCATCGATGCCATGGGCTGTCAGAAAAACATCGCCGGGCAGATCGTTGATCAAGGCGGCGATTATCTGCTGGCGGTCAAGGACAACCACAAGACGCTCCACGAGGACATCCGTTTTTTCTTTGACGAGGCGATCACCCTGGCCGATGAGCAACTGGTGAGCCTGGCCCAGCCGCAGGTGGAGGCTGATCATGGCCGACTCGAGACGCGGCAGGTTTGGGCCAGCGCCGATGTGGGCTGGCTGCGCCGTCAGGGCCACAGCTGGCCCCAACTCCGGGGCATCGTGTGTGTGGAGTGTCAGCGTCAGACATTGGGCCCGCTGGGCAGGACCACTGTGGAACGCCGTTATTACCTGACGAGTCATGACCCGCTGAAGATGGGCGCCAAGCGATTGCTGGAGATGGTGCGTGGCCACTGGAGCGTGGAGAACAGCCTGCACTGGTGCCTGGACGTCAGCTTCCGGGAGGACCAGCGCCGTCTGCGCGTCGGCGACGGTGCCCAGAACTTCAGCCGCCTGTGTCGTTTGGCCCTCAACCTGCTCAAAGCCGAGAA
>JBGSTK010000040.1:0-10648 GCA_041736565.1 Phycisphaeraceae bacterium | reverse complement strand
GGCGGCCAGTTCCGCCGCGGCCAGTACGCGCGCCATCGGGTAATGCTGTTCGTCCTGCGCCATGCTGCGGATCGGGTCCTTGCCGGCGCGTTGGAGCATCAGGGGCTCGGGCAGGAAGGCGGTGTCGCGTACCGCCAGCAGATGGTCGCGGTTGGCTTGACGCAGCCGCACGAGTTGCGGGGCGTATTGCGGATCGTCGGCCAGGTTCTGCACTTCCCACGGGTCCGCCTGCGTGTTGTAAAGTTCCTCAGTCGGCTTGGCGTGCCAGAAGGCGCTCTGCGTCGCATCGCACTTGCCGTCCTTGAAAGCCTGTTCCCACGAACGGGTGGCGGGCATCCGCCACAGGTACGCCAGATGCTTGCCATAGATCAGGTGCGGCAGGTAATTGCGGATGTACTTGAAGCGCCCGTCGCACACCGAGCGCATCATGTCGTAACGCTCGTCCATGCGGTTGGCGAAGCCATAGACGAACTTGCCCGGCGCGGCAGCGCGGGGGCCGGCGAAGGCGCGGCCCTGCATGTGCGTGGGGATGTCCGTCCCCGCCAGACTCAGCACCGTCGGCGCCAGGTCCACGAAGCTCACCAGCCGATCGACCGCAGTGCCCGGCTGGGCCGGCGCCAGGTGCGCGAAGTTTTTGCCGTAGCGCACGATCAGTGGCACGCGCTGGCCGGTGTCGTATAGAAAGCGTTTACTGCGTGGCAGGATGCCGCCGTTGTCGCCGTAGTAGAAGACGATGGTGTCGTCGGCGAGGCCAGCGGCTTCCAGCTTGGCCAGCCACTGGCCGACCTGCTCGTCCATCTTGGTGATGATGTGGTAGTACTCGACCCAGTTGCTGCGGATTTCAGGCGTGTCGGGATGGTATGGCGGCAACGTGAACGGTTCGGCCAGGTACTCGGGCTTTACCGTGCTCTTATGCAGACAGCTCTCATGGCAGATGCCCAAGTTACGCACGACGAAGAACGGTTGGCCGTCCTTTCGGCCGGACCAATCTTCGCAGCTGTCCCACATGTCTTTGGGCCAGTCGGCGATGTTGTAGTCGGTCTTGGACGGGTTGACGCAAAAGTAACCAGCCTGTCGGAGGTATTGCGGCAGCAGCTTGACTTGGTCGGGGATGCGATAGCGGCTGCGTTGGTTCTGCGTGCCCAGCGAGCTAGCGTACATGCCCGTGATGATGGTCGAGCGTGCGGGTGCGCAGACGGGCGCGTTGCTGCAACAATAGTTGTAGCGCAAGCCCTGAGCGGCTAGTTGATCGAGGTTGGGTGTGCGCGCGAACTTGTCGCCATAGCAGCCCAGCACGGGGCAGTTGTCCTCACTGACCAACCAGAGAATGTTGGGCCGCTTGCCGACACCGCTGCCCCCGGCGGCGGCTGGGCCATCCGCTGCCGCCAAGACGCTGGAAACCAAGTAGCCGACCGGGGTGACCAAGGCGCCCAGCACCGCAGCCGTCGAGAGAAACTCACGTCGCGTGCTGCTCATGAGAGGTGTCCTTTGTCGGGTGGTGCCGGGACATATTCACATGTACCGCGCCGGGCCCAGCGACGCAATGGCGGATGCATCAACGCCGAGGAGGGTCGCCAGGGCTACGCGGCGTATGCGGCCTCGCGTTTCAGCACATCACACACCTGATGCCCTAGCGGAATCTTCAGCGCGGTTTTTGGCCCTTGGTGCCCGCGTGCGTTACAATGCCTCCGCCATATGATCGAGGTTGGCATTTTGTCGGGGAGGTCCACGTGGCTAACAGCACATCGAACGCCGCCGATTCATCTGACCTGTCTTCCACCAAACATTACAGCGCCACTTCGGCGCTTCGTGTCGCGTTAATTTATGGGGCACTGAGTGCCTTGTGGATCATCAGCAGCGACTTACTGATGGTCCATCTGGGCCGCGACGGTGAGTCGCTCAAGCCGGTGTCGATCGCCAAGGGATTGGCGTTTGTGGCGGTGACGGCGGGGCTGCTATTCCTGCTGGTGCGACATTACGTGGGCATGATCCAACGCCGGGCTGAGGCGTTGCGCTTGCGTGAGATCGATGCGCAGCGGCTGGCGGAATCGCGTAAGCGGTTGCTACGGGAGTTGGACCACCGCGTCAAGAACAATCTAGCGAATCTCTACTCACTGGTGGAGTTGCACAGTCGATCCGCGGGCAGCGTGCAAGATTTCGCCACAGTGCTGGGGGGCAAGATTTTGGCCATGAGCCGCATGCACGAGATCACCAATAGCGACGGCTGGCAGGGCATTTCCATGCGTGACCTGGTGCTGGCGATGGCGGACCCGGCGGTTCCATCGCTGCCTAGTGGGGACCGTATCGAGGTCGAGGGCCCGCCCTTGATCATCGCCCAGCGACAGGCCGCAGCCATGGGCATGATCCTCCACGAGCTTTTCACCAATGCCCGCAAACACGGTTCTTTGGGCGCTCCGGAGGGTCGGGTTCACATTCTCTGGTGCGTCACCGACGAAAAAGCCGAGGCGCTGGCGGTACAAATGATCTGGCGTGAATCAGGCGGGCCGAAGATCAGCGCGCCTAAAAAATTCGGGGTGGGGCTGGAACTCATCGAAGGGCTTTCACGCTTCGAACTGGCGGGCCGGGCCAAGCTCGCGTTTGAGCCCGACGGGTTGCGGCTCACGATCGACGCCAATTTCGATCACAGCGAGCACACCCCGATGCCGCGAAATTGACCGTTGGGCATGACTCGGCGGGGGGATGTCCGATACACTGCAACGACCATGCGATTTCAGTGGCGTCCTCAGGACCGCATCAACCAGCTTCTCGTGGGCATCGGATTTCCGCGCGACTGGTTTCTCATTCCCCTGGCGGCGGTGATCGGCGCACTGGCGGGCGTGGTGGCGGTGGCATTTCACAGTCTCGTGCGGCTCAGCGAGCATTTCTTCTTCGGTCGTCTCAACACGATGCAGGAACTGAAGCTGCTGTTGCTGATTCTCCTGCCCGCTGCGGGCGGTCTGGCGGTGGGGCTTTTCAACCATTACATCGCCCACGCCCAACCCGGCCACGGCATCCCGGATGTCATCGAAGCTTTAGCGCGGCGAAAAGGCGTGTTGGCAAAACGCACCGGGGTTTACAAAGCGATCACCTCGGCACTGACCATCGGGTCAGGCGGCAGTGCCGGTCAAGAAGGCCCCATCGTGCAGATCGGCGCTGTGCTGGGTTCCGGCGTAGGTCAGTTCCTCAAGGTCGAGCGTGAGCACATGAACACGCTGGTGGGTGCTGGTGCCGCGGCGGGGCTTGCGGGCCTGTTTAACGCTCCCATCGCGGGGGTGATCTTCGTATTGGAGGTCATGCTGCGGGATTTTTCGCTCAAGACTTTCGTGCCGATTGTCGTCGCCAGTGTGTTGGGCGTGGCCACGGCCCAGGCATTGCACAACATGGATCTGGCCGTCTTCAGCATGCCCTCGGCCCTTGCCAGCCAGACCGCCACGCCGACGGGATCGACCCACAGCATCGAGTCGCCGACGTCACAGGCCGCGGCGCAAAGCCGTGGGCACGCCGTGTTCCCGGTGCCTCGCGCGTTGCAGGATTATCCCTTTATGTTCCGGGAGATTCTGCCCTACACGCTGCTGGGACTGCTCTGCGGGTTGATCGGCTACATCTTCACTAGGAGCCTCTACTGGACTGAAGGCGTTTGGCATCGTGCCCGGGCTCACCCGGCGTTGAAGCCGGCACTGGGCGGGGCAATCCTGGGTGCCATGGGCGTGCTCTTTGCCCTGAGCTTCGGCATCGGGGTGGCGCACTACGAATCGCCCGTGTTTTTCGCCAACGGGTACCCGGTCATCCAGTGGCTCTTTGACCCGGCGATCTACCTACCCGCGGTCAATGGTCAGGGCGTTCAGGACGCCATGCGGGTGAGCCTTCTCTTCCTGCTCGTGGCCACAGCCGCCAAAATCATCGGCACCAGTCTGACGCTGGGCTCGGGCGGCTCGGGTGGGACGTTTGCCCCGAGTCTGTTCATGGGTGCGACCTTCGGCGGCGCGTTTGGCATCATGGCGCGAATGGTGCCGGGGTTCGAGAGCATCACGCCAGCGCACTACGCCTTGGTGGGTATGGCCGGGGTGTTGGCCGGAGCCGTCCACTGCCCACTGACCGCGTTTCTACTGGTGTTTGAAATCACCAACGACTACAAGATCATCCTCCCCGTGATGCTCGTAGCGGTGCTGGCCACGACCACAGCGCAGGTTCTTAACCGCGACAGCATCTACACCCTGGCGCTGCGCGAGCGGGGTATACGGCTGGGGTCGCTATCAGACCTCACCATCCTCCGCCGCATCGAAGTGTCGAGCGTTCCCCTGTCGCCAGCGGTCACCATTCACGCCGAGGAGCCCGCCTCACGCCTGTTGGAGTTGGCGCAGACTTCCTCAGTGGCGGATTATGTGGTGGTCAGCGAGGAAGATATTTTTCAGGGCATGGTCGTGGGGGAGGATCTACGCTTCGCGCTGCTGGAGCAGGAGGCGTTGCCTCTGATGATCGTCGCGGAGTTGATGCGTGAGGATCTGGCGACGGTCACCGTCGATGAAACGCTCGAAAGCGTGCTCAATAAGTTTGCCCGTTTTGACGTATCTAGTCTGGCGGTGGTCGATGAGGGCAACCACGTCACGGGCGTCATCACCCGCGCCAGTCTGATGCGGCAATACCAGTCGGCACTTGACGAAAGTTAACCAGGACTCGCCAGCGGGATCGAGTCGCGCCTCGTTAAAGTGTCCATACATGAACCGCCGGGAAGACAACCTCCAACGCCACGTCGTAAGCGACGAGCAACCGCAGCAAGACACCACGCCGGTGGCGGTGGAGGTGATGGTGCCGGGGCCGGTCACGGCTGGGGCAGAGCGTCATGGAGCGTTGGAGCGTCAACTGCCGGGCAAACTCGCGGGGCTGTCGTTGCGGCGGCAGGTGTTCGTGCTGGCGATGTGGCCCCTGCTGGAGCAGGTGCTCAACTTCGCGGTGGGTTTTGTGGATACCGCGCTGGCGGGTCGCTTGAGTGTCGAGGCGACCAACGCCATCGGCGTGGCATCGTACATCGGCTGGCTGGTGGGGTTGGTCCAGGGGTCGGTGGGCATCGGTGCCACAGCCATCATCGCCCGCGCCATCGGGGGCAGCCACCGTCGGCTGGCCAACGCGGCACTGGGCAACGCGCTAGTTCTGGCGCTGCTGGCGGGGATCGGCATCGGTGCGATCATCTTCGCCTTAGCCCCATTCATCGCAGCGCAGGTCGGACTGACGGGGGAAAGTGCAGCGCTGTGCATCATCTACCTGCGGATCATGGGGATCGCAGCGCCGTTCTCTTCGCTGCTCTTTGTCGGTGCTGCAGCCTTGCGAGGTGCGGGGGACACGCGGACGCCGTTCTGGGTGCTCGTCGTCGTCAACGCCGTCAACACCAGCACGAGTTTGTTACTGGTCGCGGGCCCGGCACCGTGGGGCGGTCACGGCGTGACGGGCATAGCCGTGGGCACGCTCATCGCCTGGGTCATTGGGGCGGGTCTGATCATCGTGGTACTCGCCGGAGGTTGGGGCGGCATCCGCCTGCGTTGGATTCGCCTGCGACCCCACCGCCAGACCCTGGGTCGGCTCATCAAGATCGCCACGCCCAGCCTCATGGAGCGACTGCTGGCGATGTGGCTCGTCAACTTCTTCATCCTGCAAATCGTGGGCTTGCTGGGCAACGATGCGGCCTGGGGTGCTCACATCATCGCCATTCGCGTCGAGAGCATGAGCTTCATGCTCGGTTTCGCCTTCGGTATCGCCGGCGCTGCGCTGACGGGACAGTACCTGGGCTTAGGCGATGTGGAGCGTGCGCGACAGGCGGTGGTTCTCTGCTGGAAACTCGGTGCATCGATGATGGCGGGTCTGGGGTTGATCTTCATCATCCTGCCCGGGCCGCTGTGCTGGTTGCTGACCGATGAGCCGCGACTGCTTGAGTTGGCGCCGCCGCTGGTGAGGCTCTGTGGTTTCGTGCAGGTCTTCTTCGCCACCGCCATCATTCTTGGCGAAGGCATGCGTGGTGCCGGTGACACCCGCGCTACACTCTGGCTTACGGCACTGTCCACCTATGCTGTGCGTCTGCCGTTGGTCTACCTCTTTGCCCTGCCCCTGGGCTATGGGCTCTACGGCGTGTGGATGGGCCTGTGCGTGGAACTGGTCTTCCGTGGGTTCATCTTCGCCTGGCGCTTCGTTCAGGGACGCTGGATGGAGGTCAAGGTGTAACATGAAGCGAAGCCGAATCGTGATCCACCTGTTAATGCTGATGCTGCCGAGTTGGGCGATGGTGATCACCGGCTGCTGCAATGCTCCGTTGGCGACAAACTCAACACACAATCCTGGCGTAGTAAACAACATGCCCGACCTTCCGCCCGCCTGCATGACTTTGAGCGACCATCTGGGTGCCGCTGCCGCCCACACGGCCCTGACGCTGCCGCGGCTGGTTCGCTTCCGTGGCTACAACCCGCTTCAACAGATTCGCATCGGGCGCCTGCACGGCGAGCGGTTTACCGTCGTCACCGAGGACGGCATCAAGCTCGATGCGCTCTACCTGCCGCCCGCCGCGGAGGCATGCAACAACGGCAACGAAACCAACGATGGCAACGGCGAACTGACGCCGCGGTTGCCGATCGTGATGGTCCACGGTTACCTCGAGACCAAGGAAGCCCACTTGGGCCGGGCTGCGACGTTTACCAAGGCAGGCCACGGCGTCGTACTTTTCGACCTTCGCGCCCACGGCCGCTCGGGCGGAACATGCACCACCTTCGGCGTGCGCGAACGACACGACCTTGCCAGTGTCATCGATGCCGCCCAGCAACAGGGCTACATCGGCGACGAGGTCATGACACTGGGCTTCTCGCTAGGTGGCGGAACCGTGCTGCAACATGCCGCGATCGACAAACGCGTCGCTCGTGTGGCGGCGCTGGCACCGTTTGGCGATATGGCTGGAGCGGTGGCGTCCTATCGGCGGCTCTACGCCCCCTGGGCGCGGGAGGCGTGGGTGACGCGCGGCTTCGACGTCGCAACCCATCGCACCGGTTTTGCTGTGGCGCAGGCTTCGACACTCCAGGCTGTTGAACAAATCGATGTGCCTCTGCTGCTCATCGTCGGCAAACGTGATATGAACCTCAGTGCGGCACAACACACCCATCGCCTGGCGGACGCCAAAACGCGCGGCTCGTGTCGGGTCGTGGAAGTTCCGATGGCGGGACACTTCACGTTGATGCGTCTGCCCTGGAAGCAGGTGGCGCTGGAACTGGCCACGTTCGCTGCAGCGCAGGAGAGCCGCAGCGATGAGGCCCGCGCTGAACATCCCGACGATGAGCTTTAGATCAGCTATCGCACCAGCCCGCCATCAGCCGCCTCGCCGACCAGGTGATTCTCAATCTTCTGCGCCAGCGCGAAATCCTTTTCGGTGATGCCCTTGGCATCGTGGGTCTGGAGCTTGACGACCACTTCAGCATACGCCACCGCCAAGTCCGGGTGATGCCCCGCCACTTCCGCCAGATACGCCACCGCATTGACCACAAGCATGGTGTGAGACCAACCCGCGGTCTTGTATTTCCGCCTGATCCAGCCTTCGCGTTGTTCCCATTGCGGCAGCCGGGCCTGAAGTTGATGTTCCACTTCGTTGCCGGTGTACGCGGTTTTGTCAGCCATGATGCGTTACTCCTTGTCAGTGCGTTGATATTTCTTTTGCAATGATTCGCAGGCTCATCGTAGGACGGACGGGCTGCGAATCTCCATGAGTCGGCCGCTGATGCGGGGGCGATACAATCGCGGTCATGCGAATCGGCTCCGTGGAGATCGTGGACACCCATGCCGAGGGGTTTGCCGCCTGGGCGGCGCGGGTCATCATCACGGCTGTCGATGAAACCTGGGTTGGCCATGCCGCCGCCGAAGTCATCGGCTACGGGGCCAGTCTCATCGGCTGCGATGCGGAAGTGGGCATCGAGCGGCGGCTGAGTCCTGCGGAAACGCCCGACGGTCGGCCCGGTGTGGCGGTGCTCTTCTTTACGTTCAAGCCTGAGCCGCTGTGCAAGGCGCTGGTCAACCGCGTGGGCCAGTGTGTACTGACCTGCCCGACCACGGCTGCGTTTGATGGTCTGCCGGAGGTGAGGCCACCTGAAGGCGCGCCCGATACGCTTGATGCGCACAATGATGGCCAGCGTCAGCGCATACCGCTGGGAGGCAAGCTGCGTTACTTCGGTGATGGCTTCGAACGACACGAAACGCGACGGCATCATGGCCGCGAGGAAAAGTTCTGGCTCATCCCCGTGATGGATGGGGAGTTCGGCGTCAGCGACTCCATCGGCGTGATTCGTGGCGTGGCGGGCGGCAACTTCCTCATCTGCGGGCGGGGGCAGCGGCCGACGTTGCTGGCGGCCCAGCGAGCCGTGGCTGCCATCGCTCCGCTGCCCGATGTCATCACACCCTTTCCCGGCGGCGTGGTGCGAAGTGGATCGAAGGTCGGCTCGCGCTATCGCAACCTCGTCGCGTCCACCAACGAAGTCTTCTGCCCCACCTTACGACAACAGGTGATGTCACAACTGCCCACAGGTGTCGATTGCGTGTATGAAATCGTCATCGATGGCCTGTCGTACAAGGCGGTCGCCGATGCGATGCGTGCTGGCATTGTCGCAGCGTGTGCCGATGGTGGTGGTGATCGCGCCAATGAGCCCGAAGCTCCGGGCGAGGTCGCCATCAGTGCCGGCAACTACGGCGGCAAACTCGGCAAACAAATCTTTTCACTTCGGCAAATCATGAGCGGTGATTGATCACGCGATCCCGCGCGCTTACGGCACGCGCCCTCAGCGCAACAACGCAGCAATGTCATCACGCTTGGCGATGATCGCCAGTTCCAACGGCGTCAGACCCTTGCGATCTTTGGACGCTGCGGATGCACCCCGCGTCAACAAAAACTTCACAGCTTCAATCTGGCCCGCTTCCACCGCATCGTGAAGTGGTGTGCGTGCTTCGCGATCCCGCGCGTTTGCGTCACTGCCCGCAGTCGTCAACGCTGTGATGACCTTCACGTTGCCCTGACCGGCCGCAAGGTGCAGCGCGGTCTTGCCCCGCACATCGGGATAACGGACATCCGCCTTGGCTTCCAGCAGCGCCTCGACGGTCGCCTCGTGGCCGCGTTGTGTAGCGAGCATCAGCGGCGTCATGCCCTGTGTATCACGGGTGTTGACGTTGGACTTACGTTCCAACAGCAGTTTGAGATTTTCGTTTGAGCCTGCCTCGGCGGCCTCGTGCAGCGGCGTTCGCCCAGCCTTGTCCTTAACCTCGATATTGAACTGCTTGGCCAGCAGGGCCGTCATCGCCTCCTTACTCTCCGCCGACGCTGCCAGATGCAACGGCACCCGCCCCTGCTTGTCCATCGCCAACGCGTTGGCCTGTTTGCTCAGAAGCATCTCGACCAACTTGGCATCGCCCTTGGCGGCTGCGGAGTGCAGCGGGGTGGCACCATCGTCACCACGGGCATTGACATCGGCACCTTTCTCGATCAAAGCCGTCGCCACCGTCAGGTCGCCGCGCATCAGCGCCAGTTGCATCGGTTGGATACCACGCGGCCCGCGAGTGTCGAGACGTGCACCGCGCGCCAGGAGCAACGCCACAATCTCGGGCTGCCGATTGAAGATCGCAAGGTGCAGCGGCGGCCAACCCAGGCGGTTGGGACTGTTGACATCCCCCGGCTTGGCCAGCAGTAGCTTGACGACGTCCGTAGCGCCAACACCCGCAGCCAGGTGCAGCGGCGTGTCACCCAGCAGGTTGCGGGCGGTCAGATCGGCACGGGCATCAATGAGCAGTTGCGATAACTCCGTGCGGCTTTCAAAGGCTGCCAAATGTAACGGCGTCCAACCGTCGAGCGTCGGCGTGTTGACGTTGATACGGGCATTGGCCACCAACAGGGCCGCCATGTCCTTGTTGTTGACCTGCACAGCAACGTAGAGCGGTGTCGCGCCATCGGCAGCGCGGACGTTGGGGTCAGCGCCCTTTTCCAGCAGGTACGTGACGATATCGCCCTTGCCGGTCTCGACGGCAGCGTGGAGCAACGTATCCTGCAGTTGGCCCAACGTGACGTCGAGCTTGGCGCCCTGCACCACGAGCAGTTCCAACGTTTCGCGATGGCCTGCCGCGGCCGCCATCTGCACCGGCGTGCGCTTGGCGGCATCGACACCGTTAACGTCTTCACCTGCTTTAATCAGGGCCGCCGCCCGTTCGGTGTTACCGTTGGCCGCAGCCTCGTGCAACGGACCCGCCACGACCGGCGGCGCCACGACACCGATGACGCCGATGGCACCGCCGACGATGATCCCGGCCAAAATTGCGGATTTCCGGATCATGGCGTCTCCTTGACCCGATTATACGACCGCCGCCCGCCTGCTCCCAGCGCCCTGCCCGCCAGCACAGGGCGAACGCATGTAGTGGTTATCCGAGGTTCATCAGAACTTTGAGCAGGTAGTCGTTGTCCCATCCGCAGTTGAGGCGTTTGGTGGCCAAGCCGGCTTTGAGGGTTTTCTCGGCTTTGAGCAGGTTGAGGGCCAAACGACACAGGCGGCTGAAGTTCTGGGCACCGTCGCCGACGCGCAGACGGCGCTGGTCCTCCCGGAAGCTGACGTCCAGGCACCAGTGCAGGCTGTTCTCCACGCTCCAGTGG
>JBGSTK010000032.1:0-19136 GCA_041736565.1 Phycisphaeraceae bacterium | reverse complement strand
TTGCCGTTTGCCCATGGCCATGTGCGCTGCTCCCTGACTTGCTGTGCTTGTCCCGCCGAGCATCCTCTATAGCGCCTTAGTCGGCCGCGTGCAAGAAATCAGGGGTTATCCACAGGAAAAGGTGACTTTTGCCACGGGCTGATAGGTCCGCTCCGTCAATGACCCAGGACGTTTTAGCTTCTACCATATCGCGCACAATCCCCGTGCCGCAGCCGATGTCCAATACCCGAGCTTTGGCATGAATGTCCAAGTTTAACTGGGAGATCAACTTCATCAGTATCTGCTGCCGCCATCGAAACCAGAAATGCTCCTGATAATTGAGATCGTACCATTCGTCGGGGAAGGTCACGCGTTTGTCGGGCGAGAGCACTTCCACGCGGGCTTCCTCGGCGGCGGTCGTCGTCGGACCGAAAGATCGAGTCAATGGGTGTCTCCTTGATTCGGCGCAACGGATTCGATGCGTTCCATAATGAAATAACTTGGCCGAGCTTTGACCTCTAGATACATGCGGCCCACATATGCCCCCAAAATATAAATGCAAAGCATCAGCAGGCCAAAGCCCGCCACCGTGACCGCCAACACCACCAGCAGCAAATCATTGGGCTCAAGTCTGGTGAAGTAGTCGCGAAAAACGAAAGCCCCCACGATGACCAGGATGGATAACAGGAAGCAGAACGAAGCCAGCACTTGCGCCAGCCTCAAGGGGCGAATACTAGCGCTGGCGATGCCATCGGTCGCCAGGCGGTAGAGACGTTTCCAAGAATATTTGGTCATGCCCGCGGCGCGGGTCGGGCGATTATATTCTACGCCGACTTGGCGGAACCCCACCCAGGCGCGCAGCACACGCTGAAATCGAAGTTGCTCGGGCAAGGCGCGGGTCGCCAACACCACCCGACGCCGCATCAGGCAAAAATCGCCGCTGTCCATCGGCACGGTAATCTCCGACATCATCGCCACCAGCCTGTAAAAGGCCCAGCAACCCACTCGCTTGAGCAGGCTGTCTTTGCGCTGCCGCCTCAGGGCAAACGCCACGTCATAGCCCTCCCGGAGTTTGGCCGCCATTTCATGTATCAACTCAGGAGGGTCCTGCAAGTCCGCATCCAGAATCGCCACCATGTCCGCGTCCGTAGCATCCAACCCCGCCGACAGAGCCGGCTGATGGCCGAAGTTCCGCGACAAACGCAGCAACAGCCCGGGAAAACCCCGCTTGATATGTTGCTGGATGATCGACGCCGTGGCATCCGTGCTCCCATCATCGACAAATATCACACGCAGCGACTTCCAATGATGCTCCGCACACGATGTCAAAGAAAAAGTCTCCTCCAAACGCTGGATGAGCATGGGAATGACCGCTTCCTCGTTATAGAGCGGTATCACAATGTCCAGTGACAGGGGAACTTGACCACAGGCCTCCCGTGAACTGGGTTCCTCGGTCGTCGCGGTCGCCGACATGAAAGCCTGTTGTTGGATCGCCGAATTTCCCATGGAGGAGTTCTAATGTAGCAATTGTCAAACACTGGGGCGGCATCAGCAAGTCGACAGCATCCTGTTCGATTCAGCGGAGGGGATGCGCTTCAACTCGTGCGTTTCCTCGCAGGAAGCGCAAGAGAAAACCTGCGAAGGAGTATATCAAGCCAGACGGTAATGGATGAAAGCTGGACTTCGGCAAATCACCGGCCGCGCAGCGTGTTGACGACCTCTGCGATGCCGTAGCAGACGACCTTGCCCGGGAGGAGGAAGATGAGCAGTGCCAGGAGGAAGCGGTTGAGATCGTCCTCATGGGAAAAGGGGTTGTCGATCAGTCCGCCGAACCAGCCCAGTTCTTCCATGTCCGGGCGAGGGCAAAGCACGAAGGCCAGTCCGACATAGGCCACCATCGTCAGCCAATAGGTCGGATGCACCCAAGGCTCCATCGGGCCCACGGACAGGACCAGCCAGAGGTACGGCCCCGCCAGCAACGCCAGCGAGAACCCCCACGCCAGCAGCCGGCGTGCCCAGAGCAGTTGTGGCCGCGACGATTCGCTGTGATCCTCCAATCTGTCGCGCAGGTCATTCCTCGCCTCGTCCGCCTTCTCCGCCCCCCAGCCGCAATGGCCGCAGTAGCGAATAAGCCGTCCACTCTGGACGGGATCCTTGTATTGCCGAACGGGTTGAGCGCAGACCGGACAATTCATCGCAGACTCCCGGAGGGAAGGGAAACCAAGCATTCATTCTACTGGGTGGTGGTCAAGGCCGCTTCGATCAGAGAGCCTATCGTGTCGAGATCGTCGTCTGAAACGGTTGACTCAAAACGGATAATGATGCAGGCATTCTCCGGGTCGGAGAATTCCAGTCCAAAGGTGAAATGTCGTCTGTCGAATTCGAGGCTTGTTTCAAGTGATCGACCAACGGGAAAACTCTCGCAAAAGTATGACCGGTCACCGGCGCGGACTTGCTTGAGGACGCCAAGCAGCTTGTCGGCATCGGAAGACGTGATAACGAAGGGCACCCATATAAGCGGGTTCGTCAGCGACGGATGAATGAACTGAAGAACGATCCCGCCGTCAGTCGAAAGCGAGCAACTGAGTAGGAACGGTGGATCACCAAGGTTCGCGTTCATAGCCCCCACCTAAAAGGCTCAGATGCCAGCCGCCTGCGGATACCGACTCCCAACCGACAACTCCATTGTCCATTGCCGGCGTCACGGGTCAACTTCAGGCGGTGGTTTTTGCTCCACCGGGAGGCGTGCGACGGTCCGTCATCGCGGCAGCAATCATGCATAAACCTCCCGCGATAGCAAATCCAGCACTTGCTCCGGCGTTGGTCACATCCGGTGCCCAACCACGTATCTCATCTACGCTGTAGTATCCACCGCTTCCGCCGGGTCGTGAATCAGCGAGCGTGCCAGAACCCGTCGCGCTACCGCCGCCCGGGCCCGACGCGAAGGGTGAGTAATAGCCCGGACCGACGACGACGATGTTGAACATGGCGAATACCCATGCTGCGATAAAGCATACGATTCCGATCGCGATGAATAGCGGAAAGCGTGACATGTAGACCTCACTAGTGAATAGTCTGACCGGCTCGGGCGAATAGCCTTCCGGCGGATTCAACTGCATCCTCGCTTGGACTTCGGCGTCTGTCAAGCCCTGAAGTTTTTTTGGCCGGAAGGCCATGTAAGAGGTGGCAGTGTTGAGGCCGATGCATTTGGGAAAGAATACCAACTCTCGTCCTTCATCCGCGCCCTTTTGAATAGCCGTTATCCATTACTCTCTACGGTCGTCCAGTCGAACAGTATTGACTGGCGCACTGCACGTACTATTCGTTCAGAATCTTCCAGAGGTCCCGGCGTGAGGCATGATGGGAGAGGTTCCGGAAGTATTTGAGCTACGAGTATATCACGGCACGGCGTGGCGGGAAGGTCGAGGCTTGGGACCTGAGATCTGAAATCTGAGATCTGAAAATCTGAGATTGCAGATTTGAGATTGCAGAGATTGCAGACTCGAAATTCGAGGCTTGCGTCCTGCCGCGACGCGGTCGGATCCTCGCTTACCTTGGCATGCCACAACCCAACGAAAAAAAGCCCCCGCAGTTACGGGGGCTCTTGTCATCACAATCAATGAAAGAGTCACGGCTTCACGCTTTGTCCAGCAGCTCAAAAATCGACTGCGTACGCAGCACTACGCCCGTTGAGCCCAGCAGGTGGTAGCTCTGGATGTGGTATTCCTTCTTGTACTTCTGGCAGTCAAGCACCGAAAGACACTCCACGCCCTCGGCATCCTTCCAGGCGAAGTTCATGGCGTTGGTCTCGGCGGCGAAATCACGCATCTCTCGAAGCGTGGCACCGTAAAGATTGTCCGTCAGGCTCTCGGTCTGGATCGTCGTCACATACCCCACCTTGGCGTCGGCGGGGTGGGGCATCTCGTAATCCTTCTCGCCCAGGCAAGGCAACGCATGCACCAACCCATGCTCGGGCAGGTGGTCACCGTTTTCCATCATCGCCTCGGTCAGGCACTGGCCGGCATAGCTGAAGCGCACGACATGCCCAGCCGCCAACAGCCAGCTTTCGACCTCATAATCCCCGTGCCGGGCCAGCTTGCGGCTCTGAAGCTCGAAGAGCTCCGGGTGCAAGGCACGCCCGTATACGATTAATCGGAACATCTGTGTATTAGATGACTTATGACTTACACTCATGGTAAGAAACCTTCTGGCCCTTGTTTGGGGCTTTCTAGGAGGACTCGGAGTCGTCCGCCGGGCGGCTTCACCCACCGGCGGGCGGTCGAGCGGGACGCCTCGGGGGTTCGAAGCCTCGCTCGACTGTGTGTTAATAACGGATTATATCGAAGCTCGGTTCTGATTGGAAGAGGGTTTTTGTGATTCTGGGCAATTTACTGATAATTCTTCACTTTTTCGTCTGATTTGGCCGTTTATGCCGATAAACCACTCACTATCCGTACATTGCGCACGATCCGCCGAGGTAAAACAGTCGGCAATTTTACGCGTTTGAACGTTATCAGACCTTAAAGTCGGCAGAATGAGGCCGCCTTAGCGTTTTCGCGGAACAACTCCAGGCTCGCATGACCCAGCTTAACGCCCTCTATCGACGTGTGACCGCCTTGGCCGACCCATCGGTGGCGCATGCGTTAGCCGCGGCGTTGCCCACAGCGCAAGGCGAGGCGCAAAGCCTTTTGGTTGATCAACTTCTGTTGCGAAATACCTTAGAGGGTAATGCGGCACTGATTCAGTACTACCACCTGCTGCCGCACGATCTGCAACCTAATGTGGCAAAGCATCTTACCGCATGCATCGGCCCACTTCGGGCCGCTTTGGCGCGTACCGATGCCCATAGCCGGGCCAACGTCCTGGCGATCATTCGCCTCCACGGGTCACCCGACTTGGCGTACCTGCCCGCGGAGGTTCTGCGAAATGGCCACGTCGAGCTTCACACCCCCGCCGCCGCCACGCTTTTAACCCTTACTTTACAGGTCTTTAACGAATTCGAGAATCCAGACGAAACCCCCGCCCCCCGGATGGCCGCAAAGCAAGCCCCCCGGTCAAACCTCGCCGCAGCGAACTCTCAAGCGCTGGCACCCCTGCCCCTCCAAGCGGGACAGATCCAAGCCGCGTTGGGCGATGCCTTGGCGAGCTTTCCTCGACATCGGCAGAGAGCTATCTTACTTTCATTAATGCACTTAGCGCCGCATCCGCTCACCGCGCGGGCGGACTTTTCTGACCCCCGCAGTCCGGTCGTCACCGCCACCCGCTTCCTGCTCTCCGGAGCCGGTCACGCTGCCACCCGTCGCGCCCTGCCCTGTGCCATGCTGGTCCCAACGCTTCGTCAAGCCGCGCTGGCGGGCCTGCAAAGCCATCAGGCAACTCCCGCCTTTGCAGATGTTTACGCGCACGGCCACATACTGACCCACCCCGCGGTCAAGACCGCCCTGGCGTCATGCCCTCAGCCCCATCAGCTACTGCCCGATGCCCCCGCAATCGCTCGGATGCCCGCCCAGACGCAACGCTTCCTCCCCGCGTGGATCGCCGCCCTGCCCCTGCCCTCGGGTGACAAGGCCAGGCTCCTGGGTCAACTCGGCCAGGCGCGAGCCGCCAACCCCGCCGCCCAACCCTCCGCGCAGGTGTCAAAAAGTCCGAAATCGGCCGGCCCAACCCCCAGCCTACCCCCCCCTAACCCCCCCCTATCCGTCACCATCCCACCCTCATCCACCACGTATCACCCCCATCCGCAAACGCGATTTTCGGCGCTGCGACAGCTCATCGCGCTGGACGTCATGCCCGGCCCGGTCTCGCCACGCACCATCATCGCCACCTTCCTCGACGACCCCGAATCCGCCATCGCCTGCGTCGCGCTGCGTCACCTTCTCCGCGTGGCTTGGGATGGTCTGCCTCGCACTTTGGCGCGACTGGTCAACTCACCTCACGCCACGGTCCGGCACCTCGCTGGTCAGCGTCTCGCGCCGCTGGCGTTCACGAAGTTGTGGGACGCCTGGCCGCAGATGCCTGAGGACCGTCAGCTCATCGCCGGCCGCGCCATGCTCAAGCTCAACGCGGAGTTCGTGCATCACTTGGCCGACAAGCTGGCACTGCCGCAGCGTGCGGTGCGTCTCCGCGCTATCGCGATGATTCACACGCTTAACCAAGGCCCGTTCTTCGAGCAGGCTCTGCTGGCGCTTGCCGCCGGGCCGGATGAAGTTGTCGCCGCGACTGCTGTTCGCGCACTGGGTGCCATCGCTTCGCCCGCCACGCTGGCCGCATTGGAGACTGCGCTGCATCATGAGGACGCCCGCGTCCGCGCCAACGCCATCGAGGCACTCGAGCACGTCAAGAGTGTTCGCCACGTTCAGCAGTTGATGTCCATCGCGCGTGATGATGTGGGTCGCCCACGCGCCAACGCCATCAAAGCACTCTTCGCCATGCGCACCCGCGATGCGCTCTCAGCGCTGGCCACTATGCTTCAGGATACTCAACCCGAGCACCGCCTCAGCGCCCTCTGGCTGGTTGAGACCATGGGTCTGCTGGATGTGGCTCGTCAAGTCGCCGAGATGTCACTTACCGACCCCGAACCCCGCGTCAAAGCCCGAGCCGACCGCGTCATCACGCGACTACTAGCGGCGTGAGACTCGCTTCGTGTCTACGGTATTCGGCTCTCATCGTGCGTCTCCCTTCATCTTCCGTCGCGGCTTGGGGGGCGGGGGGGACTTCTCAAGTCGCTTAACCTCATCGATGACTTGCTCGAAGTGCCGATCGACCGGCTGTGGCAGGGCATCTTGTGCGGCGCGAAACTTGTCGAACTCGGTTTCCGCTTTGAGCCTGGCTGTTTCGTGCGAAATCTTGCCTGCGTGGGTGAGGACCTGCCGATCGGTCATGCGGATGAAATCGTCGAGCTTGGCGATCCAGTCGGTCATGAGCATCGGCTTGCGGTTCATGGCCTGCAGTTCGGCGAAGTCGAGGTAAGCCGACACCATCAGGTTGAGTGCCTTGAGTTCGTCGGCGTTGAGGTAGTTCTTGGCGACGCTGACATCGGCTCGCCGGGGCTTGCCGCCGGGGTGGTTGGTGAGCCCCATCTTCGGCTTGGCCGCGTCGGCGCGGGCATGAACGATCTCGGCGGCGTTTGTCCGGAGATGGCCCAGTGCATCTTGTTTTGCACGGTCTGGAAGAAGCGTTTGGAAGTGTCGGCTTTGGGGTCGTAATCTTCGCTCAGGGCGTAGATGTCCAGTACCTTCCGCCAGAAGACTCGCTCGGATGAGCGGATGTCGCGGATGCGTTCGAGCAGTTCCTGAAAGTGCTCGCCACCACCGGCTTGTTTGAGGCGTTGGTCGTCGAGCGTGAAACCTTTGATGATGTACTCACGAAGTCGCTGCGTGGCCCAGATACGGAACTGCGTGCCGCGCAGCGATCTGACGCGATAGCCGACGGAGATGATGACGTCGAGGTTGTAGTGCTTCACAGAGCGTTGCACTTGGCGGTCACCCTCGGATCGAACTTGAAAGAAATCCTTACAAGTTGCCGTTTCGACGAGTTCGCCTTCCTCGTAAATCGTGCCGATGTGGATGGTCATATTCTGCGGCGTGGTCTGAAAAAGTTCCGCCATGTCTCGCTGCGAGAGCCAGACGGTGTCTCCATCGATGCGAACCTGCACGCGAGTTGCCCCATCGTCGGTCTGATAGATGAGGAACGCATCGGGATTGCCTGGCACGAGTTCATTGGCCATAGACCATGTCCTTCAGATTCGCCCAGGTCCGCTTGTCGAGTTTGTCGCTGGCCTGGGTTTGATCGCGGAGTTCGGCGACGAGCGTCTAATCTTGTCGTCGAGGATTCGCCGCTTTCCACGTCCCCAGCGGCCCACGGAAGCAGGCTTTCAGTTGGCAGGTTGATTATGCCTCGCGGGTGTCGGCGGTGCAATGGTGAGTTGTTCGTGCGGACGAGGGCGGTTGTGGTTCGTTGTGTTCTCACGTTCTTCCAACAGCACATTCATGGCGTCCCAACACTCCACGAGCATGCGGTCTTTGCGATGATCGAAGAAAGCGGCGGCGACACTCATGGCTGCCTGAGCCAACCAGAACCCTAAGGTCAATCCGAGAATCACGGCAGCAACGAAGGTGAGATAGACCAAGCTCTGCTGCTGAGGTGGCATGCTGGGCGTGGTCAGGACTCGCACGAAGAGCGCGATGGCCCGGATGCAGATCACCAGCATCGCCAGCCCGATCGACGCGTGGAGCAAGCGAAGCCACCGTTGTGTGTGAATACCTTTGCGAAGTTGCGCGATGTATTCTTCGTCGGTGCGACGATTCGGCCAAAGGTTGAGGCCCAGTACACGCATGATGTCGTCTCAGGGTTTGGATTGTGTTGGTTCATGCCAATTCATCAGTGGCGTTCGTGAAGCAACACGGCCTTGGATTCGTTGCAGAGGGCTCGGGAGCCAACATCATAAGCGTTGGTGCGTGACGAGATCACCAGAAATGTCGTTTCGCAAAGGCGTGGCCTGAGCCGGATTTGAGGTAGCGTTCGAACGCGTCAGCGTTGGCGTCATCTACGAAGCGTATCACCACTTCAGGCTTCCAAGGGCCAAAGCGAGCAGTGTAAGGCGACTGGCGCGCATTGTGCTGTGTGAGGCGCTTTTGGAAATCAGTGGTTGAGCCAACGTAGGTTTGATCTTGACGTGATTCACTTCGAAGGGAGGTGGACGTACTTCATGGCGTAAGCCCTACTCTGCCCTGCTTCGCCAAAGGCCTTGCAGGGCTACGAAGGGCGATTCTGCATAGCCCGCCGAAGCGCAGCTTCGACGGGCGACGCAGAATCGGGGTGGCCGGATTCGAACCGACGACTTCCTGCACCCAAAGCAGGCGCTCTAGCCAAGCTGAGCTACACCCCGAGTGTAGGGCATCAGTGTAGCCGCTGGGGGGTGGGGTGGGCAATTGTCGCCTGCGGCGATGCAATCGCCGATGGGCGTGCGGCGGGGCTTCGAGTGATCTGTGAGGGGTTTGCGACGAACGCGCGATGGAGCTGCGAATGGACTGCGATGGGTCCGGTGGCAAGTTTCCGATGCGGCTGCAACGGGCTGCGGTGGACCTGCGGCGAATCAGCCACGGTCAGGCGGCTTTGGTGGCGGGGGGGGTTAGAATTCGCCGGAGGGCGGTCATGGCGGGGTCGGGGTGGGGTTGGCTTGGCAGGTCGTGACGGACCTTGGCCACATCGTCACAGGCCCAGATGACCCCCTTGCCCGACAGCGATGTGCAGATGATTCGCACCGGGCCACGCAAGGGCGTTTCGACAATCGTCTCAACTTCGGCGAAGCGGATGGTCACGCCGGGGTGGATCGTGCCGCTGACGATCATGCTGAGTTTGGCTCGGCTCTGGGCCTGAAGAAAAGCGCTGCGTAGTTTGGTCATCAGGGCGCCAGCTTTGGTGCGTGCCTCGTCGAGTTCGTAGTGCAGTTCGGTGACGCGTTCTTTTTCTGACGGGCCCAGGTGCTTGCCGCGCCCGATGAGCGGAGCGAGGTCCTGGTGGAGTCGGTCCATATCTTTGAGATGCCCAAGCAGTTGGGGCATGTGTGCGGCGGCGAGTTGTCGCAGGGGCTGGTCGATGCCCAGCTCGATGAGCAAGGGCGTGCCGCTGGGCGATCCGACATCGCGTGCCTGTACGCCTCCCAGCGCGGTGACGTGGCCCGAGAGGATTGAGCCGTGAGTGATGGTCAGTTCGCCACCGCAGATGATTCGGCTGTCGTTTATTTCCTTTTCGACGGTGATGCCGCCCTGGGCGTGGAGGGTTGCCTGATTGACGTAGCGTGCCTGGACTTGGCCCCCAGCGTGGCACTCGGCCTTTTGCCGCCCTGCGATGCCACCCAGCGCCAGGAGGTCGCCCCCTGCATTAACCTGCGCAGCCTCGATGGTGCCTTTGATGGTGACGTTGCCCGTGGCGTGGACCGTGAAGCAATCGCGTACGCAGCCGGGGATCTGGACATCGCCGGTGAATTCGATATTGCCCGTGGAGAAATCGACGTGTTCTTTGACGCGGATTTCGGGGGTGACCGAGACGCGTCCTGCCGATTCTTGGCGTTGCCCGCCAACGGTGGCGAGGATGGTCAAGCCGTCCGGCGCGAGTTGCACATTTTCGCCCAACATTCTGACGATGGCGGCGGGATCGGGTTTGGGTGGCGTGCCGTCCCCGGTGCTGGCGTTGTCGTCAGCCTCATCGCCGTCGTTCTGCCCGGGCACGACCATGATCCGCGCGATAGGTTGGCCGACCTTGACTATGCCGAGGTTGTTGGAATCGTAGTGATCGGCGACTTGCTCGTCGGTTGCGGTGGTCAACGGCAAAAGCTCAAGCTCAACAGCGGCGTAGGCGGCGTGCTTGGGGGATCGATCAGGTTGGGGTGACGGTGATTCCATGGCGAGCTCCGCGTCGTGGCGGGGCGTGACGACCTTAAGCCGCCGCTGCCACCGCTTTGGCCTTGTTAAGGGTGAGCATGATCTTCTCAGTAAGCAGTTCGGGGGTGAACGGCTTGACGACGTAGTTGTTAACCCCGGCCTTGAGCGCATCGATGACGCGATGCTTTTCGGCTTCGGTGGTACACATGACCATGGGGGTGATCTTGTCTTTTTGCCGCAGTCGCTGGACCAGTGACAAGCCGTCCATGTTGGGCATGTTCCAGTCCACGAGGATGAGGTCGAATGTGGCACCGGCGGCGACCATGGTCAGCGCTTCGATGCCGTCGCCTGCTTCCTCGAACTCGGTGCCTTCCATGGCACTGAGAATCTTCTTCTGGATATTGCGCATTGTGCGCGAGTCATCGACGAGGAGAATCTTCATGTTGCGGATTCCAATAATCGGTGGGTGGTGTGGGAGCGATACAAGCGATCAGTCGATGCCGGCGAGTCATTCAACGCTGGCGACTTGCTTTATGCTGATTTCGATGGCGATATCCCCAGCTGGGGTATGGCAGGGGATGACGACGCAAGGCACATCGCGCAGGCGTGCCACGGTGTGGCCGGGCCCGATGATGACGCTGGGGCAGGTGATCGAGGCGCGTCCGCCCAGATCTTTCTTGGCGTTGCCGGCGATCATATTGGCCAGTTCGCCCACAGCATCAGGGAAGTCTGGGTGGTTGATGGCGATGGCGTTGCCGGCAAAGGCTTCGACGATCTTCAATGCTGCATCGGTCTGGAAGCTGATGACGACCGAGCCTTCGACGGCGCCGGAGAAGCCGACGATGCCCGACACGTCGTAGCACGGTGCCGGCTCCGCCTTGAGGCTGGGCGAGCCAACGGTGGTCGTCAGGCCCACCATCGTGGAGAAGACGGTGCGTACAGCGTTGACAAATGAGATCACGATCTTGGGGTTGAACGGCGGGGCCTGTTGTAGCGCGGGCATGGGAACTCCTGGTTAAGCCACCTGGGTTGTAGTGGTGGTGGTGGATGTTGATGGTGCGACGAGGTTGGGTGCTGAGCGCGCCAGGCGCAGCACGATGGAAGCGATATCCTGAAGCGGCGCGATGAACTCCGCGGCATCGCGGGCGATGGCTTCGGCGGGCATGCCAAAGACGATGCAAGTTGCCTGGTCCTGTGCCACGGTTCGGGCGCCAGCCTGCCGCATGTGCAGCAAGCCCTCGGCACCATCAGAACCCATGCCCGTGAGGATTGCGCCCACGGCATTGCGACCGGCGACGCGCGCCACGGAGTCAAAGAGAATCTCGACGCTGGGGCGCTGATGATGGACCTTAGGGGCGTCGTTAAGTTGCACGATGTAGCTGGCACCGCTGCGATGGAGAACCATGTGGTGATCGCCCGGCGCGATAAGCACGCAGCCCGGCGCGACGATATCCCCGTTGATGGCTTCGCGCACCCGCACCTGGCACATGCCGTCGAGGCGTTCGGCAAACGAGGCAGTGAACTTGGCGGGCATGTGTTGGACGATGAGCACGGGCGGGCAACTGGCCGGAAGTTTGGTCAGCACTTCGGTCAACGCTTGGACGCCGCCAGTCGATGCACCGATGGCGATGACGCGGTGGGTCGTGGCACTGAGGCTCGCAGTGTGGTGGTTGATGGCAGCGGCTTTACGCAGGCCGTCGGCAGCATTGAGCGGAGGGGTGGGGCGATCGACGATCTTGTGAACCTTGGAGACGGCGGCAAGCTTGACCTTCTCGATCAGTGCCCGGCCCATGTCCGCCAGGGCAAACGAAGAATCGCCCTTGCACACGACATCAACCGCACCGGCGGCCATGGCGTCGATGGCGGTCTGCGTGCCCTGACCGGTTAGCGAGCTAAGCACGATCACCGGCAGCGGATGCACTGCCATGAGGCGGCGAAGGAAGGTGATGCCATCCATTCGCGGCATTTCCACATCGAGCGTCAACACATCGGGCTGCAGCTCAACGATCATGTCCCGTGCGACGTAAGGGTCGGGTGCTGTGCCGACGACGGCGATGCGTGGGTCGCGCGCCAACTCACGGGTGAGCATGGATCGCACCACCGCCGAGTCATCGACGATCAACACGCGGATCGGGCGGACTGTTGTCGCGGGTCTGGATGACGGGTTGGTGAAGCTCATGCCGTCACCGCCTCGTGAGCGCAGATGGCCAGGAGTCCCGCTTCGGATTCCATCACGCAGACATCGTCGCGCCGGGCGAGCGTGGCCCATTCGGAGGGCTGGAAGGTGTTGGCGAGGGGTAGGCTCATATCGATTCGGCTTGTTCGCTCATCGAGCAGTTGCCGCATCAGCAGGCCGCTGGTGACGTTGAGCAGTTCGCCCATGGCGTCGGTGGCGTGTGCGACATCGACTTCTTGGGGAGAAGCGACGCCCAGCATGTTGGCCGCCAGCATTTGGCCCAGCGCCAGGGAGGCGACAAGTTCGATGCGGCCCGTCCATCCGCCTTGGATGTCGAGGCTCACGCATACGGCCTGGGGCGGCGATGCACTGATGGATCGTGCATCGTCGAGCGAGTCGGGAGGCCAGACCGCCGCAAAGGCCATCGTTTCGAGAGCATCGCTGACAGCCTGCTCCATCATGCGGATATCAAGTGTTGTCGGCATGGCTCACCTCCAGAGTCGCGTTGAGCAGGTCACGGACGTTTTCGGGTGTGAAAGGCTTACGCAGTTGGCCGCGCAGGTTGCAGCCGTCGCAGTCGGGTCCGCTGGGGGCTGCGGGGGCATTGGGATCCGCCGAGACGATGATCACCGGTATCTTGCACAACTCCGGCGACTGCGCCATGTTTCGCATCAACGCCTGACCGTCCATGACGGGCATGTGCAGGTCGGTGAAGACCAGGTCCATGGGCTGCTTGGCCAACAACGCCATGGCTTCCTGGCCGTGGGCTGCCTCGTGCACGGCGGCAATGGGCAGGCCCGACAACGCCAGAGCGCGTTTGAGAAACGCGCGGGTGGTGGCTGAATCGTCAACGAGCAGTACGTGCTGACTCATGGGTGGAAGCTCCGATCTCACAAGGGCGCCTGCATGCCGTCCTTGCGCACCGTAACTGCGCCATCGGCTATCTGCAGGTATAGGTTTCGTGGCGAACTGCCGCCGATGTCTTCTCCGTCGATCAAAAGACCTTGCTGCCAGAGCACTTTGCGGATGGCGGCGTGGTTTCTACGTCCAATATTGAATACACCGTGGTCATCAAGAATCTGGGCTGCACCGGCGAGTTTGACCTTCATACGACGTTTAACGGCACCTTTGCCTTCGAGCTGTCCCAGCAGCCAGGCAAATCCACTATCGCCGAACATCAACGGTTGTCGTCGAGCCCGGTCGGCATCCATGCCCGCCGAGGGAAGCTGGAAGTGAAGCATCCCCCCCAGCCGCGCCACGGGGTCGTAGAGCGTCAGGCCAATGCACGAACCCAACGAGTAGGTCGTGATCGTGTCGGCGGGGTCGGCCGAGAGGCGGGCGTCGGATACGTTGACGACTATATTCATCACTGGTCCCGTCAACCCACACTCACGCGCGGGTATAGATCGTCGGTTGCACGTAACGGAAACGATGGTTGATGCCTGTGAGTGATTCCGAGTGCCCGGTGAAGAGCAGACCCCCCGGCTCAAGGCAATCCCAGTAACGATTGACGAGCGACTCCTGCGTAGGCTTGTCGAAATAGATCATCACGTTGCGGCAGAAGATGAAGTCGAAGGGCCCGCCGAAGGGCCAGGGCTCCATCAGATTCAGATAGCGAAACGCGATGAGGCGGCGAACGTTGTCGTTGACCGTGAAGACCTTGTCGTCACCCTTACGCGTCACGGTGAAGTGGCGATGCCTCAGCGCTGGCGGCACATCGCCCAGACGCTTCTGCGAATAGACCCCCGCCTCGGCCTGCCTCAGGACGTTGCGTGAAATGTCGGTCGCCAGGATTTTGATATCCCAGTTAGGCATCTCGTCGCCCAACGTTTCCGACAACGTCATCCCCAGTGTGTAGGGCTCTTCACCCGTGGAGCAACCCGCGCTCCAGACCCGCAACCGCCGCTTGCCCTCGCGTCGCTTCTTCTGCAGCAGGGGCGGCAGAAAATGCTCCGTGAGATAAGCGAAGTGTGAGTTCTCGCGGAAGAACTGCGTCAGGTTTGTGGAGATGGCGTCGATCAACTCGCCGAACTCCTGGCCGCTGCCATCTTCCATCACGTGCTGCACGTACCCGGAGAACGACCCGAAGCCACCCAGCCGCAATCGCTTGGCGATGCGAGCGCGCACCAGCTCCTTCTTGCCATCGTGCAGATTGATCCCGCAGTGTCGATAGACCAGGTCGCTGATCTGGCGAAACTCGCGTTCGCTGATGGTGTCTTGTGAGGTTTGGGTAGTCATGGATGGCTCTGTCTTGGAGCGTGTTAATGTTGTGCTCTGCAAGGACGGTATCGGCGTTAACCGACACCGCCGTGATCGATCACGCGGCTCGCTTGGTGTTATGGTTGCCCAATGACAACGCGCGCTTGGGGTGTTGAGGATTGGGCGATTGGCCACTCTCGTGACCGGACGCGTGGTCGCCCACATTTCTCGATGCTCCGCCACCTTCATGAGCGGATGCTCCGCTGGCCCGCGTCTTGGCATTGCAGCCGCGGACAAGCTTCACCAACTGCTGGGTCACTTCCTGCACTTCGTTGGCTTGGGCTGAGAGTTCTTCGGAAGCCGCGGCTGATTCCTCGGCACTGGCGGCATTGCCCTGGGTCACCTGATCCATCTGTGAGATGGCGGTGTTGACCTGGCTGATGCCTTGGGCCTGCTCGTCACTGGCCGTCGAGATTTGTGCGATCAGTTCGCTGACCTTCACCGCTGCATTGTTAATCTGCGCCAGGCTGTCGGCGGCGCGACCGGAAAGCTCAGCGCCTTCCTTCGACGACTCGACACTCTGAGCGATCAGCGTCGAAGTATCTCGCGCCGCTTCAGCCGATCGCGTTGCCAGGTGACGAACTTCCTGCGCCACGACCGCAAATCCGCGACCCGCGTCGCCAGCGCGTGCCGCTTCCACCGCCGCATTGAGCGCCAGCAGATTCGTCTGGAACGCAATCTCATCAATGACCTTGATAATTCGCGCCGTCTCACCCGCGGCGGTCTGGCTGCGGGCAATGGCCTGCTTCATCTGCGCCATGACTTCGTCGCCTTGGCGTGTGGCCTCGCGGGCTTCGTCAGCGGCGCGGGCGGCGTGTTGAGCGTTGGCGGCATTGGACTTGGCCATGCTCGCCATCTCCTGCAACGCGCTGGTCGTCTCCTCCAGCGCCGCAGCCTGCTCACTGGCGCCCTGGGCAATGGACTGACCGGCGCTGGCGACCTGCGTTGCCGCAGCGGTCACCTGCTCGGAACCCGAACCCAGGCGATCCGTGGCCTTGGTCAATTGCCGCGCCAACGTGCCCGATACCACCAGCCAGATTGCCACCGAACCGACCATCACACCGGCAAACACGCTCCAGAGAATGATCTCTCCTCTGCGACTGATGCCGGCAATGGTGTCAGCGGCGGCGTTGAACTCCCTGATGGGAGCACTGACGCCGATGACCCAATCCCACGGCGCGAAGTAACCCACTCGGGCGATCTTCATGTGAGGCGCTTCGTCCTGATTGTTTTTCCATGGGTAGTATGCAACCCCCAGTTCCCCGGGTTTGAGCGCCAAGGCGGTGTTGCAGACTTCCTGAATAAACGGCCTACCGTCAGCATCCTTGGCCTCCCAGATGTTCTCGCCATCTCGCTTACCCTGGGCGGAGATGACATAGTTACCTCGGGTGCTGCCCTTGGCGTTGAGGACGTAGACATAACCCGTCTTCCCCACCTTCATGTCCATGACGGCCTTTCGCAGGCTGGCGATGGCTTCGGCTTCAGGCAGGCCCACGAAGAACATACCCACCACCTCGCCCGATGCGTCCATGATGGGAGCGTAACCGGTGCTGTACCAGCCATCAACGACCATGGCGCGCCCGATGTATTCCTTGCCCGCCAAGACGCTGGCGATCACCGCATTGTCTGAGCCGTCCGCCTGCCGCGCAGGAATATATGTGCCGATGGCGCGGTTCCCGTCGAGGCCGATGACGCTGGTCGCGACGCGCAGCATGTCGCCAGCGGCATTCATCCTCTGGAAGATGGTGACGCGACTTCGCGACAACTTTCCGATAGGGTCCACCACCGGTGCCGTGGCGGTCTTGCTCGTCACCTGACCTAACCATTGACCGCCCACCGTGATCCGGGGCAACGACACCTGGCTCCGCGACTGCGTGGCCTGGTTGACGGCGTCCCATTGAACCGGGTTGGCAGCATCAAATGCAATAGCACCAGTCTGCTTCAATTCGTGAAGGCCCACCAGCAACGCCATCCGTGTACGGTCCACCTGCGACTGGTTATACGACTCGGCCATAGCCAGAACGCTCTGGGTCATGTGATCCAGGTCCTGCATCGCCATCTCTTCGCAACCCTGCGTAACCGCAGCGTTGATGCGCTGCTGCTGGGTGTAACTCAGAATCGCCACCACGACCATAGCGGTGGTGGTGATGCCCAAACCGACGATCAACAACCGACCCCGCAGACTCAAACGTGTGAACAGATCCATTGCGCGTTTCCCCAAGGTGTTGGTGGAGCCTGACGTCAGCTCCGGAGTCCCCGCGCTCAACCAACCGCAGCAGCGTCGTTCGCTGCTGATTAGCGGCAGGAGAGTCACTGGTCTTCTGACAATATCTCGGCAGATTTTTCCAGTAACTTGTTTTCCGCAATGGGCAGTGTCGGCGTTAGCCGGCACCGCCGTGATCTATCACGCGGCTTTGCCGAAGTCGGCGAAGTCGCCCCCGAAACTCCGCGAGGATGCCCCGGTTCCTTGGGAGTGTGACCCCGCATTCATGGCGCGGTCATCGTCATCCAGCGGTATCATCTGAGCTGCTTTGTTTGATTTGCTGAAGCTCATCTTTGCTTTGGCACCTTGGTTCTTCTTGACCTGTCGCGTCGGCTGGTTCTCGGCTTCGCTTCGGCCGCCCACCAGTGCCACGAGTTCCTGCACCACGTTGCGCAACGCCTCAGCCTGCGAACTGAGTTCCTCGCTGGCGCTGGCGCTCTCCTCAGCGTTGGCGGCATTGCTCTGTGTCACCTTGTCCATCTGTGACACAGCCGTGTTGACCTGGCCGATGCCCTGGCTCTGCTCCTGGCTGGCGGCGGCGATCTCGGCGATCAGGCCGTTGACCTTCGTTGCAGCAGCCGTGATCTCACCCAGGGTCTTACCCACCTCGCCCACGATCGATACACCGTTACGCGAGTTGGTCACTGACTCTTCGATCATCGCAGCGGTGTTCTTGGCAGCTTCAGCGCTGCGCATCGCTAGGTTGCGCACTTCCTCAGCTACCACCGCAAAGCCCTTGCCTGCTTCGCCTGCTCGTGCAGCTTCCACTGCCGCGTTAAGCGCCAGCAGATTCGTCTGGAAGGCGATCTCATCAATGACCTTGATGATCTTGCCTGTCTCAGTGGCGGACTTCTGAATGTCGGTAATGGCGCTGGACATCTTGGTCATCGCAGCGTTACCCTCGGTCGCAGCCTTCTGCGCCTCACCTGCGAGTGCCGCGGCCTGTTGCGCCGTCTCGGCGTTCTTGCGGGTCATGCTCGACATTTCTTCGAGTGCGCTGGTCGTCTCTTCCAGTGCCGCAGCCTGTTCGCTGGCGCCCTGAGCGATCGATTGGCTTGACGCCGAGAGTTGCCCAGATGCCGCTGCGACTTGTGCTGAACCATCGCCCAGCGTCCCAGCCATGCGGTTCAACGCCTTGTTGATGGAACGGACGACCAGGAACGACACGCCGACGCCGATGACCAGGGAGAGCCCCATGGCAATCTGGATGCCCATCACAGCGCCAACTGCGTTAGCCGTGATTCCTGCGGACTCCGCCAGCGCCGTCTTCTCGTTCCACTCGGCGATTTCACGGGCGTTGGCGAGATACTCGCGATAGGTGGGCAGCACCCGTTCCATCAACATCGCCGCGGCTTCTTCGTTCCTGGATTCATTGACCAGGGCGAGGGTGGCACCGACAGCCTCCCGGTAGGGTGCGCGAGCCGCCAGCACGTCTTTGAGCAACTGTTTGCCTTCTTCATGAACCATGGCCTTTTCATAAGCGGCCACGCTCGCCTCGAAATCCTTGGTGATCCCGGCCATCGCGTCCCGCGCCGCTTGCTTCTGCTTGGCGTCGGGGTTGGTGACCACGGCGGTCACTTCCACGCAGTGCCTGGCCACGAACTCACTTAACTTGCCCGCTATGACGGTGCTTGGAATGCTCTCGCTGGCCAGCGAATCGGCCTCCGTATGGATGGCCGTAAGCTTGATGTAAGCGAAGACGCTTAGAACGGCCGTGATGAGGATCAAACTGGCGAAACCCAAGGTGATTCTTTTTCCCAATGTCATCTGCTTCTTCATACGACTTTGCTCTCGAATAGGGGGGTGTGAAACCTTTGTCATCAAAACAGGTTTCATTGACTGTTTGCGGAACGCCGACGATGGCGTTCGGGCCCACAAGGCCCGACCACGTACTGAAGTTTGATCAATCCGGTCTGCGGTAGTGTTCTATGACTGGTTTCATAAAAGCTACTCCTGTTCACCCCGAATCAGTCGTGGCCGCCCCCGAATTCCGCGTGCAACCACCATGGTTGCTCTGTACCGACGCGGAGGTCCAGCTCTGCTGAATGAGGCGCGCCCGCGTTGGGGGGCGCGCCCC
>JBGSTK010000023.1:0-4543 GCA_041736565.1 Phycisphaeraceae bacterium | reverse complement strand
GCGCCCGCGTTGGCGGGCGCGCCACTGATATCACGCGGCCTTGCCGAACTCGGCAAAGTCGCCACCGGAGTTGCCCGCGGCCGACTCGTCGTCATCCAGTGGGATGGCGCGAGAAGCCTTGGTGAATTTGAGAGAAGCCGTGCCCTTGGCACCGTGGCTCTTCTTGACCTGTCGCGTTGGCTGGTTCTCAGCTTCGCTTCGGCCGCCCACCAGGGCCACGAGTTCCTGCACCACGCTGCGAAGTGCCTCAGCCTGCGAACTCAGTTCTTCGCTGGCGCTGGCGCTCTCCTCAGCGTTGGCGGCATTGCTCTGTGTCACCTTGTCCATCTGTGACACAGCGGTGTTGACCTGGCCGATGCCCTGGCTCTGCTCCTGGCTGGCGGCGGCGATCTCAGCGATCAGGCCGTTAACCTTCGTCGCTGCTGCTGTGATCTCACCCAGGGTCTTGCCCACCTCGCCTACGATCGATACACCGTTACGCGAGTTGGTCACTGATTCTTCGATCATCGCTGCGGTGTTCTTGGCAGCCTCAGCACTGCGCATCGCGAGGTTGCGCACTTCCTCAGCCACCACAGCAAAGCCTTTACCTGCTTCGCCTGCTCGTGCCGCTTCCACTGCCGCGTTGAGCGCCAGCAGATTCGTCTGGAAGGCGATCTCATCAATGACCTTGATGATTTTGCCTGTCTCAGTGGCGGACTTCTGAATGTCGGTAATGGCGCTGGACATCTTGGTCATCGCAGCGTTACCTTCCGTCGCTGCCTTCTGCGCTTCACCTGCGAGTGCCGCAGCCTGCTGGGCCGTCTCAGCGTTCTTACGGGTCATGCTCGACATTTCTTCCAGTGCGCTGGTCGTCTCTTCAAGTGCCGCAGCCTGTTCGCTGGCGCCCTGGGCGATCGATTGGCTTGACGCCGAGAGTTGCCCAGATGCCGCTGCGACTTGCGCCGAACCATCACCAAGCGTGCCGGCCATGCGGTTCAACGCCTTGTTGATGGAACGGGTGATGAAGACCGACAGGGCGATACCTATGGCGACCGCCATGATCAAGCCCACGATGAGAGTGGTTGTGGCCGAGCCCAATGAGGATGCGGATTTCTCGGTCATGTCCACCACGGATTTCATTCCCACCTCTGCGGTGTCCTTGGCGGCGGAGAGAACTTCTGTGGCGACCATGGTTCGTTTGGCGGACACCTCGTTGCCGTGGGTCCAATGCGTCAGGAAGCCGGTCATGGCCTCGTTGTAGGCTTTCCCGGCCGCAACAGTCTGGTCGATGCGTTTGATGTTGGCTTCTTGCTGGGTGATAGCGCGGAGTTCGCCGAGCTTTTTATCGATATCAATGAACGTGGCCTGTGCTTGCCGGAACGTCTCGGGGTTGCGGGTAGCCTGTGCTCGGAAGTTTCCGACACGTACCGCGTTGCCCAAGTCGATAATGTCGTTAACGATGCTGATTTTGTTGATTCGGTCTGCAATTTTCACCTTGTCGGCATCACCGGCAAGTTCCACCTCGAGTTCCTTATTGGCGGCTGTCACATACTCGGCGCACGCATTCATGTAATCCCGTGCCGCCGTGTCCATCCGCTCCCTATCCGCGTGAAGTTGACCGACGGTCTTCTTCGTATCCTCGAGAAGCCGCTCATACTCCGCGAGCTTTTCGCTGGCCTTTTTTTCGTTGGCAGCCAGCTCTTGAAGGGTCACGGCGCTGGCGGCCAGGTCATGAGCGGCCTTGAGGCTGGTCTTGAGGTCGACGATGTTCTTCATGCCTTGCTCTAGGTAAACGGGCTCTTCAGAAAGCGCGTAACCACGGATCTCGTACATGACCGCCAGTGCATTGCGTTCCACCTCGTTTGCGGCACCGACAGCCGGTACGCTCTCGTGAGCCATGAGCGTGGCGTCCGATTGTGCGCCACTCATGTTCCATACCGCCAAGCCACCCAGCGCCACGGCGATAACGATCAAACCGACGAAACCCAACGTAATCTTCTTGCCCAAAGTCATTTGCTTCTTCATGGAAGCTATCCTTATGTAGGTCGAACACGAACTTCGGACCGCCCTCTGGGTTCCCGAAATTCCGTAAACAAGGCACGGACTAACGTGGTCCGGGCCACAATGAATCACTCGCTTATGCCGCCTGCGCCAACACGCGCACTTCGGCATCGGTCAGGACCTTGTCAATATCCAACAGGATCTTGACGCTCTGACCGATCTTGCCCATGCCCAGGATGAAGTTGGTGTTGACCGACAGGTCAAAGGCTGGGGCGTCTTCGATGTTCTCTTCCGCCACGTCGAGCACTTCGCTGACGCGGTCGACAATGATGCCGGTGTTGAGTTTGCGACCGGCGGCGGTGATCTCGACCACGATGATGCAGGTCTGCTCCGTTCGTTCCACGGCGTCCAAGCCGAAGCGCGTGCGGAGATCAATGACGTTGATGACCTGACCACGAAGGTTGATCACACCTTTGACATAAGCAGGCGTGCGGGGCACGGCTGTGATGTCCATGAAACCGATGATCTCGCGCACCTTGAGGATCTCCAGGCCGTATTCCTCCCGGCCTAGGGCGAAGGTGAGGTACTTGCCACCGCGACGGGCGGTGGTGGCCTCGCCCGAGGTGGCGACGGCCAAAGGTTTGTGGGGAACGTTCATTTGCGACTCCAGTAGTTAGGCGGCATCACAGCCGCGATGAATAGAACACGAGGAACAGAACACTTGCACGGTTTACTCTTCCATGGCCAGTTGCACGAGACTGGGCACATCGAGGATGAGGCTGATGCTGCCGTCGCCGAGAATGGCGCCGCCCGATACGCCGCGAACGGAGCCGACGCCATCGCCCAGACTCTTGATGACCACCTGCTGCTGTCCAAGTAATTCATCCACCAACAGACAGCAGCGGCGCTGGGCGTCCTGCACGACAACGACCAAGGCCTTGGTGGGGTCGGTCTCCTGCGGCTCGACTTTGAAGAGCCGATGCAGGCGGACCAGCGGCAAGAGACGATCGCGGAGGAGACATTGTTCGCCACGGCCCTGTACGGTCGAAAGCTGCTCGGACTTGGGTCGCAGGCTCTCTTCGATGCTGGTGATTGGCACGATGTAGCGCTGCGTACCCACGCGAATGATCTGGCCGTCGATGACCGCCAGGGTCAACGGAAGGCGGATGGTGAAGGTTGAGCCTTGGCCCTCGGTGCTGGCGATGTCGATGCGGCCGCGAAGCGCTTCGACGTTTTTGCGCACGACGTCCATGCCCACGCCCCGGCCGGAAATGTCGGTGAGCTTCTCAGCAGTGGAAAGCCCGGCATGGAACACCAGCCGCAGCGTCTCCTGCTCGGAAATCTCCTGCCCGGGTTTGACGATGCCCGCCGTGATGGCTTTGTTGAGGATGCGCTGCTTGCGCAGCCCCTGGCCGTCGTCGCGGATTTGAATGACGATATTGCCGCCCTCGTGATAGGCGCGGAGTTCGACGCGGCCGAGACGGGGTTTGCCGTTGGCGACGCGCGTGTTGGCGTCTTCGATGCCGTGGTCCACGCTGTTGCGGATCATGTGGACCAACGGGTCACTGATGGCCTCAACGACGTTGCGGTCAAGCTCGGTGTCGCCGCCGACGGTCACCAGCTCGACCTCTTTGCCAGCCTTGCGCGCCAGATCGCGAACTAGCCTCGCCATCTTCTGGAAGACGCCTTGAATGGGGACCATGCGCATGGACATGGCCAGTTCCTGAAGTTCCCGGCTGATCTTGCCCAGGTGGCTTGCGTTGCGAGCGATGCGCGGGTTGCCCGTGGCGATGGTCACGACATCCTGGACAACCATCGATTGCGCGATGACCAGTTCGCCCACCATGTTGATGAGCTTGTCTAGACGCTGGGTGGTGACCTTAACGGTGGCCTCGGCGGGCGCGGCGGTGGAGGCGGTGCGGGCTTTGGTTTCACTGGGCGGCGGCGATGCGGCGCTTGCGGTAACTGCGGAGGACAATTGTGGGTCCCCTGGAAGCCCGGAAGCCCCGGAACCACCGGAAGTCCCGGAAGCACCCGAAACACCGGAAGCACCGGAAATATCGACGTCCACAGACTGTCCGTCCGCCGCCGCACGCAAACGTTCAATCAACGCCGGCAAACCGGCCTGAACCGTCAAGGGCTGGCCGCTTCGAGTGGCGGCTTCGACGTCGGCAATCATGGCCTTCATCAAGTCGATGCTTTGGAGCACCACGTCCACCGTCGCGCCAGCCAGGGTCAGTTCTTCTTTCCGCGCCAAATCCAGCAAATTTTCGGCGGCATGCGCCAGCGAGCCGATCTGCCTCATGTTGAGCAGCCCCGCGACACCTTTGATGGTGTGGAAGCTGCGAAAAATCGCGTTAACCGTTTCGACGTCCTGGGGGTTTTCCTCCAGCGCCAGCAGGCCTGCCTCGGCGGCGTCGATGTGGCTGTTAGCCTCGCCGACGAATTCCACCACCAGGGGCAGATCATCGGGGTTGAGCAGTTCAGGCGGGTGGCCCGCGGCGGGGGCCGAGGAGCCTTGCGGCTGGGCAGCGGCCGGGCTCGCGGCGGCTTCCTCGCCCTG
>JBGSTK010000187.1:0-67169 GCA_041736565.1 Phycisphaeraceae bacterium | reverse complement strand
GCTGGAAAACGGATCGGTTCACTGGTAGGGTCATACATGGTGGCGTACTCCTGCCCGCGTGGGCGTTGGGGGTGCGTGAATTCACACCCAAGGTACGCCGCCTTTATCACGACTTCATCCACAGGATTCGGTTATAGCTCGCGGTGTTTCGGGCGGGCTGCTATTGAACCGGATTGGCCGGTGTTTGTCCAGTGGCCTGTCGCGGGTTGTCACGAAGCTGGGCGTCGGTCCCAAAGACCGCACCCGGATGGTCTGGTTTCGCGGCTCCAATATTTACCGTAGCCCCAGTTCCCCGGCATCGACAAACTTGTAGGTCCCGCCGGTTTTATCGCTGATGATTTTGAGCGTGGGCTCAAAGCCGTAGGCGGTCAAGGCATCGGGGTAGAGGAACTGGACGGTACTGATCTTCGTTCCGCCCGTGTTGGCGCGGTCGATCTCAGCGAGTAAGACCTTCTGATCGCGCTCGTACTGCCCTCGGCCGGTGATGTTGTCCGAGAGAATGTAGAGCAACTGCGGGCGATAGCGCAAGGCCTGCGTGATGGCGGGCATCGGATCGGTCGCGCCACGGGGCACCACGTTTCCAGCCTGCGGGTCGAACCAGGCCATGATGCGCTCTTTGGTTTCCGGCGTGGCTAATTTCAGACCGGCAGGAGGAACCTCAAGCACCTTGCCATCCACAGCGAAGATCACCGTGAAGCTCTGCTTTTCTGAAAGGCCGTCAATGGTCTTCTTGAGTTCACGGATCACGAACGGGAGGGTGTCGATGAGCGAGCCAGAAGCGTCAATGATGAAGGCGAACTGCTCGACGTTTCCACCCGTGGGGGGTGGGGGGGGAAACACACCGCCGCCACCACCATCGCTTCCCTCGCCGAACGGATTGGCTTTGGCTTCGGCCCCGGCACCAAACACACCGATGCGGGATTCGAGCTTGACCTTCTGCGCCGTGACCTGAGAAACCTCAGTGCTCCTGCTCAGCGACCGTCTTGCGGACGACTGCTGCTGCACCTTCTGCTGGCTCTGCGAAAGCTTGGTCGCTGGCGTCTCACTGAGACGAAGCACGGGATTGATCGGCGTCTCCTCCTGCACCTGCTTGACTGTGGTCCAGACGATGAAAACCGCCAGAACCAAAATGCCCACATGCAGCATCACGGAGATGCCCCAAGGCACGATGCCGGTGAGCACATCGGAAATCTCCTTGCTCACATCCTCCTTCTCCGACTCGACAGCCGGTTTTTCAACACCACGTTGCGACGTAGGGGGCTGCGGCGCTGACGCGTCGGCGAAGGAACTCATGAACATGGCGCATCTCCTTAACGGAGTTAACGGCGGGCTCACAACATCATAGCTTCCCCGTGGTCCCAGCGAAAGAGGAATCTGACAAGGGATCGTCGAATTTCGAGGCCCCGACCATTCTCCGCGCCCAACGCTTTGGAACGAAAAATGCCTGCATCGCCCCCTCTCCCGCGAGCACGTGGGGGAGGGTTGGGGTGGGGGTGCGAACTAACTTGCACTACCATTCTTCGCCAGCTTTATCAACGCACCCCCCCGGCAAGCCTCCCCCGCAAGCTCACGCCGCCTGCGCCGCATACGCCGAATGCGCTGGGCCACCGTAGCCGATGTGCGTCTTGATCGGCTGACAAGCCGGTCCTGGTTGACCCGTGGGACTGACCCACCGCGCCGTGACCCATACCGGCGTGCCCGGCGGTACATCATTGTCCACCACCAACTGCAGATTGCTCCGCGTCGTTTCACTATGAAACGTGTAGTCCGACAACGCTGCCGAGGCCTTGTCGCCGATTAACGTGTACAACCACGCAGCCCGAACCCCTGCGGGCTTTTCATCCGATGTCGCACCCTCCCGCCTCAGGTGAATGTTCAACGTCCAGCCCTCCACCCGCGGCACAAACATTACTGGCCTCTCGTCGGGAGCCTTGATCCTCGCCCGGCTCGAAGCCTTAACGCGAAGCCCCAACGTCGAACGCTTCTCATCGCTCATCCCCGACCAGGTCTGCAACCTCGCCACCAACGGCCGCGTCGCTCGCAGCAACTCCTTTTTCCGGTCATTCTTGACCGTGATGTAGGGCGTGCTGCGCGTCTCGGGCGTGTTGGCCACCTCATAAGCCTGGGCAAATGCATTCCACACCGTTTGGTATGCAGCCGCGTCCTGCAACGTCACACCATACTCATCCGGCGACTCCACCAGCTTCTGCGACAGTAACATCGACCACTGAAACAATTCCTTTTCACGCAGGGGCATGTAACCATTGGCCATAACAAACACTCCCAATATTCGATACTTTTCAAAGCTACCCAGACATCAGTACATTAAGCCCACAACGAACAACGCCCGCTCTTCCACGCATTGTTTGCGCAACCCGAATCACTCTTTCCAACTTCCACCGACTTAAATCCTTCTTGTCCCATCGTCATTCACCCCAGCATCCTTTAGCGCCAGGTGAAAAATCCACGGATATAAGCCAGGCATCCACGGATAGCCACGAAGAATCCATGGATTTGCGCCAGGAATCCATGGATTGGAGTCAGGAATCCACGGATTTGCGCCAGGAATCCATGGATTGGAGGCAGGAATCCATGGATTTGCGCCGGGAATCCATGGATTGGAGTCAGGAATCCATGGATTTGCGCCAGGAATCCACGGATTGAAAGGAGGAATCCACGGATGGCCGCCAGGAATCCACGGATTCCTGCTCCCCATTCACCAAGTACGGCCAAGACAGCATGACCACCAACCTCAATCGTCATCGCATCGTGAAGGAATGGAAGGTATCAGGCACCGAAGGGTTTAACTACCGGCTGAAGATGGTCAGCTTCTCCGCGCATTGATACCGCTGCGAGAAGTTAAGGACCCGCGGGACCATTGACACGATTGTCCCGGCGAGGGAGGGGGCAGTGTCTTTGTTCTCACTACCTCGCTCAAACCTCCAGTGAGCATTTGCATTGCGCCAGGCGCCAAGCTGATCGTCTAGCTCAACGCGCAATCGCCAAATGACATAGGAGTTGACCCGACACGGAGGGTGGCGGTGGCAAAGGTTCTGCGTGCCACTGTCCCCCCGGCCCCCGTCGCGCCGGTATCAAATGCGCGTCAGGCATACAGAATGAACACGAAGCCGCGATGCCGCGAAGTAAGGCAGGGAGCGGAGGGGGGAGGAATGGACTTCCTGGGCTTCCCCACATTCAGTGGGCGTAGCCCGGGATGTTCAACGCCTTGCGCCGGCGGCTCGTGGACATCGGGGCATCGTATTGCGCTCACGCATCGCTGGTGGTCCGCTCCAATGGCGGGTTATGCCCGCTCGTCCCGGTAGCGGCGCCATGGCGCGCCCACCTGTTCGCGCCAAGCGGTCCAGCCGGGAGGCAGATCGGCGATGCTTCGTAGGGTCGGGTCCAGGTGCAGCGCCTCATCCATCGCAATCACACGACCATCTTCGGTCGCGTCGGTCGTTCCGCAAACGAATGCCCAGTCATGATCATCCGAGTAGTGCGTGACGCGGAGGATGGGCAACCCATCGTTCAACACTTGCCGCGTCGTGATTGCAGCGACGTTCGGACCTTGGTCAAATGGCCAGTCGGCTGCCATAGCGGGTGATCCGCTTAGTTGCGAGCTGCGGTCGGGTGGCAGAGCCACCGGCTCGATTGCGGACTCTGGAACTTGAGCATTTGGGTCACCGTCTGTGATTTCGACCGTGTAGATCGGCTCGGGCTGCGTTCGTGGATCGACGGCAACAATCCATCCAATGGCCCCAGCTTCCGGGCCGGAAAGTATTCGGACGTGCTGGTTGAACAGCAGCTTGAACGCGTCAACCCGTTCGCCACGGAGCCAAGCCTTACCCTCAGCTGGAAGTGGTTGAGGCATAACGATAAAGGCTCAATTGCGGGCCGCCCGCGAAGGCGGACTCCTAACCGACAACACAATTATCCATCTCCCCGGCCTTGATTAAGAGGTTACCGAAACATTCGCACCGCGCCAAGGCGATCCATCAGCCAAGTGGCAACGTGGCGACGACGCGCCTACCACCCGAAGCATGTCCTACCGTAGCCCCAGTTCCCCGGCATCGACGAACTTGTAGACTCCGCCGGTCTTGTCGCTGATGATTTTGAGCGTGGGCTCAAAGCCGTAGGCGGTCAAGGCATCGGGATAAAATAACTGGATGGTATTGATCTTGGTTCCGCCGGTGTTGGCGCGTTCGATCTCGGCAGCCAAGGCCTTCTGCTCGCGCTCGTGTTGACCTCGGCCGGTGACGTTATCCGACAGGATGTAAAGCAATTGCGGGCGATAGCCCAGGGCTTGGCTGATGGACGGCAGGAGATCCGTCGCTCCTCCGGGCGCGATGTTACCGGCCCGCGGGTTGAGCCAAGCTATGACGTGCTCTTTGAGTTCTGGCGTGGCTTGCTTGAGGCCGCTGGGCGGAATCTCAAGAGCCTTGCCATCGACAGCGAAGATCACTGTAAAGCTCTGCTGATCTGAAAGCTCGTTGATGGTCTTCTTGAGTTCCTGGATCACAAACGGAAGGGTGTCCATGAGCGAGCCCGAAGCGTCAACGACATAGGCGATCTTAGGGGTGTTTCTGGGCAATACCGGTTTGTCGGGGGCTGCGGGAGCTTCTGTTGGCGTCGGGGGGAGAGCGGTTTGCCCATCGTCGTTGGCAGCGTCGTCGGGGGCACCCGCAGGCGAGAACTGGATGCCGGCAATATCCGTTCGGAGTTGTTTGACGGCCACAGCAGCCTCGCCCTCGATCTGGCCGAGTCCCGCATCCACCACGCGCAAAATCTCCTGCCTAAGCGAGTCGTTGGTGATGGCTTTGAGGCCTTGAGGCGGGAACGACTGCAGATAGAAGGCCGTCGGGGCTGAGCGTGCCAGCGTCAGATAGGCGTTGACGGCCTCCATGGGCTGTTGAGCCGCGGCTGCCGCGAACATCTGTCGATACGTCGCCCAGTCGCGCAGCCACGCCTGTCCGGCTTTGCCACGAACCTCGCCCAGCAACGCCACCGCACGCGGCAAGTCCTTGCCCGATTCCAGCATCGCCTCAGCCTGCCCTAGCTCCGGGATGGCCGTCAGCCGAATGCCCTGAACGTCGGCCAACTTACATTGCGCCTCATTGGCCACGCTGGTGACATAGGTGAGTGTGCTGTCATTGATGCCTTGGATCGTCACGTCCTCGATCCATAACCCGCTGAGTTTGATGGCATCGGCTCTGGTCAGCGTGGACAGAATCAACGAGATCAGTAGCGCCAACGGCGAAACCAACTTTCGCTGATCAGACAACCTGCGTGTTTGATACATGGCGCACCCGGATGGTTATGGACTTATTTCGCGGCTCCAATATTTACCGAAGCCCCAGTTCCCCGGCATCGACGAACTTGTAGACCCCGCCGGTCTTGGTGCTGATGATTTTGAGCGTGGGCTCGAAACCGTAGGCGGTCAAGCCGTCGGGATAGAGGAACTGGAGGGTATTGATCTTGGTCCCGCCGGTGTTGGCGCGTTCGATCTCGGCGAGTAAGACCTGTTGGTCACGCTCGTATTGACCTCGGCCGGTGATGTTGTCCGAGAGGATGTAGAGCAACTGCGGGCGATAGCGCAGGGCCTGGGTGATGGCAGGCACCGGGTCGGTCACGCCGCGGGGCACGATGTTGCCAGCTCGTGGGTCGAACCAGGCCATGACGCGCTCTTTGAGTTCCGGCGTGGCCTTCTTGAGGCCGGCGGGCGGGACTTCGATGACCTTGCCATCTACAGCAAAGATCACCGTGAAGCTTTGTTGGTCTGAAAGCTCGTTGATGGTCTTTTTGAGCTCCTGGATTACGAACGGGAGGGTGTCGATGAGCGAGCCCGAGGCGTCGATGATGAAGGCGATTTGTCGGGCGTTTCCGCCCCCGCCGAGGAACCCTACGGCAAAGGGCCCATCGGCGCCGACCGCGCCGCCGAAGGGGTTGGCTTTGGCACCGGCGCTGCCGCCCTGCACGCCGATGAGGCGGGAGTCGAGCTTGACCTTCTGATTGGTCACCTGCGATGTTTCAGTGCTCTTGGTCAGCGACCGCTTGGCTGCGGATTGCTGCTGAACCTTCTGTTGGCTTTGCGAAAGCTGGGCTCCGGGCTTCTCGCTGAGGCGAACCGAGGGAATGATCGGTGCCTCTTCCTGCACCTGTTTCACCGTGGTCCAGACGATGAAAATCGCCAGAATCAGAATGCCCACGTGCAGCAGCACGGATATGCCCCACGGCAGCATCCCCGCTAGCACGGCGGAGATTTCTTTACTCACATCTTCTTTTTCTTCCTCGACAACCGGCTCTTCAACGGGCGGCTGCGACGCGGGTGGCTGCGGTGATGGCGCGTCGGCAAATGGGCTGATCAACATGGCGCGGCTCCTTAACGGGAGGTTAACGGCGGGCTTAGAGCATCATAGCTTCCCAGTGGTCGCGGTGAAAGCCGCAAAACTGCGGCTACGGAACGCAAAGCGCCCTACCGCTTGGCGTGGCCGGGCACTTGCTAAACTCCTATAGGTTTATACGTTCGAGCCCTCCCAGGAGTTTCCAATGCCCGAGCCATTGCTGGAAATCGACGCGCTGCCGTTGGATCATCAGGCCCAAAGGCGCAACTTGACGCAGACCGGCCTCAAGCGTTACTTCGAGGCTGCGGTCAAACATGAGGCCTCCGACCTCCTTCTGCGAGGCGGACAGTCGCCCAAACTGCGAATCCGCGGGGCGCTGCAGGCACTGAAGGTTGATCCCCTCAAATCTGAAGATTTCGAAAAATGGATCGAGGAATCGCTGTCCGAAGCACAATGGCGATACTACGGGCAGCATGGGTCCATCGACTTGGGTATTGACCTCGACGAGTCTCATCGCTTCCGCGTCAACATTTTCCGCACCCGCAGTCGCAGCGCCATCGCCGCCAGGCGGGTGAGTTCCACCATCCTTAACTTCGAGGAGCTTCGCCTGCCACCGGTGATGACAAAGATCGCCGATATCCAGCAGGGGCTGGTTCTGCTGGCGGGAATCACGGGCAGCGGCAAGAGCACCACCATCGCCTCGATGCTCCAGCACATCAACGAGCAACGGTCCTGCCACATCGTCACCATCGAAGACCCCATCGAGTATCTCTTCACCGATAGCAAGGCTGTCATCAACCAGCGCGAGGTGGGCATCGATGTGCCTTCCTTCTCCATGGCGCTTAAGGCGCTCGTTCGTGAGAATCCCGATGTAGTGCTCATCGGTGAGATGCGCGACAAGGAGACGTTCGAGGCTGCGCTTCAGGCGGCGGAGACGGGGCACCTGGTGTTTGGCACGATCCATGCCTCCAGCGCATCGCAAGCGTTTGGGCGCATCTACGACCTGTTTACCGCAGAGGAACGTCCAGCGATTCGCAACATGCTGGCTTATCAGATGCAGGCGTTCGTCTATCAGAAACTGTTGCCCACCATCCGCACGGATATCCAGCGTGTTCCGGCGGTGGAGGTCCTGCTGCAGAGCGCGCCGACACGGAAGTTCATCCTCGAAGGCCGGGAGAGCGAACTGCACGAAGTCATCAAGGAACAGCGTCAGGCGGGCATGCAGAGCTTCACTGACAGCCTCGTGGAACTGGTCAACACCGAGTATGTGCATCCGCGGGTGGCCATGGCGGCCGCCAACTCGCCCGAGGAGATTCGCATGCGCCTTCGCGGCATCGGCTCGGATTGATGTGCCGCTATGCAGCCCGTGGCGCTCGTTGACGGCTCGTTGACGGCTCGTTGACGGCTCGTTGACACTCGTTGGCGCTCGATGCCAATCGCCCAGTATTCCGCGGCTCTAGAATCCAACCATATGCGACACCCGCTACTCACCTGTTTTCTTCTGATGTGTCTGGCGTTCCTGCCCGCCTCGGCACGTGGCGATGAGAATCAAGCCGTCGCAGCGTCGTCAGACCTCTGGTATGTCGTGCTTCTCGACGGTAAGCCCGCCGGTTGGTCGAGGCAGCAGCGAATCACCCGGGGTCAACACATCACCACCCACGAGACATGGCACGTGTCGATTCGACGCGATGGCGGTGTGATGGAATTGAAGTTCGGCAGTCAGTTCGTCGAGACGTTGACCGGCCAGCCCGTGGAGATGATTTCGCACCAGGCATTGGGCGCCCAGGAGACGGTGACCACGACACGCTTTGCCCAAACCGGGCTGGAGGTCGTTTCGAAGCAGGCGGGGCAGACGGTCAAGACGACGTTGCCGCCCGTGGAGGGCCAATGGTTGACGCCCGCTCAGTTTGACCGGATGGTCCAGCGGGAGATCGACAAGGGTGCCAAGTCATTGTCAGCCAGGTTCATTCATCCGCTGGTGGGGTCAACGCCGTTGGACTATCAGGCCACGTATTTGGAGGACGTGACGGCGGAGGTTTTCGGTAAGGCGGTGCCGGCTCAGAAGTGGCGGGTGACGCTCCAGCCACCGGGTCTGCCCGAGGAGACTCTTGTCGATGAGCGGTTCAATCTGCTGCGTTCCAGCGTCACGGTGATGGGGATGACGCTGGAGATCGTGGCTGCTGATGAAGCGCTGGCCAAGGCGCAGATCGACCCCCCGGAATTGTTGGCCAAGTCGCTGATTGTGCCCACGGGTCGGCTGGACAAGCCGCGTGAGTCTCGCAGTCAGGTCTATCGGGTGGTGTTTGAGGCTCCCGCTGATCCCGCTGCGTCCGAGATGAATCTCCCTCGGGCCGGGGCTCAGCGCGTTGTCTGGGTTGATGATCAGACCGCTACGGTGGTGGTTGATCTGGACACGCCTGTGTCGGCTGGCAAGGACCTGCCGGGCGATGCCGAGCGCAAAGCCAGCAGCGTCATCAACAGCGATGACCCAAAAGTGAAGGCACTCGTCAAAGAGGCCTTGGCGCAGGTGGCGGGGGATGCTTCGCCTGCGGATCGAGCCGAGGCTTTGCGTCGCTTCGTCCTGCGTTACATCAAGGCGAAGGACCTGTCGGTGGGATTCGCCACAGCCAGTGAGGTAGCGCGGACGCGGCAGGGCGACTGTACGGAGCATGCTGTGTTGTTGGCCGCCATGCTTCGTGCCGACGGGACTCCCGCGCGCACAGTGACGGGGCTGCTCTACGTTGAGGAATGGCTAGGTAGGCAGAACGTGTTGGGCTATCACATGTGGACGCAGGCGTGGTTGGACCCGGATGGCCGCGGTGCACGCTGGGTCGATATGGATGCCACGACTCCCGCGCCGTTCGATGCCGGCCACATCGCCCTTTCAACCAATGCTCTGAGTGATGATGGGGGCGCGCTGCTTGAAGCCGCGGCATTGATGGGCCAATTGAGCATCGAAATTGTTAGCCCGTAGAATCTTCGTATGACCATCGCCATGCTGGTGCCACCGGCCCGGCAGCGGGGGTGAACCCGCTCAGTAACAGATATCAAGGACACCCGATATGGCCCTGCCGATTTTTGTTCACGCCCCCAACGAAAGCCCCTGCGTGCTTGGCCGCGTTCTTCAAGCCCACAGCCACAATCTGCAGATCATCCGCATGGATCTGGGCCAGCCCGCTCCCCCAGACCTTGATAATGTCCATGGCCTCATCATCATGGGCGGCCCCATGAACGTGGGCGAGACGGAGCAGTACCCCTGGCTGAATGATGAGATGGCCTACATCAAGCGGGTTCACGAGGCTGGGTTGCCCGTGGTGGGCGTGTGTCTGGGAGCGCAGTTGATTGCCGCAGCCTTGGGAGGCCAGGTCGCCGCCATGCCCAACGGGCCCGAGATCGGCTTCGGCAACGTTCGCCAGAGCTTCCCCGGCACCCTCGACACGCTCCACGCTGGCATCGCATGGAATACCACGCAGTTCCACATGCACGGCCAGGAAGTGACCAAACTTCCGCCGGAGGGCACGCCGCTTTCGGGCTCCAAGGTGTGCAAGACCCAGGCGTTCAAGGTCGGCCTGCGAACCTACGGCTTCCAGTATCACTTCGAATGGGACCAGGCTGATATCGAACTGATGTTGGCAGACCCGTGGCTTGTGCAGCACGCCCAGCCTCAGGAGATTCGTGGGCAAATGGCCCAGCATTTTGGCGGTTATCGACGGGTGGGTAACCGCCTCTGCGAGAACATCGTCGAATACCTCTTCAAACCGTGATCGCTCGCTCAGCCCATCGCGGGGCGCGTCCCATTCCGGTGAGCCCGACGACGATCCCCGGTCCTTCAGAGCCGCTGCGGCGTCTTAATGTTTCCTTAATGCCTGATCAGCTAGCGTGACGTCCGTCACGCGCACCAGCGTGATGCGGCGTGTGGCCGAGCAGGTGCGCAGACCGCTATTGGAAAGGACAGGCCATGAAGAAGCAGATTGTTGGAACCGTGCTGTTGGGGATTACACTGGTGTTAAGCGGCATGTTGATGGCGCAACCTGCCGGCGACCGAGGCGATCGGGGCGACCGCGGTGATCGCCAGCGACCCACGGCTGAGGAAATGCAGCAGCGAATGCAGCAGATGCAGGAACGCAGACTTGAGGAATCACGCGAGGAACTGGGATTCAGCGAAGCCGACTGGAAGGAAGTCAAGCCGCTCTATCAAAAGGTGACCGATCTGCACCGGCAGATCGAACGCGCCGGTCGCGCGCCGGGCTTCGGCGATAGAGGCGCTCGTGGCCCAGGCGCCCCCGGTGGTGCGCGTGGCGGCGATGCTGCGACCACCCCAGCACCCCCGGCTCAACCCACTTTCACCCGACCCGAAGACAACACGCCCCTCGCCCAAACCAGGCGGAAACTCGACGAGGTCGTGCGCGATGAAGCCGCACCTGCCGCGACTATCCAAGCCGCACTGGACGCCTACCGCGCCGCCCGGCTCGAGGCACAGAAAGACCTTGACAAGGCCCGCCAGTCATTGCGCGAAGTGCTGAGCCTGCGCCAGGAAGCCATCCTGGTCCGCGAAGGCATTCTCGATTGATGCCAATGCCACACCAATCGCTTTCGTCGGCGCGGGGCCCACCAGCCCTCGCCGATTTTGACAGGTTAACCCGCCTGCTCTCCGTTCCGCTTTTCCGAAAAAGAGCCCGACCGCATGAGTGCGCTGCTTGATCGAATGCAAACCGATGGCCTGCTCGACGCCGACGCCGCCCGGGGCTTGCGCGCCGCGACCACTAACGGCCAGAGCAAAGAATTGACCCTCCAACAGGTCACCGGCCTTTCCGAAGAGGCTTTGCACAAGTACTTGGCTGATGTCCTGGCCGTGGAACGGGTGGACCTCAGACACGCCTGTCCCACTGCGGAGTTCGTCGCTCAGTTTCCGGTGACGATCCTGCTTAAGCATCAACTTCTGCCCCTTGACAGCGTGCGTGGTGTGCTGCGGGTGGCGACCAGCAAGGCCCTGGATCAGTCGGGCCTTGATGAGTTGCGCATGGTCTGCGGGCAATCGGTGCGAGCAGTCCTAGCGCCCGCAGCAGAGATTACCCGTTGCTTGGGCAGCCTTTTGGGGGTGGGCGCTGACACGCTGGAGGTGCTCGTCAGCGAGGCGGGGGACGGGCCGTCGATGCCTGAGCCGGGGTCGGATGTCGTGCTGGACAGTGGTGCCCAGGATGCGTCGATCATCACGCTGGTCAACCAGATTCTCAGCGAGGCCATTGATCGCCGCGCCACAGACGTGCACATCGAGCCGTTCGAAACTTCCATGCGTGTGCGATACCGCATTGACGGTGTTCTCCAGGAAACGCCGCTGTCGCGCGAGGTTCATCAGTTTCACGCCGCCATCATTTCGCGGCTCAAGATTCTCAGTCAGCTTGATATCGCTGAAAAACGTGTTCCGCAGGATGGCCGGGTGAAGTTGCGCATCGGAACGCGGGAACTTGATGTGCGCGTCTCCGTGATTCCCATGCTCCACGGCGAGGCGGTGGTGATGCGCCTCCTGGATCGTTCCTCGCCGCTGCTTGGCATGCCGCACCTGGGCATGGCGCCACGTGACCGTGCCATCATCGAGCGCACGCTCCAACTACCGCACGGCATTGTGCTGGTCACCGGCCCGACGGGCAGCGGCAAGACGACGTCACTCTATGCCGGGCTCAACCAGATCAACGACCTCGAACGCAAGATCATCACCATCGAGGACCCCGTGGAATACCACCTTCACGGGATCAATCAGATCCAAGTCTCGACCAAAGCGGGGCTGACGTTTGCGCGTGGCCTTCGCTCGATTCTCCGCCATGATCCGGACGTGGTTCTCATCGGTGAAATCCGCGACCACGAGACCGCCGAGATCGCGGTGCAGGCCTCGCTGACCGGCCACCTGGTTTTCTCGACATTGCACACCAACGATGCGCCCGGCGCGACGGTGAGGCTTATCGACATGGGCATTGAGCCCTACCTTGTCGCCTCGACGTTGGAGGTGGTCATGGCGCAGCGGTTGGTGCGAACGATTTGTCCGCATTGCCGCGAAGATTTCGTGCCTCATGATGTAGACCTGCTGCGTCAGCGGTATGGCAGCGCGCTGCCTCGTGAGTTCGTCCACGGTCGCGGATGCGAGGCCTGCCGCCAGACGGGCTACCTCGGACGGCGGGGCATCTTCGAGATCATGCCCGTGAGTGAACGCATCCGTACCCTCGTGATGGAACGCGCTGCAATTCCGGTGATTCGACGTCAGGCTCGGGCTGAAGGCATGCAATCCCTTCGCGAAGACGGCTGGCGTCTGCTGGGTGAGGGGCTGACCACCGTCGATGAGGTGTTGCGGGTGACCAAGGATGAACTGCTCACGGAGACGCATCCATGAGCGCTTTTGAGTATCTGGCCATCGATTCGCAGGGGCGTAAGGTCAGCGGCACGCTGGATGCCGAGGCGCGGTCCGTGGCGGTGCGGCTGTTGCGTGATCGCGGCTTATCGCCCGTGCGTCTTGGGCTGACGCAGACACGTGGCGCCACCGAGCGTCCCTCAGCCGCCAAACTGACCAAACGTGGGGCCGAGGATTTCTGCCGCGAGTTGTCCAATCTTCTCGCGGCGGGGATTCCGATGAGCCGGGCACTGGGCATCATCTGTCGGCAATCCAAACGCCGAGGCGCTGCAGTGCTCCGTGCCATCCACGACTCGGTGACAGGTGGTGCCACCCTGGCGCAGGCCATGAGTCAGAGCGGCGGGTCGTTTTCGCACGTGCAAACCGCCATGGTCCGTGCGGGCGAAGCCGGTGGCTTCCTCGACGTGGTGTTGGCGCAGATCGCCGACTTCCAGAGCCGCGAACGCGACCTGACGGGCAGGGTCAAAAGCGCGCTGGCCTACCCGGCGGTTCTGGCGCTGGTGTCGCTTGTGGTCATGATCTACCTGCTGGTCTATTTCATTCCGAAGTTCACGATTATGTTTAACGACCTGGGCGGAACGTTGCCCGTTCTGACCCGCGGCATCGTGGCGACCAGCGATCTGCTGATTCACCGGGGCCCGTATCTGCTGGCTGCGATCATCGCCGCCTTTTTCATTCTGCGTCGTGTGGCCAAGTCACCCGCGGGGCGCTTGCGCATGGAACACCTGTTGCTGCGGACGCCCGGCTTCGGCCTGGTGGTCTCGCGTCTGGCGCTGGTGCGTTTCAGCCGCATGCTGGGCACGCTTCTGGCGGCGGGGGTTCCCCTGGTGGCGTCGCTGCGGGTGGCACACGAGGCGCTGGGCAACCAAGTCCTGGGGGATGCCATGCGGACCGCCATCGACGATGTGACACGTGGCCGAAGTCTGGCGCGGAGTCTGCAATCCTGTGGCCAGTTGTTTCCGCTCGCCGTGGTCGAGACGCTGGCCGTGGCTGAGGAAGCCGGTCGCCTCGAAAAGGAACTCATCCGCTTGGCCGGGGTCTATGAGAATGAACTCGAACGCCAGATGCGAACCTTGGTGACACTGGCCGAGCCGGTGCTGTTGTTTGTCATGGCGGGCCTGGTTGGCACGGTGGTCATTGGAATGTTGCTGCCGATCTTTACCTTGCAGGAGCTTATTAAATGAATCGTTCATCGTCTGTGGGCCATGCATCCCGCCGGGCCTTTACCCTTATCGAACTACTGCTGGTGCTGGCGATCCTGGCGACCCTGGCGGCTGTCGTGGTGCCCAAGTTCGCCAACCGCTCCGAGCAGGCACGGATCACCGCCACGCAGACTGACATCTTCCAACTCGAAACCGCCCTGGACGCCTTCGAGGTTGACTGTGGCCGGTACCCTTCGGAGCAGGAAGGCCTTGAGGCATTGGTCGAAATGCCAGCGGATGTTCAAGGCTGGCGTGGGCCTTACCTCAAGAAGGGCTCGCCCAAGGACGCTTGGGGTGAAGCCTACATCTACCGTCAGCCCGGTCGGTTCAACACCACCGGCTTCGACCTTTTCAGCAAGGGTCCCAACAAACAAGAAGGCGACGATGATGACCTGGTCAACTGGTCAAAAGATCAATGACCGGCGAGGCTTCACGCTCGTCGAGTTGATTCTCGTAATGGTGCTGATGCTCGGGCTATTGGCGATGGCTGGGCCGCGCCTGAATCGGTTCAGTCGTGGCAGAGTATTGACCAGCCAGGCCCAGATGCTCGTCGAGCAGATCAACGCCGCCCGTGATCGTGCCGCCTCCCGCGCGGTGGTGTGCCGCGTGGTTATCGATGTCGAAGATGGCACCACCCGCATCCTCGAACAGCGTGGCGGGACGTTTGTCGATCTGGACGGCACCATCGGACGAGCCATTTATTTGCCCCAGGGATTCCAGATCTCTCTTCAACGACTCGATGGAATTGACGCCAGTGAGTCGTGGATAGAGTTGCGTCCCACGGGTTGGAGTTCGCCTGCCGTCATCACCCTCAGTGATCAATCCGGTGACACCCTCCACGTCGTGGGTCGCACTCCGCTTGAGCCGTACGTTGTGACCGACCTGGCGAAGGAGGTTGGATGAAGTCGCGTCGGTACCAATCTGGCATGAGCCGCCGCCGGGGCGTGACGTTGATCGAAACGCTCGCTGCCCTGGCGCTGGTGGCGACGGTGATGCCGGTGCTGACGCGTGCGTGGGTCATCACCATGGATGCCGCCTCGCGCTCGCAGAGTCAGATCATTGCCGCGGCTCTGGCGGAGAACCGGCTCTCAGAAATGATTGCCCAGGGCGATCTATCACAAGCCGAATCCACCGGCGATTTCGGCGACGAGCATCCCGGCTTCGCATGGCAGGCGGTGCTTCTGGATTGGGCCCACGACCCGCGACTGCGGGAGGTCATAGTCACCGTCACTTGGACTCGCCGACAAATTAACTACGAACTCTCGATGAGCACATTGGTCGATCCCACGGGAACCTGACTTGAATAGACGCGCGTTCACCTTGTTGGAGCTACTCCTGGCGGTGTCCATTACGGCCATCACCGCCGGGCTGCTCTATGCCGTTATGCAGGCCGGGGCCACGGCCAGTCGTGTGACCGCCCAGGCGTCTGGCGATGTTCGCAGGCTGGTCCTCGCCCTGGACCACATGGAGCAGGCACTCCAATCAGCCAAACCGCCACGTGGATTGCTGGCCGGAGCGATGACCGGCGATGACCAGAGCATGGAGAGCCACGATGCGCTGCAGTTCCATACCGTGATCGATCCCATCGGCAGCGATTGGGGCGACATCTTCCACATCGCCTATCAGCTTGAGGCCGATGCCGCGGGTGGTCTGCAACTCATGGAGTTGACGACCCGTAATCTCCTGGCGCCCGGTGAAACGCCAACCGAGGCACAAGTACTTTGCCGGGGCGTCGGGTCGCTGAACTTCCGGTACTTCGACGGCAGCGGGTGGTTCGATTCCTGGGACTCCACCCAACTGGGCAACCTGCTGCCCGTGGCAATCGAAATTACGCTGGCACTCGAAGCCCCGGTTTCGCCTAACGCCGAGCTATTAACGGCACCGCAGGTCCGCCGGGTGATCACGTTACCCTGCGCCATCGGGCAGGAGGTGGTGCAATGAGCCGTTGCCCCCATCGCTTGGCCCGCGCTCGGCGGGGCTCGACGTTCTTGATGACGCTGTGGCTTCTGGCGGCGTTGACGGCACTGGCGGTGACACTGGCTTACGGTGCCCGGGTGCAGCGGCAATACGCGGCTAATGTGGTTGCCGCGGCACAGGTGCGACAGGCCGAGCAGGCCGCGCTTCGCTACGTCGTTAAAGCCCTTACCGACACCGAAGGACGGTTACCCTCCGCCACCGACATGCCCTGCGCCGCAGTGCGGGTCGGCAACGCCGCGTTCTGGATCATCCGTCCCGATGATCAAGGCGACGATGAGCAGCAATATGGTCTGATTGATGAGGGCGGGCGCATTGACCTCAACACCGCGCCACTGGCGGTCCTGCAGCGCTTGCCCGAGTCGACGCCCGAAATCGCCGCAGCCATCATCGACTGGCACGATACCGATGAGATCGTCACCGAGGGCGGTGCTGAGAGCGATTTCTACTTGCGCAAAGCCGTGCCCTACAACGCCAAGAACAGCCCGTTCGAAACTGTCGAAGAACTCCGGCTCGTCGCGGGCATCACCGATGAAATCCTCTGGGGCGAGGACACCAACCGCAACGGCATGCTCGATGAATGGGAGAACGATGGCGACCTGACGCCGCCTGACGACGACCGCAATGGTCTGTTGGATCGTGGATTGGCTGGCTGGACCACCGCCTATCTCCGGTGGCCGGCAGCTTCCGCCCAGCAGCAAAATTTGTTGAACATCAACACCTCGACACGCCAGCAGATCGAACAGGCTTTGGCGGGTTACTTGGACCCGGCGCGGGCTGTGACGCTGGCGCAGTCGATCATCGCTCAACGCCCGGTGCCGACGATCTTCCATCTCTATTACCACGCTCAGTTGACGCGTCAGGAGTTTGAGTTGCTGGAGCCGGTGCTGGTTTTTGCCACGGATTCCGCACGCTTTCGCCTCAACCTCAACGCCGCGTCGGCGACGGCCATCGCATGTTTGCCCGACCTGACCGAATCCGAGGCGCAATCCCTGCTCGAGGCGAGATTGGCGCTGGTCACAGGTGAGTCTTTGGCCTGGGCGCTGGATGTGATCGACGAGAACAGGCTGTTGCCTGCGGTGGCGGCAGGCGTGGTGGGGCGGTCGTATCAGTACACCGCCGACATCGTGTGTGTGTCGCGCGATGGCCGGGCGTTTAGCCGCAGCCGCTATGTTCTGGATGTGTCCACCGGTTCGCCGCGGGTGATCCACAGACAGGCGCTCACAGCCCGGGGCTGGCCTTTGGATGTCATCTGGTTGGATCGATTGCGTGCCGGAGAAGATTTTGACGACGTGTTGGATGATGCCCGCCGCGCTGCGGGAATGTGAATCAGGAAAGTATGGGTATGACTTTGATGATGAAGCTCAGAGGGCGTTCGCAAACCACGGTGCTGATATCAGGCCGGCGCTCAGTGTTGGTGGTGGCGCGATCCACCAAGCCGGGTGGTGAAGCGCCTACGATGACGTTTGAGTTCCCTGAGGCGCTAAATTGGCAGACGCCTGGCGAACTCGGGCGCGCCTTTGCCGCGCGCGCTGTGGAGCAGGGATTTCAGCTCCATGCGATCGGCTCGGTTGGGCTTCCCGCCGGTTGGATGGCGTTGCGGCAATCGACCTTTCCGCCACCGCAGGATCGACGCCTGTTGCCGGGCATCGTCGAGTTTGCTGCCGATGATCTTTTTGCCGAACGACTCGACGAACTGGCGCTGAGCTACCAGGTAGCGGTCGGGACGGATGTCGCCACAGCCTCGATCCTGGCATGCCATCGCAATCGTCTGGATCAGCTGCAGGCATTTCTGGCCGCGGCAGGGATCGTCCCGCAGCGTATCGTCCCGTTGGCGGTCGCTGTGACTCAAGCGATCAAGCTTCCGACCAGCCAGAGCGTGCTGCTGCTGCAGTACGGCCACGAGGCTGAGATCGCACTGGTAGATGCGGGGCGGGTGATGTGGATGGCCACGATTGACCTTCCGGATTCCCCAGCCGACGAAGTCGCGGAAGTCGCCGACGAGTTTCGTCGCGTGCGGCTGAATCTTCCACCCGGCGGGCCCAGAACGTTGATCGCCCTTGCCGACCGTTCGCTCTCGCACACGACTGCACAGGCGTTGCATCTCGAAACAATCGAGGCGATGCCCATAGATGCGGCGCCGGGCGTTGGCGGCCACAGCCCGTTGGCGCTCATGGCCGCTGGGGTGCTTCGATCGCGGACCGCAAATCTCAATTTCCTGACAAGCAGCAGACCACGCTCCCTGCGCGATTGGCGAGCCATCTTCAAACGAACTGCGCTGGCAGCGGTGCTGTTGCTGGCCGTGCTGGGTTACTTCGCGTACGACTGGTTCGACGCACGCAATCGGGCTGCGGATTTCCAACAACAGATTGACTCCTTGGCCCTTGACTCCGCGAATATTCTGCAACTCAAGGCACTTAACGATGCGACCGACCCCTGGTTCCGCACCCATCCCGACCACCTCCATGCCCTCCTGGCGCTGACGCGTCAGTTTCCCGACGATGGCGTGATCTGGCTTACAAGCTGCGAAGTGGATGAGACGGGGCGTGTCACCGTGGTGGGCAGAGCCCGAAGTCGCGCAGCCGTGCTGACACTGCTGACGAAGCTGGAAACCAGCGGTGAGTTCGACGGCATCGCGCCATCGTACGTGCGGCAGCAGTCGGCGGGTGACGGGCTGGTCACCTTCGCCGCCACATGTCGCCACCGCCAGGGAGACGACCTATGAGTCTGTCCAAACGTGAACGACTCATCCTCTGGGCCATGGTGGCCGTTGCCTGTGTGTTCTTCGGCGACCGCTGGGTGCTCACGCCGCTGTGGCAGCAGTATCAGGTGGATGTGGACCGGGCGGCCCAACTCGAGCGTGACGTTCTCAAGACCCGCTCGCTGCTTCGCCATCGGCGTGAGATCGAAGCCCGTTGGCAACAGCGACAGGACGCGGGATTGGTTGCCGAGGTTTCGGTGGCTGAAGGTATGTTGCTTAACCATCTGGAGAAATGGGCGGGTGAGTTACGCCTGGGCGTCTCATCGATGAAGCCCGAGCGGGAACCGCTCAAGAAGGGCGCCATCGTGCAGCTTGTGCGTTGCCGCCTGATCGTTAGCGGCCCGATGGAGTCGATCGCCAAGTTCTGCCATCGCCTGGAAACCGCAGCGTTTCCCGTGCGGGTTGAGTTGATGCAGATCTCCAGCGCTGATCCTCAAAAGGATGTTCTGGGCGTGCAGTTTGTCGTCTCCACCGTGAACCTCGTGGCGTCTAGCGATGTCGTAGCCAGGCGCGCGAGTGCCGCTATATCGCAACTCCCGCCCGGATAACCCCATGATGAAAACGCTCTCAATATTCAGTGGGGTGGTGACGATGCTGATGCTGGCATGTGCTGTCTCAGCGCAGACCGCGGAGTCCCCGACGCCTGCACCTGCACCGACGCCAGCACTGGCATCGGTGACGACACCTCTGACAGCGACATCGTCCGAGACGATGGCAGAGACGCTGACGGATCCAGCTCCGGCGACACCTGAAGCTCAAACCCCGTCCACGCCCGCAGATCAACAGCCGACAGGGCAAGCCACGGAGTTCAAGTTGCTCTGGCAACGCAACGTCTTTAGTGCGACGCGGCGGGCAGTGGTTGAGCGGCCGCCGCAGCAGACTCCTTCGCAGGTCATTGCCATCCCTCGCGATCCCGCAGCCGACTGGGTCATCCGCGGCACCATGTTCCGCCAGGATGTGTGGGTGGCGATGGTCGAAAACATCAGGACAGGTGAATCCCAGATCATCGCGGTGGGGCAAACGCTGGCGGGTCGCACTATCGAGTCGATCACACTTGAAGGGGTCGCCACGGGTGAGGGATCTATCGCTACGCCTGGTCAATCCCTGGCGGTCGGAGGCGCTCTAAACATACCCGGCGCTACTGCGACCACACCCGGCAGCGGTGACGCTGCAATCTCCGCCGATGCATCCGGCAATGAAAGCTCCCCTGCGAACACCGACGGCTTATCCGTTCTGGAACGCCTGCGCCTGCGACGCGCTGCCGAAAGCGGAGCCAAACCATGACACCCCTCAGCAATCCAAGGATTTACCTTCCTATGACGCGAATCATCACCATTCTGACGCTGGCCTATCTGACCTGCGTGGCTCCCGGGCGGAGTTGGGCCCAGGTCGTTGATGAACCTCCCGTGGAGACGGCACCAACGCCCGCTGTCGAGGATGCTCCAACGACGCCCGCTGTCGAGGATGCTCCAACGGCACCCGCCGTCGAGGTGGTTGTCACGAACCCGGAAGCGCCTGAAGTCGAGCCGATACAGGTCTCCGGCGAGGGCATGATGATGAACTTCAAAGATGCCCCGCTGGAACTCGTGCTCCGTGAGTTGAGTCAGCAGTTGGGCCTGATCATCGTGGATGGCTCCAACATCACGGGGCGGGTCAGCATCGTCAGCGGCCAACCGCTCTCGACGGATGAAGCCGTCGCGGCACTCAACTCGGCGCTTAAGAGCAACGGCCTGACGGCCATCCGAACCGGGCGCAGCCTGCGCATTGTTAAGATCGACGAGGCCAAGCAAGCCAACATTCCCGTGCGTGCTGGCAGCGATCTGGAGAAGCTCACCGACACCGACGTCATGGTCACGCAGGTAATTCCCATCCGCTATGCCGAGGCCGACAAACTCAAGACCGACCTGGCGCAACTCATACCCGCCTATGCCCACCTGACGAGCAACATCGCCAGTAACACGCTCATCTACACCGCGACGGAAGCGGACGTGCGGCACCTGGCACAACTCGTCAGGGCTCTGGATGTGCAATTGGCTGAGGCTGACAATGTGCAGGTGTTTGCCTTGAAGTTCGCTGACGCCACGAACACTGCGACGCTCATCGAGAAGGTGTTTAACCAGAATCGCACCGGCGGCACAACTAATCAGCAGCGGGGCGGGTTCGCTGGCCGCGGCCCGGGAGGACGTGATCAACCCGCTGCGGAGACAACGACCAACATCGTGCGCCAGCAGCGAGTCTCGGCCGCCGCCGCCATGCAGACTAACGCAGTGGTGGTCACTGCTCCGCCCGAGATCATGACGATCATCGCCGCAGTGATCGAAGACCTTGACGCCAATCCGACGGCGGAGGAATCAATCTTTGTTTATCCGTTGACCAACGCCAAGGCCAGCGACCTTGAGCCGGTGCTGCAGAATATCTTCAGCGTCTCGACCAGCAACACGACGGGTGCCGGTCGTACCACTACCACGGGCGGCCGCACGACCACGACGGGCACTTCTCCCTTCGCCGGCCGATTTGGTGGCCTGACCGGTGGCGCGACGCCCGGCGCTGGAACGGGGATCTCCGCCGACGCTATCTCCGATCTTGCCGGCAAGGTTTACGTGGTGGCCGAGAGCGCCACCAACAGCCTGCTGGTCCGCACAGCACCCAAGTATTTTGAGCGCGTCAAGGCGATCCTCAAGGACCTTGATCGCTCGACTCGTCAGGTGCTCATTAAGGTGCTCATCGCCGAGGTGACCCATGACAACAGCCGCGATCTGGGCGCGGAGTTCTCCGTGCTCAATCTCAACATCGACGGCGGCAAAGGGACTATAGCCACGGACATGGGCCTGAGCACGCTGACCAGCGGCGGGGTGGTGAAGTTCGTCAGCGCTGATTTTCAGGCGACCCTGCGTGCCTTAGAACGCGTCGGCAAACTCGACGTTCTCAGCAGGCCCTATCTGCTTGCCAGTGAAAATCAGGCTGCCGCCATCACCGTGGGCGAAGAGGTGCCCTACATCACCAACAGCCGTGTCACCGATGCGGGTCAAACCATCAACACTGTCGAGTATCGCGACATCGGCATCATCCTGGAAGTGACGCCCTACATCGGCCCCGACGGCATGGTGATCCTCGACGTTAACCAAGAGATATCCTCACGTACCGGGCGCACCCTCACAGTCTCGGAGAACTTCGAGGCTGAGGTCTTCGCCAAACGTTCCGCTCAGACCCGCGTCGCAGTCACCAACGGGCAAACGGTCGTCATCGGCGGGCTCATGCAGGATCAGGTCACCAAGACGCAGAGCAAGGTCCCGATCCTGGGCGACATCCCGCTGGCCGGAGCCGCCTTCAGGCGCACCCAGAACGCCAAGACCAAAACCGAGTTGTTGATCTTCCTCTGTCCGCAGACAGCCTTGACGCCTGCGGAGTTGCAGGCGGTGTCCGACAAGACCAAGTCGCACGCCTCGGAAATCCACGATGCGGTGGAAGAGGGATCATTGGAGCGAAGCATGAAGGAACTGGAGTTGCCAGCTCCGCCGAACACACAGGGCGACGAAGCCCAGCCCGCCCCGGCGATCAGGAGTGGTCTATGACCATGAAACGCCTCGTCGTATGTATTTTGCTCGTGGGCCTTGTCGGTTGTGCGAGCACGTCCTCGCCGCCTACGCCACAGGCCCAGCCGACTCCACCGGCCATCGAGATTGACTCGGTGGCCGACCGCCTGCACGACATCAGCGGGTCGTTGCTGTTGTTCTACCACGCGCAGCGGCGACTGCCTGTCTCGTTGGCGGAACTCTCCATGGGAACGGGGCTTTCGGCCCGCCAGTTGATCGACCTCGCCACGGGACAACCCTTTTCCTACAACCCCGCCGGGTTCGGTGACGTGGCCGGTGCCGGTAGGATCATCGTCGCCTCGGCGCAGCAGGATGATTCGGAGTTTCGTTGGTGTGTTGTGATCGACACTTCCGCAGCAACACCGCTTTGTCGCGTGCTCCCCGTGCCCCTTGCCGCGAGACCGGAAACGAGCCCATGAAGATCCTCGTGATCGAAGATCATGCGGTGTTGCGGCAAAGCCTCTGCCAGGGCCTGCGTGAGGAGGGTTACACCGTCGAGTCCGCCGACGACGGGGAAGAGGGTCTCTGGCGTGCGCGCAACGCCCAGGCTGGCGCGATTGTGCTGGACCTGATGTTGCCCAAGATCGACGGTTTCACGTTGCTCCGCCGCTTACGCCAAACCGATGTCATCACGCCGGTGCTCATCCTCACGGCACGCGGCGATGTCGAGGATCGCGTCAAGGGCCTGAACCTCGGCGCCGATGACTATCTGCCCAAACCGTTCTCCTTTGCGGAACTGCTGGCGCGGGTCCAGGCGCTGTTGCGGCGACGCTACGATCAACGCAGCCCGGCCATCGAGGTTGGACCTCTTTGCATCGAAACCACTCAGCGACGCGTCACCATGAACGGCGCAGCGGTACACCTGACTCCGCGCGAATATCACCTACTCGAACTTCTCGCGAGGCGGGGGGGAGAGGTCGTTTCACGCCAGGAAATCTGGGACTGCATCTACGAGTTCGAAACCGAGTCATCGAGCAATGTCGTGGAGGTTTTTATTAGTTACCTGCGTCGGAAGCTGGATCGCCCCAATGAGCCGAGCCTCATCGAGACGGTTCGTGGCCATGGCTATCGCCTGGCCGTTGAACCCAAACCGCCCGCTGAGTGAAGCATCGCATGGCCACCACCTTATCCATACGCACGCGCCTGCTGGGGGGCTTGATCGTGGCGCTGACGCTGGTGTTGGCTGCCTGCGGTGGAGGGCTTTATTGGCTTCAGCGACAACTGCTCGTCAGCGAGTTTGATCAGCGGCTTGAGCGCTCCATGATGCACAACCTGCGCGAACTGCGACGGGAATCGCCCGACTCCGACGATGGTGATACTTCTCCACCCGCAGTTCCCGAAGGGCTGGCCTTCATGGGGACGTGGTGGACGGGGCAACCTCGGCCCAATCGCCTGCTGCCTGCGACGATCGACCTCGGTGAAGCGCTGGCCCAGGCACCCGTGGCGGGCGAGGGCACTCAATATCAAAGCCTGCAGTTACCCGATGGTCGGCAAGTGCGGCTGGCGGTGCGGCGCGGCTTACCGATGCCCATGGGACGCGACGCCTGGCGGGATCGACGGCGGGAGGCCCAGGATCGCGCCCAACCATCCGACGATTCGCCGCCACGCACGCCCTCCGATGACCGTACATCTCCGCCAGCAAACGGCCGAACATCCCCTTCCGGTGACCGCACGCCACCGCCGCCTCCCGAGACGCTGCGCGATGCCCGGCCCACCTATGTGATCTTTGCCGCCGCCGACATGGCGCCGCTCCACGCTGCACTGTCGCGATGGACACTCGCGCTTCTGGCGGGTGGCGCCGTCGCGGAGTTGATGGTCGTGGCCGTGGTGCTCATCGCTGTAGCGCGTGGCCTGCGACCGTTAAAGGCCATGGAGACGAGCATCGCTGGCATCGATGACACGGATCTTGCAGCACGCCTGCCTGCCACGGGTTTGCCCGCTGAGTTGCGCCCGCTGGTGGGCCAACTCAACAAACTCTTGGCACGCATGGAATCCGCCTTCCAGCGCGAACGCGAGTTCACCTCCAATGCCGCCCACGAATTCATGACCCCGCTGGCGGCGATTCGTACGCAGATCGAAGTCGCGCTGCGACGACCCCGTGGCCCCGAGGAGTATCGCGACACGCTGGATCGATCACTGCGCACAGCCCTGTCGCTTCAACGGCTTGTCGAGGTGCTGCTCGATCTGTCCCGGCTGGATCGCGGGCAAGTCACGATGCATGTCCAGCAACTTGATGTGGCTGAGTTGGTCAACGATGAAATCGAAAGGGCGCGGCCGACCGCTGAGGTACGCCAATGTACGCTGAAATTTCATCCTCCCGCCGAGGCACCGTGGAACACGGATCGGCAGCTCATCGAGCGCATCGTCGGCAACCTCATGGCCAATGCCGCGGAGTATGCTGACCCAGGCACATCGATCGACGTCTCACTGCGTGTGGCGGAAACGGAGCTGGAGTTGGTCGTGGCGAACAAGGCATCGAGCATGAGCCAGTCGGAGGTGGCGCGAATGGGCGATCGCTTCTGGCGTCAGGATGCCTCGCGCACCGACACCACCCGCCACTGTGGCTTGGGCCTGTCAATCGTCCGCCGCTGCGTGCAGGCGCTGGGCGGGCAACTGCAGATATCACTCGAAGCCGAAAGTCTTCGCGTAAGCGTCCGCCTGCCTGCGATTCCCTCGCTCGTGAACGAATGAAAAGACAACTCCCGCACGATGGGAAGTCGTACATCAATGCTGACTAGACAACATCGACCGGCAATAGATGCGGATGGCTCGTCTTCCCGGCACGGCCAGATCACTATCGCCCTCGCAACCAGAACCCGAGGCTGACCAGCAAACCAATGGGCACAGCAAGGGCAATGACAAGCAGCAGGTGATTCGGCTGATCCCAGTAATAGTCCACCCCGCGATTCACCACAAAAAAGCTGTAAGCCTCCCAGCAGAGCATTGGGATGGCGACGCCCCACACCACCACATACGCGATTCGCCGAACCCATCGTTTCATGGCGAGCTGCTCCGAACCTTTAGAGTTGCAGGTCAACTGAGCCGCCTGATCACTCCGCCGTTCAAGGCACTGGGGTCGTCCAGATAACTGCCTGGGGCGTCCCAAAACTCACAGTCGTCGAGTCGGCAGCCCACATGATGCGCCCGGACCCTCCGCGAAAAATGATTGGAAATGGTGGTTCGGGAATCTGAATAGTGCGTAGGACTCTACCGTGCCGGTCATGCACGGTGAACTCGTAGTAGCTTCGCGAGTTGCCCCAGGAGTCTTTGGCAGTCATGTTGGAAGCATCTGCGGTGAAACTCCCATTGGGGGAGTCTTCGGAATTACCACTGCCCATTGTGTACGGTGCAACTTGCACTGATCGGTAAGCCAATTCCCCTGCTATGAGCAGCAAAAGCAATACGCCGATTCCGATCCCTCGAAGTACCATGACGACCTCAATGTAAAAGCCTCAATCGCCGTCCACCTGAGGAAGCAGGCTTCCAACCGACAACTCGAATTATCCATCGCGGGCGTCGCCGGTCAACTGTTGCGGGGATGCCACGGGAGGGGGGACGACGCCGCAAAACCGGCCATTTATGGAATAAAATGGAAAGTTATGGAATCTCTTGCAATCCGATGGACGATGTTGTAAAATAATGGACATGATCGCTACCGCCAGCAAACTAGATCGTCAGCAGGTCGAGGCCATGGTGCGACAGGTCCTCCGGGACCAACTCCAGGGCGGGGCCGGCACGCACTACCACCCCACGAACCACAACGGCGGGCCCAATCCGCTGGTGGTCAACGTCTCGGCCAGGCATGTGCATGTCACCCAGCAGGACCTGGAAATCCTCTTTGGCCCCGGTGCCCGGCTCACCAAGCTCAAAGACCTCTATCAGCAGGGCGAGTTCGCCAGCGAACAACAGGTCAATCTCATCGGCCCGCGCAACCGGATGATTCCGGGCGTTCGCATTCTCGGGCCCACACGCGATTACACCCAGGTGGAACTCTCCTACACCGATGGTGTTTTCCTGGGCATGAAGCTGCCGTTGCGAATCAGCGGTGACCACAAGGACACGCCCGGCGGTGTGCTGGTGGGGCCGCACGGCGCACTGAATTTAACGCGGGGCGTCATTCGCGCTCAACGCCACGTTCACATGAGTCCGGCTGACCTAGCGCACTTCGGCGTTCGCGATGGTGACTACATGAAGCTCCGCGTCGAGGGCCCCTGTGGCGTGGTCTTTGATCAACTCAAAGTTCGCCAGCACCCCAAAGTCAAACTCGAGGTTCACATCGACACTGATGAGGGCAACGCCGCGGACCTGCCCACTGCAACGCGGATCGAACTCATCAAATAGAACTTCGGGCAACTCGTTACATGACACCCCCGGATAACCCCCGGATAACGCTTGACGCGGCGTCCGCTTTTGAAAGGAAAAGGAATATGGCTCAACAAGCAATCGGAATGGTCGAGACCAAGGGTCTGGTGGCGCTGATCGAAGCCAGCGACGCCATGCTCAAGAGCGCCAACGTGCAGATGCTGGGCTGGGACAAGATCGGCTCAGGCATGGTCACCGCGTTTGTCAGCGGTGATGTGGCGGCAGTCAAAGCGGCGGTCGATGCCGGTGCGGCTGCGGCGGGCAAGGTCGGTGAACTCATCGGCGTGCACGTCATCCCCCGGCCCCACGATGAGATCGCCAGCGTCCTGCCCAAGAAGAAGGCTGCAACTGGTAAGTGAGTGATCGTTGTCCCTTTGACGGTGCCAGTGTTGGTGCCGCCAACCCATTGAAACCCCTTGCGTCGCCGAGGTGCGACGCACAACCTTTAACGGAGTCTCACCATGGCCAGCGCCATCGGCATGATCGAAACCCGCGGCACTTCCGGCCTGATTAACGCCACCGACGCCATGCTCAAAGCAGCGGACGTCGAGCTCGTCAAGCAGATCCCCATCGGCGGGGCCTACATCACCGTGATCGTTCGCGGCGATGTTGGCAGCGTCAAGGCGGCGGTCGACGCCGGGGCGGAAGCCGCCAGTAAGGTCGGCGAACTCGTGGCTGCTCACGTCATCGCCCGGCCTAACGAGCAACTGCTCGAAGCGTTCTGATCGCCACCACACTCGAACCCCAGCGCCAGGCCTGATCGCTTGGACCCGCACCCATGCGCACACTCATTGCCAATCTCGGCTCCACGAGCTTCAAGTACAAACTCTACGACATCCAGACGGATGCCGGAAGCGAAGTTCTGCTGGCTGCAGGCGGAGCCGACCGCATTGGTGAGGGTGGCAACGCGGGCCAATGGTTTGTGGATCACGCGGGTAAGAAGGCCAAAGGCACAGCGGCCTTCGCCGATCACGCTGCCGCCATCGATCTTCACCTTCATGAGTTGGTGCAGCGGGGCGTGCTCAAATCGCTGGATCAGCTTGATGCCATCGGCTTCAAGGCGGTGCACGGCGGTCCCATCAGTGGGGCGGTGGTGGTGGATGACGACGTCATCGCCACCATGGAGCGATTTGCCGATGTGGCACCGGCACACAACCCGCCTTACATCGCCGCGATGAAGGCTTTTGCCACGCGTCTGCCCCACGTGCCGCAGGTCGCCGCGTTTGAGACAGCGTTTCACCAGACCATCCCGGCATCGCGGCAGACCTACGGTATTCCCCACGAGTGGACGCGCGACCTGGGCATCCGCCGCTACGGCTTCCACGGAGCATCGCACAGCTTCGTCGCATGGCGTATGAAGCAACTGATGCCGCGGGTACGCCGCATCATCAACTGCCACCTCGGCGGGTCATCGAGCCTCTGCGCCATCTGCGATGGCCAAAGCGTGGCGACCACCATGGGCTTGACGCCGCAGAGTGGATTGCCGCAATCGGGTCGCGTCGGTGACTTCGAGATCTTCGCGCTGCTCAAGCTCAGGGCTGCGGGCATCGACACCGATGTAGTGCTCGACCGCCTGGGCAGGGACAGCGGACTGCTGGGCATCAGTGGCGTGTCGGGTGACATGCGTGACATTCGCGCCGCTGCCAACGCGGGCAATGCCCGTGCCCAACTGGCGATCGATGTGTTCGTCGAATCCGTCCGCCATTACGTGGGCGCCTACATGGCGGTCCTCCACGGCGCCGAGGCCATCTGCTTTACAGGTGGCATCGGGCAGAACAACGCAGACATTCGCGCCGCGGTAGTCGCGGGTCTTGGCTTTGCGGGGGTGAAGCTTGACGATCGCCGCAACAGCGCCGTCAAGCCCGATACGGAAGTGGCGATTCACCATGCCGCCGAGAGTCGCGTGGCGGTGTGGGTGCTGCCGACCAATGAAGAACTGATGGTGGTTCGACAGGTTGTCGAGGTGTTGCGAAGCCGGGGCGCTAAAGCCGTCGTAAAAGTGTGAAACAAATTTTCAGAAACCAGTTAACTACAGGGAGCCACGACCATGGCACAACAAGCAATCGGAATGATCGAAACCAAGGGACTCATCGCCGCCATTGAGGCGACGGATGTGGCGCTCAAGGCCGCCAACGTCAAGTTCGTGCGTCAAGCCAAGCCGGGCAGCGGCTACGTGGCGGTGATGCTCGAAGGCGATGTTGCAGCGGTCAAGGCGGCGGTCGATGCCGGTGCCGATGCAGCACGTCGCGTCGGCGAGGTGGTGGCGGTCAACGTGATCGCCCGCCCGCACGAAGACATCAGCAAGCTCTGAGCGACGAGCTTGGAACCGCCACACGTTTGAAAGGCGTACGCCCATGTTCATCGCGCGCGTAAAAGGTCACGTCGTGGCAACGGTCAAGGATGCGTCCATCCATGGCCGCAAGCTGTTGATCGTCGAGCCGCTGAAGGTGGATTACACCCCGGGCGGAGGCGGCGTGTTCGGTGTGACCAACCGCGCCATCGTGGCGCTGGACATCATCGGTGCCGGGGAAGGTCAACTGGTGCTCGTGGCGCAAGGCTCGTCGGCGCGACTTGCCGAGGGCATGAACAAGACGCCCACCGACGCAGTGGTCATCGGCATTGTCGATCAAGCCAACGTCGAGGGCAAGCCGGTGGAGTGAACCACCCGCGTGACATGCACGGCCACCCGCATACGCGTCCCCACGACCCACGATTAAACGATCTCAACGAGTCAGCCATGAATCAGCAAGCATTAATCAGCAACGTGGTGGAGGAGGTGCTCAAGCGCATGGGCGCGACCGCAGCACCAAGCGGGGCCGACACCGCCTCGGGTTCAACTGCATCGAGCGCCTCATCCGCATCATCCTCCTCAGCCGGTCGGCCTTGGCGGGCCCCGTCAGCGTCCAATGGTGATGCCAGCGGACTCCATGCGGATGTGGACAGTGCTGTAATCGCTGCCACCAAAGCGCAACAGCAACTGGCCGAGGCGGGCGTCGAGACGCGAGACGGCATCGTCAAACTCATCAAATCCATCGCCGCCGCCAACGCCAAAGAATGGGGTCGCATCGAACTTGAGGAGACCAAGGTCGGTCGCCTCGATCACAAGATCGCCAAGCTGGAACTGCTGGCCAATGTCCCGGGCGTTGAGTTCCTTCGCACGGCGGGTTCCAGCGGTGACAACGGCATCAGCCTCGATGAAGCCGCCCCCTGGGGTGTGCTGGGTGTCATCACGCCCGTGACCCACTCCATTCCCACGCTCACTGCCAACGCCATCAACATGATCGCAGCGGGCAACAGCATGGTCGTTAACGCCCATCCCTCGGGCGCCAACTGCCTGGCCTTGGCGGTCAGCACGTACAACAAGGCGATCAAGGCGAAGTTCGGCATCGACCCACTGATTTGCCCGATCCATCCGCCGACGCTGCGCAGCGCCGAAGCGCTCTTCGCCCATCCCGATGTGCCCATGCTGGTGGCGACCGGCGGGCCTGCGGTGGCGCGCGCAGCGATGAAGCAGAGCAAGCGATCGATCGTCGCCGGGCCTGGCAATCCGCCTGTGGTCATCGACGAGACTGCCGACTTCGACAACGCCGCCAAGTCGATCATCATTGGTGCTGCGTTCGACAACAATCTCCTGTGCATCGGCGAAAAGGAAGTGTTCGTCGTCGCCTCGGTCTTTGATCGGATGATGGACGCCATGGCCAACGCCGGTGCCATGCGACTCAATGAGCAGCAGATCAAGAAGCTCACGGACGTGGCCTTCACCTGGCAGAAGGACCACTTCGCCGTCAACAAGGATTTCGTGGGCCGCGATCCGCAGGTGCTGGGCAAGTTGGCGGGTTTTGATGTGCCCGCAGGCGTTGAGTTGCTCTATGGCCAGACCGACGAGGACAACCCGTTTGTCCCCGAAGAGCAGATGATGCCGTTTGTTCCCTTCGTCCGCGTGCGCGATTTCGACGAGGCACTGGCGCTGGCGGTCAAGCACGAGCACGGGTTTGGCCACACTGCCCTGATTCACTCCAACAACCTTCAGCGCATCACCCGCATGGGCCGGACCATGAACACCACGCTGTTCGTCGTCAACGGCCCGAGCGTTGCGGCACTCGGCTCAGCGGGCAACGGCTATCCGAGCTACTCCATCGCCACGCCCACCGGCGAAGGCGTCACCAACCCCATGACCTTCACCCGCTTTCGCCGCGTGAGTGTGCGAGGCAGCCTGCGAATCGTCTAGAACTTGAACCGCACTGTGGCATGCAGCCGCGAAGCCCACTGGTGCATGCAACCGCAAAGGATCGGATCGAAAAACAATGCAACTTGCCCGCATCACAGGCCGCGCCACTTCGACCGTCAAGCATCCTTCGCTTGCCGGGGTGAAGCTGCTGATCTGCCAGATGCTTGATGCAGGAGGCAAGGAAATGGGCGATCCGGTGTTGGCGGTGGACAAGCTCGGCGCGGGTCACGGCGACACCGTCATTCTCACCAGTGATGGCCTGGGGTTGCGTGAATTGCTCAACGACGTGCATAGCCCGGCGCGGTACTGGACGCTTGGACTCGTCGACTAAGAATCGTGGAATGAAGACTCGTGGACTAAAGAAGAACGGCGGCGTGCATCATGGCGAAGATTGACCCCAAACTCGTGCAGGACATTGCCGCCAAAGTCGTGGCGGCGATGGCATCGGCTGGCGCGCCGCAGAACACGAGTCGGTCGTTGCCTGGCTCACCCGTGACGGTGCATCCACCCGCAGGCACATGCACGGGCGACTATTCGAAGTTCAAAGAGAACAAGACGCCCGCCAAGGCATCGGCTGACGATGCAGCGTCCGCAGGTGCCGGTTCAGGAGGAGCGTCCGGAGGCGTAGTGTCGGGAGGCGCGGCGTCGGGTACCACAGTGTCGGGTGCTGCAGCTTCAGATGACGCCAACGATCCCGCGATTGATCAACCCGCGTTGTCGGGCATTCTCACAGCCACGCAGATTCAAGCCGCGATTGCAGCATCACCCACTGGCGTGGCGCTTCTCGCTGGCGATGCTCGTCTCTCGCCCCTGGCGGCGGATTTCGCGCGGGAGCATCCACAGAAGATTCGCCGACTCGACGCCACCGGCAACGGCACCAAAACCGCACGACAGCCCGCATCGTCCGACGCCTGGCTCTGGTGGATCGACGGATACTGCCCAGCCGTGCAGCAACTCGTCACGCAACAGCGTCAGCAACTCCGCGCTGCCCCCGCGTCCCATGCGCCCACCTCGCTGGCATCGGTGGTTCGTGCTCTCGCTGCCGACGTGAAAGCCAATCGCGTGGCCGGGGGCCTGCTGTTTGTCCGCAGCGCTGTGCGGGCGGTGTGCTTTGCCAACCGCAACCCCGCACTGCGGGCGGTGGTGGGCACTTGTGGTGAAGCGGTCGAACTGGGCATCAGTGAACTGGGCGCCAACGTACTGGTCATCGAGTATCCCCACCACGGCCTCAAGTCGATGGCGGCGATGGCGGAGCGGATGACGCAGCAGATGCCAACCCCGCCCGCGGCACTGCAGCGCCAACTCGCGGATTTGCAGCAATAAGCACGCGATGAAACAACCGCGCTCTTTCAATGAAAGCTGTCAGCCCATGCGAATCGCCCGCGTCAAAGGCACCATCACGATGAACCCGGGCTTGCCGCAGCTTCAAGCCGGGCAGTGGCTGCTGGTGGAAGTGCTGGATGGCCCCGCGTTAAAAGGGATGGCTTCGCAGGCGCCGCGTCAAGTCGCCATGCCCGAAGCGATGGTGGTGTTCGATCAACTCGGCGCCGGGCCGGGACAGATCATCGCCGTATCCGAAGGGCGTGAGGCCGCTGTGCCCTTCGAGCCCGGTGCCATGCCCATCGACGCGTACAACGCGGCGATTATCGACTCGTTGGACCTCAACTAAACCAAGAAGGTGCATCATGCAGTTCAATGAAATCCGTGACCTCAAGCAGCAGATGTGCGAGATCGGTCGCCGCATCTGGATCAAGGGCTTTTGTGCCGGCAACGAGGGCAACCACTCCGCGCGCATCGGCCCCAACCGCTTCCTCTGCACACCCACCGGCATCAGCAAAGGCTTTCTCGAGCCCGGCGACCTGCTGGTTTGTGACGCTGAGGGCAAGCAGGTCGAAAAGAACGCCAACGGACGCCGACCGACCAGTGAGATCAAGGTCCACCTGGCGATCTACAACGCACGGCCCGAAGTCAATGCGGTGATCCACAGCCACCCGCCGCACGCTACGGCGTTTGCCATTGCCAACATCGCGCTGCCTGAGGGCATTCACCCCGAAGCCGAGGTGTTCCTGGGTCGCGTGCCCACCGCTCGTTACGCCACGCCCTCGACGCATGATCTGCCCAAGAGCATTCTCGATGTGATGGGCCCCGAGACCAACACGGTGCTCATGGGCAACCACGGGTCAGTCTCGTTTGGCAAGACGCTGGAACAGACCTACTACAACCTCGAAATTCTCGACGCCTATTGCCGCATTCTGATTTTGACCAAGCAGCTCGGCCAGGCCAAGTCGCTGTCGCAGGATCAGATGATCGAGCTGCTCAAGGTCAAGCAACAGTTCGGCTTCTCCGACCCGCGACTGGCGTGCGCGCCGGAAGGTTGCGTGGGCGAGAACAATCAGGACTTCCTGGCGATGTTCGACGTCCGGCCGTCGTCGGTGTCATGCGATGGCACAACGGGCCAGGTCCAGCAGGCGTCATCGCAGCGCGATCTGCCCCCAGCCATGGACGAAGAAACATTCGAGCAGACCGTCCAACTCATCACCGATCAGATCATGGCCGCGGCCAACAACTAAACATTCGCTTCGACGACCAAGGGAACAGCGCTTATGAGTCTTCATGTTTCGATCATCGGGGGTGGCGGGCGAGTCGGCTCCAATGCCGCCTTTGCACTGCAATGCGGCAAGATCGTCCGCGCCATCACCCTGGTGGATGTCAATGCTGAACTGGCTGCGGGGGAAGCGCTGGACCTGCTCCACGGCTCATCGCTTTGCGCTGATCAGACGATCACTGCCGGTGACATCAAAGCCGCCGCCAAAGCCGACGTCGTGTGCATCACCGCCGGTTCGCGTCGAAAGCCCGACGAGTCACGCCTCGATCTGATCAACCGCAACGTTTCGATCTTCAAGGCCATCCTCGATGACCTCAAGACCGCGGGGTTGCGCAGCGACGCCATCATCTTCGTGGTCTCCAATCCCGTCGATGTGCTCACCCGCCTGGCGATTGAGCACCTCAAGTGGCCCGCGGCTCAGGTCATCGGCTTGGGCACGGTGCTCGACACGGCGCGCTTCTGCTCCATGATCGCCGAGGCACAGAAGCTGCCTCCTACGCAGGTCAAAGCCCTAATTCTTGGCGAGCATGGCGACACCATGACGCCCATCTGGTCGAGTGCTGCAGCGGCGGGCGTGCCGTTGACCTCGTTGATGAGCGTTAACGAGCAGAACGATTTGTTCAAACGCACGCAGGGCTCCGGCGCGGAAGTCATCAAGCGAAAGGGCGGCGCGGGTTATGCCGTGGGCTTGTCAATCGCCGATGTGATTCACACCATCGCGCTGGACAGCGGGCGCATCCTCCCCGTGAGCACGCGGATGAACGGGCAATACGGGTTAAAGGGCGTGTGCCTGTCGATCCCCACCGTGCTGGGCCGCGCTGGTGTGATCGAAGCGCGTGAGATGGCACTGTGGCCCAAGGAGCTTTCCGGACTGCACGGCAGCGCCCGCGCGCTGGAGGAAACCTGGGCCAAACTACGGAGCTAATCGCTGACCTCTAATCTCAGCTCTCAAACCTCGAATCTCAAATTTCAAATCTCAGATCTCAGATCTCAGATTCTAAATTTCAGATTTCAAATTTCAGATTCAGATCCCTGCCCGCACCGCCATCACAAGAACGTTCCCCTCCACCATGCTCATCGTCGAACGACACAACCGCATCCTCGCTACCCTTCGCCAGAATCAGACGGCGCAGCTTGAGGATCTGGCGCGGGAACTGGACGTGAGCGTCTCGACGGTTCGCCGCGATCTCGAAGCCTTGGAATTGCGTGGGCTCTTGGAGCGTACGCACGGCGGTGCCATCTTCCGCCCCGAAACCAACGGCACATCGGGAGCCACCGTCGCGGGTCTCGGCGGTACGCTGGGCGTTGCTTTAACCGCACGCATGAACGCACAGGTCGAGCAGAAGCAGGCCATCGGCCGCGCCGCCGCTGCCATGGTCGAGCCGCACATGACCGTCTTGCTCGATGGCGGGTCCACGGTCGTCTATGCCGCCCGACAGATCACCGCCCGCCCCATCCAGATCGTCACCAACAGCCTCGCCATCGCCAATCACTTTGCCGATCAGGATGATGTCGAACTGCTCATCATCGGCGGCAACCTCTACCCTCGCACGGGCGTCACGCTGGGTGCTATCGCCACCGGATGCCTGGCCGACCTTCACGCCGACCTGCTGCTCTTTTCGCTCGCAGGCATCTACGGCCAGGAAGCCTACAACATCAACCTGACCATGGCACAGGTCGAGCAGGTGATGATGCAGCAGGCGGCACGCAGCGTCATGCTCATGGACTCTGCAAAATTTGGGCGTAAGAGCCTGGTCCGCGTCTGCGGCTTGGCGGAAGTGCAGCACATCATCACAGACGTCGGCGTGCCCGATGACTACCGCGATCAACTCGGCCAGCGCCTGATCATCGCACCCGCACAATGAAACTCGGCTGTTCTGTGCGCACGCCCTGCCGCGTTTCGATGAGCGTCACGCCGTTGGCGAGGTTGTAGGGATACCTCTCCTGCAGCGCACGCATCCGCGGGCCGTAGGCCGTGGCTTTGTTCTCCATCACGAAGTCGTCATCGGTGAAGAGACCCAGCGTGATGAGCGAGCGATTGGGCCCGTGATAGTAGTAGGCCTGTTCTCCCTCGGTGCGGAGCACTTGCGCCGCTTCTTCAGCAGCCTTGCGGAAGGTCTCGCCGAAGGCCTCGTCATAAAAGCCGATCTGCAGCGTGTACATGCCCACGAACTGCGACACATCGTGGGGGTGGGCAGCGCCGGTTTGTGCTGTGGGGTCCGGCCCGCCCAGCGAGATGATCTGCGCGTCGGCGAAAGCCTGAGCGCCATCGAGCATCAGGTTTCGCGACGCCTGCAAAGTGCGTTGTGCATCATCGACATCGGGCAAGGGGTAGCGGCCCCGCAGAACCAGAGCCGTGTCCTTTCGCGGCTCGATCCAGACATCGCTCCAACGCGATTCACGCTGCAGACGCAGGAGCAGCGCTTTGGCGTCGCGGATGCGATCCTCGCCCTCAAAGCTGCGGAGCAGGATGGCGTACTCCTGGGTCCCGGTTTCACCCGTGGTGCGGCGCTGCTTGGCTTCAAGCTCGCGCAGCGGACCCCAGCCGTCACGCACCACCCGCGTTTCGGTGGCGCAGCCCACGAGCAGCATCGCCAGACATGCCAGGATGAGGATTTGGATACGCATGGTGCAATTCGGTCTTCAATGTTATCCGTAGCCACCGGTCCTGGCGCGGCCGCAAGTCAGGCGGCATCCGCCTCACGCCATCGTCTCACGTCCTCATCTCACGCCATCGTCACGCTGAGCTTCTCATCACGCGCATCCACCTTCACCGTGGCTCCCGCCGCCATATCCCCGCGAAGAATCGCTCTGCCGATCTGCGTTTCCACCTGGTGCTGCAGATATCGCTTCAACGGACGGGCACCGTACACCGGGTCATAAGCTTCCTGTGCCACCAGCGCCACGGCTGCATCGCTCATCTCCAACTTCAGGTCCCGCTCCGCCAGTCGTCGCCGAATATCCTCCACCTGCAGGCGCACGATCTTCTCAATCTCACCCGGTGTTAGCGGCTTGAAGATCACGATGTCGTCGACGCGGTTGAGAAACTCTGGGCGGAAATGCTGACGCAATGCGCTCAGCACGCTCTTGCGGGCATGGTCGCTGATATCGCCGCCCTTCAGCGTGTCTTCGAGCAGATACTGCGAGCCGATGTTCGACGTCATGATGATCACGCAGTTCTTGAAATTGACGGTGCGGCCCTGCGAGTCGGTCACCCGGCCGTCATCGAGAATCTGCAGCAGCACGTTGAACACATCCTGATGCGCCTTTTCGATTTCACCAAACAGAATCACGCTGTACGGCTTGCGACGGACAGCTTCGGTGAGTTGGCCGCCTTCCTCATAACCTACATACCCGGGCGGCGCGCCGATGAGCCGGGACACCGCGAACTTCTCCATGTACTCGCTCATGTCGATGCGGACGATGTTGTCCTCGCTGTCAAAGAGCGTGTGCGCCAGCGCCCGCGCCAACTCCGTCTTGCCCACACCGGTGGGCCCCAGGAAGATGAACGACCCGATCGGTCGCCGCGGGTCTTTGATGCCGCTGCGTGCGCGGATGACCGCATCCGCCACGAGTTGCACCGCCTCGTCCTGCCCGATGACGCGCTCGTGGAGCACCGTGTCGAGCTTCAGCAGCTTCTCGCGTTCACCCTCCACCAGCCGCGTGACGGGAATGCCCGTCCATTTCGAGACGATCTGCGCGATCTCTTCTTCGGTCACCTCCTCGCGCACCAGCCGTGAGCCGGAGTTCGTATCGCCTTTTGCCTCGGCTTGCGGATTTTGCGCCAGTTCGGCCAGCTTCTTCTCCAACTCGGGCAGTTTGCCGTACTTGATCTCCGCCGCCTTGTCGAGGTTGTAGCTTCGCTCAGCCTGCTCCATCTCGATGCGCAGCTTGTCGATCTGCTCGCGCAATGTTTGCTCCGCATCGACGCCGGATTTCTCCTGCTGCCATTGCGCACGCATTGCCGATGCCTTGTGCCGCACATCCGCCAGCTCGCGCTGCAGCGCTTCAAGCCGCTGCTTGGAAGCTGCGTCTTTCTCCTTTTTCAACGCCGCTTCCTCGATCTCCAGTTGCGTCACCCGCCGAGTAAGTTGGTCCAGCTCCGCGGGCATCGAGTCGATCTCCGTACGCACCATGGCGCAGGCTTCGTCGATCAGGTCGATGGCTTTATCAGGCAAAAAGCGATCCGTGATGTATCTGTGCGAAAGCGTCGCGGCACTGACTAGCGCGTTGTCGAGAATGCGCACGCCGTGATGCAGCTCGAATCGCTCACGCAGGCCGCGCAGGATCGACACGGTGTCCTCCACGCTCGGGGCATCGACCATCACCGGCTGGAACCGCCGCTCCAGGGCCGCATCCTTCTCGATATGTTGACGGTACTCATCAAGCGTCGTGGCACCGATGCAGTGCAACTCACCCCGCGCCAGCATGGGCTTGAGCATGTTGCCCGCATCCATCGCGCCCTCAGCCTTGCCCGCGCCCACGATCGTGTGCAGTTCGTCGATGAAGAGAATGATGCGTCCCTCAGCCTGCTTGACTTCGTTGAGCACCGCCTTGAGCCGCTCCTCGAATTCACCGCGGAACTTCGCCCCAGCGATCAGCGAGCCCATGTCCAGCGCAAAGACCGTCTTTTCCTTGACACCCTCGGGCACATCGCCGCGCACGATCCGCTGCGCCAGACCCTCCACAATCGCCGTCTTCCCCACGCCCGGCTCGCCGATGAGCACGGGGTTGTTCTTGGTCTTGCGTGACAACACGCGAATCACTCTGCGGATTTCTTCATCGCGCCCGATGACCGGGTCCATCCGGCCTTCCCGCGCCATCTGCACCAGGTCGCGTCCGTAACGCTCAAGCGCTTCGTACGTCGCTTCGGGGTTGGCGCTCTGCACCCGCTGATTGCCGCGCACTTCCGTTAACGCTTTGAGAAAGACATCGCGACTCACGCCCAGGTCTTTGAGCAGTTTCCCCGCCGGTGCGTTGGAAGCCAGCATCGCCAGCACGAGATGCTCGACGCTCACGTACTCGTCCTTGAGCCGCTTGGCTTCCTTGTCCGCATCGACGAGCAGGCTGTTGAGTTGCTGCGTGACGTACACTTTGCCCGCCTCGCTGCCGGGGCCTTTGACGCTGGGGCGTTTGTTGAGTTGCCGCTCGGTCTCGGCAATCACCACATCAGCCGGTCGCTTGAGCCGATCGAGCAATCGCGGCACCAGTCCTTCGGGCTGCTCCACCAGCGCAAGAAGCAGATGCAGATCATCGATCTCCATGTGCCCGCGGCGCACCGCCTGAGCATTGGCCTGTTGCAAGGCTTCCTGAGATTTCTGCGTCAACCGGTTGGAATCCATGCGTTACTCCCTCGCAATTCACCTGTGATTCATTCCGTCAGCGTCGGAATTCGCATCAGCGTCAGCTTTGGAATTCGCACGCGCTTCGACATCATTCACTGCCTCGCGGGTCGAACTTCGATATCTCCCGAATCTTCTCCCACTGCTCCCTTTCTTCATCCGTCAACGTTTTCGGGGTCGCGATGCGCAGCTCTGCGTAAAGGTCGCCGCGCTCGCCATCCTTTCGCGGCAGCCCTTTGGCGCGAAGCCGCATGCGTTGCCCGCTCTGCGCCCCGGCGGGAACCGTCAACGTCACCTCACCATCCAGCGTCGTCACGGGCACCTTGGCGCCAAGCACCGCTTCCCACGGCGAAAGCGTCAGCGTCGTCGTCAGGTCGTGACCCTCCGCCGTAAACCGCGGATCATGCGCGAGGGAGATTTTCAGCAGCAGGTCACCAGCTTTGGCGTCGCCCGTTGGCGAGGGGTTGCCCTGGCCTTTGAGCCGCATCGTCGCACCGTGGGTGATGCCCGCGGGAATCTTCACATCCAGCGTGCGCGTCGAACCATCGGGCAGTTGCAGCCCCACCTGTCGCGATGTGCCGTGGTAAGCCTCCTGCAATGTCACCGTCAACTCGGCTGTGGCATCCTGTCCGGGCATCTGCCCGCCTGCTCCGCCGCCTCCACCAAACGGCCCGCCTCGACCCATGTGGTCCTGAAACGGGTTGCGTCCCCGTGCCCCGCCCGTACCCCCGGCCCCAGCTCCGCCACCGCCGCCCATTCGTGCACCGAAAAACTGTTCGAAAAAATCTGAGAAGTCCCCGCCCTCGAAGTGGAAGCTCGCGCCGCCCGGCCCGCCCGTGCGAAATTCATACGGCCCGCCGCCCATGCCCGAACCCGGCGGGGGACGAAACTCTTGGCCGTGCTTCCAGTGCTCACCCAGCTCGTCATACTTCCGCCGCTTGTCCGCGTCCTTAAGCACCTCGTAAGCTTCGGTCGCCTGCTTGAACTTCGCCTCGGCTGCAGGCACCTTGTTCACATCCGGGTGGTTCTCCCGCGCGATCTTGCGATACGCGTGGCGAATCTCGTCAGCGGACGCGCTGCGCGATACCCCCAGCACCTGGTAATAGTCCTGAAATTTAACTGCCATGGATCACACTCTCGTTGCGGCGGCCAGCCCGGGCATCCGCACCAGACCTACACCGCACCGTGTAATGCTACGACGCAACCCCCATGCCAGCGCGGACGGGCTCGAATTTCCGCAAAATCACGTGTTGACGCTGTGCCCGGGTGACAGCTTTGCAGCCGCCATGCCGCCACGTTGCCGCAATGGCAGGTGATGCGGTGAGCCAAGGGCTCTTGACGCTGACGGTAAGGCCGTGGGAAATGGGAAATTGCCCGGCAGTGTAAACCAGGGCCGGTTGACCACCGAAATCTTTCTCGCGCGTGTCAACAGCGGGGCAGTCTTAGTTTAGTCATCATCCTCAACTTGCTGGCTCTCGTGCTCGCTATTGCCCCCATGTTCGCCCGACTCAATTTCCTCGCCGAGTGTCAGGCGAGTGCCGACCAAATGCAACCAAGTACGCGGAACCGGGATTGTGGCCCGCGTGGCGGCGTCCACGGCCGGTGAGCACACCGCCCATATAGCGCGCGACATCCGAAGGTTTGAAAAGGAACGATCCGAAGCGGGCATACCGACTGCCGATCACTCCCCATAGAATCCGCATGACTACCATTGCCGCCAAGGTCAGGCCGATGATGGCGTGATAGGGAAACAGTCGGCTGTCTTCACCGAGTCCCAGCGCCAGCATCGCCGCAATCCCAAAGCCAAAAGCGAACAACCAGTGAAACAATCGGGTAGGCAAGTCCCAGATCAGGACGCGAAGCATCACCAACCTCCACGTTGCTACGAGTAGCCTGGGTGGTCTTTACCTCTGCCCTCGCCCGGCGCGGCCATATCAAGGCTCGGTTAAAGCCGGCAACCCATCCATCCTGGCCGCCGCTCGCGGTTCGGCCGTCACCGCATTGAATGAGGTGAGGCCGAACCGTTTGCGGCATTCGCCAAGGGGGAGGTCACCTTTGAGTTCGACGGCGAAAGACCACCATGGGAGCGAGCAACACCAGCAATGCAGCGGACGCTGGCTCGGGGATGGGGTTGAGTACAGCCGCCACCATGTTCGCCGAGAGGAACTTCCCCAACTCGCCATCGGGGGGAAGCAGCAGATCGGTTTCGGTGAACTGTGTAATCGGTTCGTGTTCATCACTGTAGGCCCCGGTGTATTCGTAGAACTCGTATCGACGAATCACCAGCTTCGGCTTCTCCGGGTTTTCGATCTCGTCCTCGCCGACCTTCTCTTTCGGGTTCTTTCCGCCTTCGAGCAGCTCCCATTCGGCCTCAATCTCCACGGGATCGTCGCCAAAGGGCACAACGTTGTGCAGGGGCTCGTCCGGCTGCTCATTCTCCGGGTTGGCATCCGAAATCAGTTGCATCAACAACATCTGCATTTCAGCTGGATCCTTGGGCACTGCCGATGCAGCCAGTTTCACCTTAAATACTTTCATCCATGTTGAGTCCGGGCGCTGTTGGGGCACCTCGGGCGGCTCGACGGGCTCGGGGACCTTGACCACCGCCTGGAGTCGCGGCAGCTCGCCGGGATTGGCCGGCGGAACATAGGCCCAGGTGGGTCCGGGAACGATGGCGGGATTCGTGCCGATGCGTTCATACGTCCCCCCGCCCGTGTCGTTAAGCCAGAAGAATCGCGTCGCGGTCGGCTGCGTGCCCTGGAGCCAGAATCCGAAGTGCTCGCCGCCTGCGGAGTTGGTCAACTGATGGCCGTTGGTGCTGGCGGGGTTGGGGTTGGGTGCCAGCGATCCGCCGGTCAACGGCAGGTTGAAGTTGTAGCCGGTGAAACGGATGCGAACGCCGGAACTGGCGCCGTCGCTGTACGGCTGTGCTGTGTAGGAACTGAAATGCGAGGGGTAGTGACCACCTACGCTCAAGACATCGCAACCCTCCAACTCGATCTCGGCACCCTCGGCAGGCTCGGGCGTTGTGTTGTAGATATCGAAGTTGCTCAGGGTGCCGAAGATTGCTGAGGCCTGGGATTCGGGCGCAAGCCCCATCGCGGTGGCGGCAAACAGTGCCACTGGAATCCAGAGTTGATCGGACGAGCGTTTCTTGGACATCGCAATGCTCCTTGTAACCTTCTGTGCGGACGTTGATGGCGAGCAACGTTTGCTCGTCGGGCCGAATATAGCCTGCTCTGACGTAACCGTTGCGAATTGGAAACGGAGAGTCCATGTAAATAACTTATTGGCAGCATGTTACAATCCGCACGTTAAAAAGTTGAGAAAAGGCGCGGTGGGAAAAACTTATACAGTCGTCCGTTGCATGGCATCTTGCTCGAAAGAAAAGAGCCGCAACTGTGAGATCCACCAATGCAAATCTGGCACCGTATCGCGATCGCTCACCTCGTCATTCTGGCTGCCCTTCTGCTGGTCATGTCTGCCGGGCGTCGCCAAGTCAACGCGCTGCGCAACGACGTAGCGCAAGCCAGCGAGGAGTACGAGGAACTACGAGCTGTGAGCGCGACAAATGCTTCGCTTGTCTCCGCACGCTCACAAATCGATCACCATCGCCACGTCAATAATGAAGCCCGAAAACATCTGAACCTGGCGGCAGATCAACTCGGCAAGTTTCTTGGTCTGCAAGACGATCACACGACAGAAAGGCCTCACCAGGACGAGGAGCGCAAGCGAGTAAGTCAGTCGCTCGAACGCATCCGGGCCATTCTCCGCGAAGCTGATACGGGCGAACCTGATTTGGAGGCCGATCTGGAACGAATCGATCAATGCCTTGCGGATGTGCAATACCTGAGCAGCTTTATGGATCAGATCGTTGCCGATACCCATGAAAGCGCGACCCGTCAGGTCCGCCAATCAGATTGGTGGCTGCTGATTACGCCGATTGTCGCGCTATTTTTGGCCACCGGGGCCGGCCTATGGCAGTACTACAGTGTGGTCCGGCCGGTTCAAAAACTTCGTCGCGGCGCGTCCGCGATGGCCGAGGGGAACTTGACCAACCGGGTCGATGAGTCTGGTCGTGACGAGGTGGCCGCCCTTGCGGCCGACTTCAACCGCATGGCGAGTGAACTGGAAGCTCTCTATCGTGACATGGAGCAGCAGGTGCGCACCAAGAGTCGTGAACTGGCCCACGCTGAGCGGCTTTCAAGCGTCGGGTTTCTCGCTGCCGGTGTCGCGCACGAGATAAACAACCCCTTGAGCATTATCCATGGATATGCCCAGGAAGCACGCGAACAAGGTGTCGATCCGGCAAAACTGGATGCCGTCCTCGATGTCATCCTCGATGAATCGCGGCGGTGCCGGGACATCGTCCGACGTCTGCTCTCACTAGCCAGCCCCGGCGAGCCCACGCGGACAGTCATTGATGTGTTCGAGACAGCGGCTTCAGTCGTTGCGTTGGTGCGAGAACTGCCGCGTTACCGAGGTCGTTGCATCACCATCGACTCATCAAATCAGAAAGCCTTGGTCACCGCCAACCCCGATGAACTCAAGCAGGTGCTGCTGAATCTGACAATCAACGCCCTTGAAGCCACCAGACCCGGCGACGGCGTCGTCAGGATAGGCTGCTCGTGTTCGGGCGACAGCGTGGTTATCGAGGTGGTGGACAACGGCGTCGGGATGAACCAACAGACGCTGGATCGTGTATTCGACCCATTTTTCACGACGCGTAAATCCAACGGCCAGAGCGGCGTGGGACTCGGCTTGTCAATCAGCTTCGCCATCATCCAGCAACATGGCGGACATATCACGGCACACAGCGACGGGCCGGGCCAAGGCAGCCGATTTGCCATCAACCTACCCGTCGCAGAAAACGAGGCAAAAGAAGCAAATGTCTGATCCAAGCGTTCTAATTATCGACGACGAAAAGCGATTGCGTGAGTTGCTTGGCCGATCGGTGGCGAGGATGGGGTTCGTTGTGCATGAGGTTGGCAGCGCGGAGGACGCAGCAGCCCGAATGAAGCAAGCCCCTTGCGATATTGTGCTTCTTGACCTGAACTTGCCGGGCAAGAGCGGGGTTGACTTCATGGACGATCTGCTTCGGCACTGGCCGCAGACCAAGGTCATCGTCCTGACTGGATTCGGCGACCTTGAATCCGCACAGAAAGCCGTTCGTCACAAGCTGGCCGATTATGTCACCAAGCCCTTTGACCTCGGTGACATCGAACGCGCCCTCGACCGGGCACGTCGGCAAATGGGAATGGCAGACAGAGAACCACTCGCACCCTTGCAGAACCAAAGTGCTGGTTCAATGGGGACGTTGGCTGTGATGGAAAAGCACATGATCCTTGAAGCGATCCAGCGCCACCAAGGCAATCGTACCGCCGCCGCCGAAGAACTGGGTATCACGCGCCGAACGCTTTACAACAAGATCGAGCAGTACCAATTGCACGATGATCTGTAACGCACTGTCCGCGCGTTGGCTGTTGACAGGTCGTTCCAGTGCCTTGGCTTGCCCGGGACGTGACACGGTCGGGTCCAGTAGCCGTTTACCGTACAACGGCTGCACTTCGTCGGGGATGCCGGCGGCTCGGTCCGATTGCTGTGCTCGACTGTCCTCGCGACCTAGCGGTCGACATGCGATCCTGAGGGCGCACCTACAATCTGGGCTTATGTCCGTCGCCCGTTTGCCCATCATGCCGACCTTTCCCAGCGACCTGCCTATCGCGCAGAAGCGGGAGGAGATTGCTGCTGCTATTGCGGGGCATCAGGTGGTCATCGTCTGCGGTGAGACGGGGTCGGGTAAGAGCACGCAACTGCCTAAGATCGCGCTGGCCATGGGGCGGGGCACGCGGGGTTGGATCGGCCAGACGCAGCCTCGTCGCATCGCTGCACGCAGCATCGCGGCGCGAATCGCGCAGGAACTCGACACGCCACTCGGCCAAGCGGTGGGTTACAAAATCAGATTCGCCGACAAGGTCAGCCAGCAGACGAGCGTCAAGATCATGACCGATGGCATCCTGCTTGCTGAGACGCAGCGCGATGCGACGCTCCAGCAATACGACACGCTCATCATCGACGAGGCCCACGAACGCAGCCTCAACATCGACTTCCTGCTGGGCTATCTCAAGCAACTGCTGCCGCGGCGGGGCGACCTAAAACTCATCGTGACCTCCGCGACGATCGATCCTCAACGCTTCAGCAAGTTCTTCGATGATGCTCCGGTGATCGAAGTGTCGGGGCGCATGTTTCCGGTGGAGGTGCGCTATCGCCCGCCGGGACAGATCGACGCGGAGACCGATGCGACTGAAGCGCAGGACCTCAACGCGGCCGCGGCTGTCGCACAGGCGGTGCGTGAACTCGATGACACCGGCCAGCCGCGCGGCGACATCCTGGTCTTCCTTCCGGGTGAGCGTGAAATTCGCGAGACAGCCGAGGCACTGGCTTCGACGCGTAACGCGCAGATTCTTCCGCTTTACGCGCGGCTGCCTCCCGAGCAACAGATGCGCATCTTTGACGCTCCGCCCGCGGGCATGCGGCGAATCGTGTTGGCGACCAACGTGGCGGAAACATCGCTGACCGTGCCGGGGATTCGCTACGTCATCGACACAGGCCTGGCGCGGATGAGCCGCTATAGCCCGCGCCACAAGGTCCAGCGTCTTCCCATCGAGCCGGTGAGTCAGGCCAGCGCCCAGCAGCGTGCCGGCCGTTGCGGTCGCGTCGCCGACGGCGTGTGCATCCGCCTCTACAGCGAGGATGACTTCGCCGCGCGACCCGCTTTCACGCAGCCCGAAATCCTGCGCACCAACCTCGCCAGCGTCATCCTGCAGATGAAGGCCCTTCGGCTTGGCGAGGTGGAAGACTTCCCGTTCATTGAGCCGCCCGCGCGACGACTGATTCGCGATGGCCATGAAACACTCGTCGAACTCGGTGCCATCGACACGCGCGATGAGTTGACGCCCATTGGTCGCCAACTCGCGAAGCTGCCCATCGATCCGCGCTTGGGTCGTATGATCCTCGCTGCTCGTCGTGAGCAATCGCTGGCGGAGGTGCTCATCATCACCGCAGCGTTGGCGGCTGGCGATGCACGCCTTCGACCCGTGGGCCACGAAGAGGCTGCCCAACGCGCTCAAGCCATGTTCCGCCACGGCGAGTCAGATTTCCTGGGCTACCTCCGACTATGGGAATGGCTGCGGCAACAAAGCGCCCAACTCTCGCAAAACAAGCTGCGAAAAGCGTGTGCCGAGCGCTTCCTCTCCTTAGTCCGCCTGCGCGAGTGGCAGGATATTCATCGCCAACTCGTGGAGATGCTGCGGCAAATGGGCATGCGACAAGAGCCCGAGGATCAACCCCCCGCCAGCTATGCCGCCATTCACCGCGCTCTGCTCACCGGGCTGCTCAGCAGCGTGGGGCAGCGCACCGATACTGGCGAATACGAGGGGCCGCGCGGCGTGCGCTTCTGGCTCTTCCCAGGCTCGGGTCTCTTTGCCGCTAAGCCACGCTGGGTCATGGCTGCGGAACTCGTCGAGACCACCAAGCTCTACGCACGTTCGGTCGCCAAGATCAGCCCGCATTGGATCGAACGACTTGCTGCGCATCTCACGCAGCGCACCTACGCTGACCCGCACTGGCATCAGAAATCGGGTGACGTTGAAGGCTTCGAGTCGGTGCTGCTCCAGGGGTTGCCCGTCGTGCATCGCCGCCGCATTTCCTTTGGGCCTATTGATGCCAAAGTCGCGCGAGAGATTTTCATCTACGAAGCGCTCGTTGAAGGTCGCTACGACACGCCCGCGCCTTTTGCGCGACACAACGCCGCGACAATCGATGATGCGCAGAAGCTCGCCGCCAAGCTGCGAAAAGGCGACCTCCTGGCGGGCAAGGATCGCCACTACGCGTTCTACGAATCACGCCTGCCTCGCCACATCTACAACGCGCGACGATTCGAGCACTGGCTCCACCAAGCCGCTAAAAGCAAGCCCGATGTGCTGCGCATGACCCGTGCCGATGTCCTGCGTTACGACCCCGCCATCGACGACGCCAGGCTCTTTCCCGATGCGCTACCTGTCGCGGGCATGACCCTGCCGTTGGAGTACCGCATCGAGCCGCGCGATGTCGATGATGGTGTCAACGTCACCGTTCCGCTCGCAGCGCTGCCCGCGCTGAGGCCCGAACCTTTCGATTGGCTGGTGCCCGGCCTCCTGCCTCAGAAGATCGAAGCCCTCCTGCGAAGATTGCCCAAAGACCTTCGCGTGCTGCTGATTCCCATCCCTCAGACGGCTCGCACCGCAGCCCTCGCCATCGCTCGCCACGACAGCGACACCAGCGATCATCAACCTAAGCCTCCCAACAAGCCGTTAACCACCGCGCTGGCGGAGTACCTCCACGAAGCGCACGGGCTGCTGGTTTCACCCGAGCTCTGGCACCACGACACATTGCCACAACACCTGCGCATGACCTATCACGTCACCGATGACACCGGCCACGAGATCGCTGTGGGCGATGACCTCCCTGCCCTGCAAGTCAAACTCGCGCGTCGCGCCGCTGAGACCTCCGCCCATGTCAGCGACCAACGCTACGACCGCCAAGGCATCACGACCTGGGACTTCGGCGACCTGCCCGAGACGGTGCCCGTCACCTTCGCGGGCATGAGCCTCGACCAGTTCCCCGCCATCGTCGATGCGGATCAAAGCGTCTCGCTGCAACTCGTCGCCAGTCGCCCCGCAGCACATCGGCTGAGTCGCGCGGGTCTCCGTCGCCTCTTCATGTTGCACATCGACGACGAACTGGCCGATGCCCGCCGGGATATCCCCGACATTCAGCAACTCCTGCTTCTCTACGCGCCGCTCGGTTCGCCCCAGGCACTCAAAGAGCAGATCGTCATGGCTGCGGTTGATCGCCTGTTCCTCGATGGCCCGCCCGGCGGCGATGTCGTGCGCACCGCCATGGAGTTCGAACTGCGCCGCCGCGCCGGTCGCGGCCGCCTGCGCGAGTCGCTGACCTTCATCAGTCAACAAACCCTCGCGATCCTGCATGGCTTCCACCAAGTGACCCTGGCGTTGCCCGAGCGTCCGCCGTCGGCATGGACTGCGTCGCTTGCGGATGTGCGGGACCAACTCGCCTCGCTGATGCCGCCCGACTTTCTGCTGGCGTTGCCACCCGATTGGCGACCCCACCTCCCGCGCTACCTGTCGGGTATCCGTCACCGATTGACCAAGCTCGCCACCGGCCACGTCGCGCGCGACGCCCAACTCACCGCTGAGTTGGCCCCGCATGTCGCCTTCTATCGTCAGCGTCGCCAGTCGCTCACCCAGCACGATGACCCTCGCCCCCTCGAAACCTTCGGCCGCCTGCTCCAGGAACTCCGCATCAGCGTCTTTGCCCAACACCTGGGCACCGCCACGCCGATCTCCTTTCAGAAGCTCGAGGCCCAACGAAAGCAGGTCGTGCCGTTCATCGGCTGAAGGGATCTCAAATCGCAGATCTGTATATCTCAGGCTTCAAATCTCAAATCGCAGATCTCAGATCTCAGCTCTCAGCTCGCATTAATGCGCAATTGTAAGATCAATCACCAAACGAACCTGTGATAACCTCGCCGCTGCGTTTGTACGTAGCGACAATAACGCCCTTGGGCGACATCTGGATATCTGAAGCCGTGAATGCCGATGGCATCGCGCCGCTGTCGAACAAACGCTTTCCTTTTCCAAGCGTGATCGGAAATATCTTTAACCAGAACTCATCAGCCAGGTTGTGGCGCAGGAGGGTTTGGATGAGGTTGCTGCTACCGTGGACATGAAGGTCGGGTCCTGAGTCCTTCTTGATAGTATCAATAGCTTTGACGACATCGCCCGTGATGGCGATGGTATTATTCCACTTCAACTCCCCGGGCGAATGGGAGACGACATATTTCGTCGAGTTGTTGAGGCCGGATGATACCGGGTCGTTGGGGTCATGATGGTTGGGCCAGTAGGAAGCGAAGATGTCATAGGTTCTCCTGCCCAAAAGCAGGTCAAACGGCCGCGACATCTGCCGATCCATCACATTGCCCATAAACTCGTCGAAATAGTGGAAAGTCCAGCCACCATGTTGGAAGCCACCCGATGTGTCTTCCTCCGGTCCACCTGGTGCCTGCATGACTCCGTCCAGCGTGATAAAGGACAAAACGATCAGTTTTCGCATGGTCTGCGTCCCTGCTTAATAAAAGACATTGAGAGGTTCTGATTGGTAGTCATCAGTGCATTTCAATGGTCAATTTAAGGCGAAGGCAAAGCGAATGGCAAGTGTCCTACGCTTTATGAGTTGGCCAAACCACCGCAGAACGATCACACGCTCGCACCTCACAGCAAAAAATGTTACGGTGCGCCGCCGCAAGCGCGCGTAAAGCTCTCGCTCCTATGATCATCCATGCATATCCGTATCGCCACCTGGTGGGATGCTGTGCGGTCGAGCTATTGGTTCGTGCCGTCGCTCATGGTCACCGGTTCCATCGCGCTGGCAGCCGGGGCTGTCTGGGTCGACCGCAACTATGACCTGGCCTCCGTGCCACTCATCGGCTACTTCGGCTCCGACAACAGCGGCGCTGCGGGCGTCCGCGATCTGCTCAACGCCGTCGCAGGTGGCATGATCTCACTCGCCGGCGTCACGTTCTCCATCACCATCGTCGCCCTCTCACTGGCGTCGCAGCAGTTTGGCCCGCGCCTGCTCTACAACTTCATGCGCGATCGCGGAAATCAGATCACCCTGGGCACGTTCATCGCCACGTTCGTCTACGCCATCTTCCTGCTTCGCGCCGCCGACAGCACGGAGTTCATACCCTCGCTGTCGGTCACCATCGCCATCGTGCTCATGCTCGCCGCCGTGGCCGTGCTCATCTATTTCTTCCACCACGTCTCAGCCTCGCTTCAAGCCGACAACGTCGTCGCCGCCGTCGCAGAGGATCTCAACGACACCATTGATCGCATCTGCGACGTGGATGCTCCTCGCTCGACCGATGCCGGACGTGCCGCACTCCAAAGCGATGATGCAGGCGCACCCGAAGAAACCATTCACATAAGGTCCGACCGCGCGGGCTACATCCAATCCATCGATGAGCCATCGCTTGTGGACTGGGCGAAAACTCACGATGTCACGATCCGCCTGCACAAACGAGCCGGGCATTTCGCTGTGCACGACGAAGTTCTCGCTGAGTATTGGCCCCCGCGAACCCTCGACGAAAAAGCCGCGGCGTACCCCCTCAAATGCTTCACGTTCGGCAATCGCCGCACACACGTCCAAGACCTCGAGTTTGGCATGGAGCAACTCGTCGAGATCGCCGTGCGTTCGCTATCGCCGAGCATCAACGATCCTTTCACCGCGCGCTTGTGCGTCGATCGCATCGGCGAGGCACTGGCGCACCTCGCCCAGCGTGGCACGCCGCAACCGTGTTGGCGCGATGAGCTCAACCGCCTCCGCCTCATCACCAACCCGACCGATTTCCCCGGCATGGTGGACGTCGCCTTCAACCAGGTTCGCCAGAATGTCCTGCCGCACGTATCCATCATCATCCGCATGCTCGAATCAATCGAGCTCACCGCGCGATTTTGCAGCTCGGCTGAAACGCGCGACCCGCTGCTCGCCCAGACGAAACTCATCATGCAACTCGCAGAGCGCGAAATCAAAGAGCCCCACGACCTCGCCGCCGTGCGCGACCGTTTTGAGGAAGCCCAGCGACAACTTCAAAGCCGCAGTAAGCGCGATGCGCCGTCAGTATGATCGCAGGGGATCGCTGCAATGCGCCCAACCGCGTCGTGACCTGAATCTCAGATCTCGATCGCAGATCTCAAATCTCAGATCTCAAATCTCAGATCTCAAATCTCAAATCTCAGATCTCAGATCTCAGATTTCAGATCTCAGATTTCAGATTTCAGATTTCAGAGACCCGCGCCATCATCACCCGCGCACGTGATATTTCACGCATGCCAAAATCGCGGGGATTTTGAGGTTGGTTTTGCTGATCACAAATGGAGGGGGTGCGGGGTAGGTGGGGGGTACAGGGGGGGGTAGGCGTGGGTTGAGGGGGGGTTGGCGAAGGTAGGAGGGGGGTACGGGGGGGGTTGGGGCCGCGAAAAATGGGATTTTCTGGGCTCGCGCAGCGGGGATAGGATGACACACGATGGACGATGACACCCAAGCCCGGCTGATGGCGCACGACATGGTGGCTACACAACTGAGGTCACGCGGGGTGGTGGATCAGCGGATTTTGGAGGTTATGGCGAGGGTGCCCCGGCATCGGTTCGTGCCTCATGTGCCTCTGGAGGACGCCTACGCCGACAAGGCTCTGCCCACCGCGTGCGGGCAGACCATAAGTCAGCCGTACATCGTGGCTTACATGACGCAGCTCCTCGCCGCCAAACCGGGGATGCGGGTGCTGGAAGTGGGCACCGGCAGCGGGTATCAGAGTGCCATCCTGGCGGAGCTGGGTTGCCGGGTGGTGAGCGTGGAAAAAGTGCCCGAATTGGCGGCAAATTCGCGGGAAATCCTGGAAAAACTGGGGTATTCGGATCGGGTCACAATCGTCCAAGGCGATGGTAGCCGGGGTTGGCCGGGGTTGGGGCCGTATGACCGGATTCTGGTGACCGCGGGGGCGCCGAGCTTGCCGGAAGTGATGAAGGAGCAAGTAGTTGAAGGCGGGCGGATCGTCATTCCGGTGGGCGACCGTGAGGTGCAGACGATGCTGATTTACGACTTGCGGGCGGGGCAGTGGACGCAGCAGCAGGGCCTGGGTTGCCGATTTGTTCCGCTGTTGGGCGACAGTGGTTGGCCGGGGTGAGATATCGGGTGACATGTCGAACGTAAATCGCTGTTAAACGCGACTTTACGGCGAAGATTGTCATGGCTCTTGCGGCCCCTCGCCGCTCCTGCGACAATCAGGCCATGACCCTTGTCTGCCTCGGCCTCGGTTCCAACCTCGGCAATCGCCGCCAGCACATCGATGCGGCCCTGGCAGCATTGGCAGCCTCGCGTCAGACTCGACTTATGGCTGCGAGCGACATCATCGAGACCGACCCGGTGGGCCCCATCGCCCAGGGCACCTACCTCAACGCTGCAGCCGTCATCGAGACTGACCTGACCCCGCGCCAACTGCTGGCGGAATTGAGACTTATCGAGCAATCCCGGGGCCGCCCTGATGCCACGAAACGCGTTCGGTGGGGGCCACGACCGTTGGACTTGGATATTCTGCTCTTCGGCTCGCAGGTCATTGATGAGGCAACGGATGAGGGGGGCCTGACGATCCCGCACCCCCGTATGCACGAGCGTGCATTCGTCCTGCGTCCCCTAGCCCAGATCGCCCCGGATGTGGTCCACCCATCGTTAGGGCTTACAATTCAAGAACTTCTGGCGCGACTGGATTGATGCCCATGCCCGATTCGCCCTTGAAATCCGCCCCGAATCCACCCTCGAAGACGCTTCCGGATTCCACCCCGGGCTCCGCCGCTGAACCCAGCCTTGTCCTCAACGAGGTGTTCTACTCCATCCAGGGTGAAAGCACCTGGGCGGGTCTGCCTTGTGTTTTCGTCCGGCTGACGGGCTGTCATCTCCGCTGCCATTATTGCGATACCGAGTACGCCTTCCACGAAGGTTCACGCCGTAGTATTGACGCGATTCTGGCCCTTATCGAGGCCCATGGCGGAGGGTGCCAACTCGTCGAAATCACCGGCGGCGAGCCCCTGCTTCAGCCTCACGTCCACACGCTCATGAGCCGACTTTGCGATGCGGGCAAGACCGTGCTGATCGAAACCAGCGGCGCCTGCGATATCAGCCCGTGCGACCCCCGCGTCATCCGCATCATGGACATCAAATCGCCCGATAGCGGCGAGGCGCACCGTAACCTCTGGAGCAACATCCCTTTGTTGACGCAGCGCGATGAGGTGAAGTTCGTGCTCTGCTCCCGCAGCGATTACGAGTGGATGTGCGAGATATTGAGAGATCGTGCCTTGGCCAAGCGGATCGGGGCGATTCTCATCAGTGCTGCTGCCCCGATGGCGCCTGGTGCGGGGAGTCAACTTCAGGGTGTCAAGGGATTATCCCTGCGCGAGTTGACGGAGTGGATCCTGGCTGACACTCATGCGGGGCGGCTGGCGCTCGACAAGATTCGCGTGCAGACGCAGCTTCATAAGATCATTTGGGATCCGATGACGCGTGGGGTTTAGAGCGAGGCGGCGTCGGGGTTGCGAGGCGTGGGCCCCAGCCCCGCATTTGCATGCGGGGCTTCGGGGAGCTGCGAGTAGCTCGTTATCTGTGGGGCGTCGTCATGGTAGTGACACGACGAGTTCACGGTGCGGACTGTACCAGTCGGCATACGCGGTGCCTGGCGGAAACTGATCGTGGGCATCGGCGAGCAGCCGTGTCAAGGCGTTGCGCAATTGGGAGAGGATCGGGGCGGACGTGGACGTGGACGTGGACATAGACGCCGATGCCGACGCCGACGCCATCGCCATCGCCATGTTGCACTGTTGAAACGGGTCGGCGTGGTTGTCGAAGAGTTCCTCGCGTCCATCGAGCCAGCGGACGTAGGTGTAACGCTGCGTTCGAACGCCGCGCCACTCCGGCCAGCAACGCCAGTCTGACGCCGTCTCAGGCGTGTCGCTGCGAAACTCGTTCCAGTGGCTGGAATAGTTGGCGATGAGCATCTGTCGATCGGTGGGGTCGCGTTGCCCCAGCAGCTCAGCCGATAGATCCTCGCCATCAACGCCATCAACGCCATCACAGCCGCCGCACGCATCGCCCCCGACTTCGGGTGCCCCGGCAATTGCCGCGAGCGTCGGCAGCCAGTCCATCGGCCCCAGCAGCACATCAGCCCGGCGTCCGGCGGCGATTCGCTTGGGCCACCGCATGATCAGCGGCACATCCAGCGCCTCGGCATACGGAACCATCTTGTGAATTCGCCCGTGGCTGCCGTGCATCTCCCCGTGGTCGGAGGTGAAGATCACCAGCGTGTTGTCCGCACGCGCCGAGTTGTCGACCGCATTGAGCAGTCGCCCGACGTTGTCGTCCAGGTTCGCCACCATCGCCAGATACACCCGCATCTCGTCGGCGTTGCGCGGGTTGGGCATCGTCACATTCGGTGACCAGTCAATGTGTTGAGGCACACGCGGCAGGTACCCCGGCGGCGCATCGCATTCGCGGAACGGCGGATGAGGCGGATGCGGAGAGAGCACCATGAACACCGGCCCATCGCCCTCACGTTCGCTCAGCCAATCGATCGCCTGGCCAAAGACCGCGTCAGTTTCGTAGCGATCATCATGGCACTTCGCTGGTGTGTCGCGGTAGTACCAGTAGTCGTTGAAGGCGGCGTGGAAGTTGAATGCCTGCCAATGGTCAAAGCCCATGCGCAGTTCGCCCGGCGGCACGAACTCCGGGTGATCGGACGGCGGGCCGTGCTGGCCGGGGCCCAAATGCCACTTGCCGAAGTACGCCGTCTCGTAGCCGGCTTCGCCGAGCACCTTCGCCAATGGCCGCGGGTTTTGTCGCGCGCTGATCTGCACGAAGTTGCCGACCACGCCCGAGTGCGTCGGGTACTTGCCGGTCATCAGCATGCCGCGGTACGGCGTGCAGACCGGACAGGAACTGATCGCGTGATTGACGTTCAGGCCCTGGGCAGCCATGCGATCGATGTTGGGCGTCAGGCCGTGCGTGGCTCCGTAAGCACCGCACGCGTCACGCCGCAACTGGTCGGGCAGGATGAAGATGATGTCCGGCTGGCCCATGCGCGACATCGTATCTGCTGGCGTGTAAGTGGATGGCATCGCCCGCTCAGGGTCGAGCAATTCGCGTGGGCGAATGGAGTCAGGGAATGATGTAGAGTGGGCCGGGCCTGTAGCGGACCGTGAATTTGTGGCTGGCCCGCGAAGGCGCATTCCTGAACATCGGCTCGAAGAACGTAAGCGGATGGGACTCGACGTGCATGTCCGCGTAAAGCACCTGCCGTCGGTCGTCGTGACGCTCGAAGATCGATATCTCATCGTAAACGTGGCCGGCATCGACCCAGATTTGCCAGTCAAGGACGTGGGAATCCATCAGGACCGGCGCCGCGGAAGCGGGCCCGACCACGCCGTAACGCTTGGCAAGATAAGCGTCTTTGGGGCCCGACGCCCACTCCTGCGAGCTGCCGCTGGGGACCAGAGACTTTCCTAGCACACCCAGTTCCTCATTGCTGCCAAGGTCCGTGCTTCGAAACATCCCGTAGGTGAAGGGCTTTCGATTGAGTTGATTCGCATCCGGGCAAAATAGCTTTGATCGCCGATCGCCAGCGATGGAGACGGCCTCCATATGGTCGATCATCCCGGCATCTGCCAGGGCACCGTGAAACGCGTACCGCGGCAGAAACCCGCGCTGCTCGGTCGCGTAGGCCTCCATCAGTAAGCCGATCTGCCGCTGATTGCTCATGCACATCGCGGTGCGGGCCGCAGTACGGGCTTTGTCCAGAGCGGGCAGCAGGAGGGCGATGAGCAGCGCGATGATCGCCACTACCACGATCACCTCGACAAGCGTAAACGCGCGTGTGTGGTGCATGTCAATCCTTCCATCGGCACAAATTCAACGGCGGTACCGCAAGAGCGGGGCCCTATCGCCGTCGTCGACATTCGACGACGCGTCAGTGTCGGCCCACCGCCAGCCGATCAGCACGGCCTGGTCTGCTGTACGCCAGCCCAAACCGGAGGTCAAGTCAGGGCAGGGGCGTCGAACTTCAATCCGGCCACCGCCTTGCGAACCATTGCGTCGACTTCCTCGGTCAGCGGCAGCATCGGTCGGCGGACTGGGCCCACTTGGCGACCACGCAGCTCCAGCCCGCGCTTGATCACGGCGATCCAGTCCGAGCGCTCGCCGTTCTGTCCGACCGTCACCGCTTCGATGAACGGCAACATCTCGTACCACATCGTACGCGCAGTGGCGTAGTCGTTGTCGTCGATGCACAGATGGACGAAGCGACTCCAGCGGGCGGGGTCGAAGTTCGCTGAGCCGCTGACCCAACCCGTGGCACCGAAGGCGAACGCGCCGATGGCGTTGTTGTCGTGGCCGTAGAAAAGCTGCAGCTTGTCACCCAGCCGCATGCGCAGGCGGGAGAGGGTGTACGGATCGGAGTTGGCGTCCTTGATGTATTGGATGATCCCGTCTCGCGTCAGCCGTTCGAGCAGTGCGACGGAAAGCTCGATGCCCGTGACCGGCGGATTGTTGTAGATCATGATCGGGATGCTCACCGCATCGCGGATGGCCTTGAAATGGGCGTAGATCTCGCGCTGCGTGTGCACCTGATACCACGGGCTAATGATCAGCAGGCCATCGTAGCCCAGCTTCTCGGCGAGGCGGCATCGCTCGATAGTCGCGGCAGTGGACATGTCGGCTCCACCTGCGATGAGCGGGACACGCCCCGCGGTCTGCTCCTTGGTCACGCCCAGAACCGTCTCCCACTCGTCGCGGGTGAGGTTCATGAACTCGCCGGTGCTCGACCCGCCGCACATGCCGTCGACGCCGCCGTCGATCATGAACTCGATGTGGTCGCGCAGGCCTTGCTCGTTGAGCGATCCGTCAGCGTGGAAGGGGGTGATGAGCGGGGGGTACAAACCTCGGAAAACGGTCATAACAAAAACTCCGTAAGGGAAAGAGGCGGGCGACAACGCGCCCGCCTTCGGGTTTAGGCATCAACTCGCTCGCAGCTCGGCCTCGCCGATTCGCTCAGCGACGCCGCACCAGCATCAGCATCCCGCCGAGGCCCAGAAGCGCCAGTGATGCGGGTTCGGGGACGACTTCGAGGACGACGGCGTTGAGGAAGGAGACGTTGTGTGATCCATCATTGTCCGTCACGGTCAGCACGATGTTGTTGGAACCGTTTGGCGACACCGTGAACACCATGTTCGCAGCCTCAAGGGTCGCAGCATTCCATCGGGTGCCGTTGCTGTTGGTCACCGTCTGAAATACAGCACCGTCCGTGACGGTGAAGATGTTCGTGCGGCCTCCATTATTGGAGATAAGCGAATAGACCCGTACACGATAGTCGTATGATGAATTGAGTCCGCTGAAGGTCAGTGTCAGTCCGCCGGTGCCTGTCTCGAAGGCGAGGTCATCGGCCGCAGTGACGTAGTACGGATCTGCGCCGGTCCCCGGCCAGTTGTTGGCGTTTGCCTCGTCATTGAATCCCGTCGTAAGGCCTGCGAAGTTAATCGACACGCCATCAACCGTCGAACCGTTGCTGTGGCGGATGACGCTGCTGACCGGGATAGTGGAGTTGACTGTCGAAGTCGACGCGGAGCCACTGAACACATTAAAGTTCGTCGCCGAACCACCTGCCGAAGAAAAATCCACCGCGATGGCGTCGCCGGGGGCGAGGATCGCCGCGGAGGCGGTCGGTGCCTGCAGGCCCAGGACAACGGCACCTGCCACGAGGCTGGCGCTAAGGGTCAATTGTGTGGTAAAGAGCTTGGTCATGATTCTCTCCTTTGAGGTGGTCCCGTTGGCGATTCCGACGGGGAGGTTAAGTTACCGGGCTCCCCCGCGCTCCAAAATACACGTTTGGACAGGTCGCGGGTGGTACCCATTTCATGAAGCCTAACCCCCGAATATCCCAATGTCAATGATTTTTCCAGCCAGGCACGGAAGGACATAGTGCCGCGCGCGATTCAGCATATGATGACGCGATGTCGCCCTACAGATTCACATCCCGTGGTAGTCTGACGCCGATGAAGGCGGTCACCGAGTTGCGGGCGCAGATCGATGCTTTTGCGGCGAAGTACGCAGCCCGGCGAGTGCGCGACGGGATCGACCCCGAGCCGCTGCTGGTGACGTTTGAACGCCTGCAGACCGCCGCCAAAAAACGGGACTACGCAGCATTCGACACCGCGGATACAGCCTTGCACCTGGCGATTGTGGACCTGGCGGGGGTGGACGGCTTAGCGGAGGTGTGGGCCATGGTGGCGTCGCGTATGAAGCCCTTCCACACCGAAACCCTGCGGACATGCTGGCCTGATCTCAACGTGCTCTTCGAGGCTCATCGGCCGATGGTCGATGCGATCTGCGACGGCGATGCCGTGGCGGCTGAAGCAGCGGCGCGGGCTCACCTCGACGCCGTCTGGTTTCGCATTGCCGAGTACACCAACGACCCATCGCTGCCGCACGATCCGTTGGACCGCGCCGCAGCCTACCTGGTGCTGCACCTCGACGAGCCGGTGCGACTCTCCTACGTGGCCACCACGATCGCGCACATCAGCGCGGGGCATCTCGCCCGGCTGTTTCGCGAGCGCTACGGGATGAGTTTCGGCGACCACCTGCGCGAGATGCGACTCCAGTCCGCAGCCGACCAGCTGCGACATTCCCGCTATCCGATCGGCAAGATCGCCCGCCGTGTGGGGTACCGCGATGCGTCGCGCTTTTCGCAGCACTTTGCCCGTCGATTCAAAATGACGCCGACGGTTTATCGCAAGCAGTTCACCACCCCGGAGACATCGCCATGAGCACACCTCAAGCTTCCGCCGCCGAGGCCAATGATTCATCTGATTCATCGTTGCTATGGGCAGGGCCGCCACTGCCTGGTCCCGATGCCGTGGATGCACTGGCGGTGTTGCCGCAGTTCGTCGCGGGCGGCGGCGATGGTTGCGCGGGCGATGGTCGCGGAGGCGTTCGCCATCAGGTGATCCACGAGGCAGACAACGAGTGGTCGTTTCTTATCGGCATAGGCCTTGCCATGCACGCCAACCGCCTTCATGCCGCTTGGGCACAAGCACCGGCGCACACGCCTGAGAATAGTGTGAAGGAAGTCGTCCGCAGTCGCACTTCTACTGACGGCGGCAAGACGTGGTCGGCGCCGCGCGTGCTCGCCCCCGGTCACGCCGATCGCAACAACAGCCACGGCGCCTTTCATGTCGTTGGAGATGCCCTGTGGTATTACGCCGCAACTTATGAGGGCATCGTCTGGGGCAAGGGGCTCAAGGGTGCAGACGGTCTCAACTGGGTGTTCCACAATCTGCGTACCGAAGCCTTCCGCTACGACGTAGCGAGCGACTCATGGCATCGCATGGGCGAGGTCGGGGAAATGTATCCGCTGCAGACACCGCTGCGGTTGCCCGATGGTGGTTGGCTTATGGCGGGGATGGATGGCTACGGTCGCGGCGCGGTGATGATCAGTCAGGGCGATGCGGTGGATCAGCCTTGGCGGACGCTGGCCATCCCTCTAACGCTGGGCGGAATGGCGGAAGCCAACGTACTGCGCCACGGCAATGATCTGCTGGCGCTGCTTCGCCCGATGCCAAAGCAGCCCCAACGCATTCACCTGTCGCGCAGCAGTGATAGTGGCCGTACGTGGAGCGATCCCTTGCCCACGGCACTGCCTTGCGCAAGCTCGAAGATCGCCGCCACGACTCTGAGCACCGGCCAGCACGTGCTGCTCTTCAACTTCCTCGCCACCAGCCAAACCGGTGAGAAATCCCGGCAGCGCGATTACCCCGTCATCGCCGTGACAGCCCCGGGCCAGGCGGTGTTCCGCGCCATCTGGCGACTTCGCCCCGACCTGCCGCCCGCTGCACGATTCTCCGATCACAGCTGGCACCACACGCCGCAGTGGGGCTACCCGTATCCACTGGAGCGCGACGGCATGCTCTACGTGGCCTACCACAGTGCCAAGGAAGATGCGTGCCTGAGCATCATCCCCATCTCCGATCTGCGTGTATGACCGCCACGCAGCAACCTCAGCAAGCAGCCGCGAGCGGGGCCTCGACGCGCGCAGTGGATTTGATTTCTCGCCACGAGCACGCCTTATCTCCCAAGGGACAATTCAACCGCTTGCGCGTGCTGTACCATGACGGCATGGCTGGTTCTTTGATCGATCATGTGCCGCTGACGTTGCCCGACCTGGCGCCGGGGTTGGGGGGGCTGCGTATCGCGCAGATCAGCGATCTTCACGTCGGGCGGCCACGACGACGCCATGAGCGAATCATCGCGCTGGTGGGCGAACTCGACGTCGATTTCGTGTTCCTCACCGGCGACTACATGAACGTGCCGGGCGATGAAGCCAATGCCATGGCCATGCTCGAACGGCTGGTGCCACGCCTCAAACCTCGCCTCGGTGTGCTGGGAGTTTTCGGCAACCACGACTCGTGGGAGATTCGCCGCCTCTGCAAGGATCTGCCCATGCGCTGGTTGGCGGATGAGTGTGTGGCGTTTGCTGACGGCGCAATTCATGTGATTGGTTTTGAATCGCATCACCATCGTCACCTCGATGCGCTGGCGATGCTGGCGGACATGGACCGCCAAGGCTTAACGACCGCAGCACAGACGCGTCGTGGCGAGGAAGCACCCGGGCCGCTGCGACTGGTGCTGTCGCACTATCCGATGTATCTGCCCACGGTGGCGGACCTCGGAGCCGACGTCATGTTTTCAGGTCACACGCATGGCGGGCAGTTGCGTCTGCCGGGGCACAAGGCCCTGATGAATTCAAGCGATCTTCCGTTGCGTTTGAGTTCGGGAATCCTGCGTCATCGCCGCACGCTCTGCGCGGTGTCGCGCGGGTTGGGCGAGAGTTGGGTGCCCCTCCGATTTTTCTGTCGGCCCCACCTCCCCATCTACACCCTCCACCGCGGCCCCCTGCCCGGCTCGCACACGGACCACATCGAAAACGTCAACCCATGGTGAGGCGACGATGTCGCGAGCCTCGTTGTTCGTATGTTCATACGTTCGTCAAGGCCCGGAGGGCCGACACATTGTTAGCTCGGTCCGTAAGGGCCGAGAACAAGCACCCCCTGAGACTCTCTTCTTCTGCTTCGAGGGCCGGAGGCCCGGCACTCATCCGGGTTGGTATCATCACGGGCAGAACTTCCAAAAAGGGGTACACATGCCAGCATTTCGGAATGTGCGATTGCATCTGATCTGGTCCACGCACCGACGCGAGCCGTTCATCCAATCGTCTTGGCAGGAGGCGCTTTGGGCCTACCTGCACGGCATCGGTGAGAACATCGGCGTGCCGGTGATCAATGTCGGCGGCGCTGCCGATCACGTCCATTTGTATGTGGCGATGAATGCGACGAAGAGCGTGGCGGACATCGTCAATGCATTCAAAGCCAACTCATCGCGGTGGGTTCACGAGAATCACGACCCCGCATTCGCTTGGCAAACTAAGTATGCCGCGTTTTCGGTCAGCCGCTCCGCAGAGGCGACGTTGCTGGCGTACATCGCCAATCAGCAGGAACACCATCGGCACAAGTCGTTCGCAGAAGAATTGCGGGAGTTCCTGGAGCGGCATGGCGTGGCGTACGATCCGATGTATCTCCTGGAATGAGTCGTGCCGGTCGCCGGTATCACGTGGGCAAGGCGAGGATTTATCGGGCGAGCCAATCTCGGCCCTTACGGACGGAGCCAGTGATGTGTCGCCACTCCGGGCAACGCCGTGAATCCTGATCTCTACCTTGAGCCACGGAACGCACTCAATCCTGACGAGGGGGGCCTCCGTCATCGTTCGCTTCGATCAGGACCGCATAGCCGTTGTCGTGGATGCTTCTCAGCACAGGATCATTTTGCTTGCGCTCCTCATCCAGCAGCCAGGAGTCGCCATGCTTTGTAAATGCTCCACCAATAACATGGTCAAACTTCGTGCCAGTCGTGGCGTGCACCACTTGGTCACGCACCACGACCAGAACTGTATCGCTGTATTGAACGGTACCCAATAGGTACGTGGGGCTCTGGCTGGCGCGCACTTTTGCCCAATACTCTTTCGCAATCAAGCCAGACGAGCGGATCAAGGACAAGAACGCATCTGGCGTGGCCATGTGTTTTTGGGCGTAGACGTCCATGTCCTGTTGAGTTTCGCCGACGGCGAGATGTGAGGTCATCGAAATCATGGCATCCATGGGCGTAGCGAGACTGGTTTGATTGAGGGGCAACGGCTCAATTAACTTCGGCTTCGCCAAACGACGGACGGTCACCTGATGAGATACTTGATCAACCTGGATACTCACAACCTTTGCGACGATGGGCACAGGAGCGCCAGAAACGAACATTGTCGTTGACGAGTGTGCAGCAGGACGCCCCCAAACCGAAACGGCAATCACCGCGACGCCCGCCAGTACCAGTACAACGCCGACGATTGCTAGACGGGAGTTACGAGTTGTAAACATCTGTCATTTCCCCTGGATCTCATCTTGCCTGACCACCGCCACAGTTTAATTGGGTTAATCACATCTTAAGATACTGGTTTTTCAAACACCGCGCAAACCACAAGCGCTTACATGGTGGCCGTAATTGTACCCCCACCCCAATTCGCCTTCGCTTCCATCCTCGCTCGGAAGTCAAAACGGGGCGGGGGCAATAGGTGCCGGGCCTCCGGCCCTCAAGGTAGAGGAGGAGAGAGAGTTTTTGGGGCGTCGCGTTCTCGGCCCTTACGGACCGAGCTACGAATGTGCCGGGCCTCCGGCCCTTAAGGCAAGAAGAGAAGAGATTTTTGGGGGGGCGTCGCGCTCTCGGCCCTTACGGACCGAGCTACACATGTGCGGGGCCTCTGCCTTGAAAACCTCAGAAACATCAAGGACCGCACCCGTCGGGCATCGGGTAAACTGATGGCATGGCTGAAACGATGCTGACGGCTCCTCATATTGTTGCTGACGCTCAGAGCATTTATGCCCGCACTGTGGCGCACTACCTGGCGCCGATCAAGGCTTATCTCGACGACACCGCCATCAGCGAGGTCATGGTCAACCGCTTCGATGAGATTTACATCGAGCGCGATGGTCGCCTTGAGAAGACCACGGCCCGGTTTGCCGATGCGGAAGCGTTCGACGCGGCAGTCAACAACATTCTGCAGTTCACCGGCAAAAGCCTGGCGGATGACAACCCGCTGGTGGATAGCCGCCTGCCTGATGGCTCACGCGTCCACGTCGCCAAGGAACCCTGCGCCCGGCGGGGCACGGTCATGAACATTCGAAAGTTCAACCGCCAGATGCTCGACATGGACTGGCTCATCGAACTGGGCACGCTCACGGATCAGGCAGCGGCGTTTCTCAAAGCTGCAGTGCAGAACGAACGCAACATCCTCGTCGCGGGCGGAACCAGCTCGGGCAAGACTTCGTTGCTTAACGCTCTGTCGGCCTACGTGCCCGGGGATGAACGACTGGTGCTCATCGAAGACTCCGCGGAACTCCAGTTGCAGAAGGATCACCTCGTATCGCTGGAAACACGACCAGCGGATCGCTACGGCCGCGGGGCGGTGGGCATCCGTGAGCTGTTCCGCTCATCGCTGCGGCTACGCCCTGACCGCATCATCATCGGCGAGGTGCGCGGCGGCGAGGCACTGGACATGATCCAGGCGATGACCAGCGGCCACGGCGGATCGATGGGCACGCTCCACGCCAACAATCCGCACGATGCGTTGAACCGGCTGGAGACGATGGCGTTGATGAGCAAGGTGGAGTTGCCGCTCCATGCTTTGCGGGCTCAGATCGCCTCGGCGTTGGATTTGGTGGTGCTGATGAGTCGGCACATGGGGGGTAGCAGGCGGGTGACACATATCACGGAAATCGATCCGTTAGGGGACGATGGCCGATATCGCTTGACGGATATCTTCACGCTTGAGGCGATACCGGGTGAAGTGGATCACAGCAATCGCATGCAATTGAAGTGGACGGGTATGCGTTCTGCCATGGCGGGCCATTTGAGGCCCGAGATCAAGCGGGAGCTGATCGAGTCCGTCAAGCCGCTGTTTTTGGAGCCTGAAAAATGAAGGTTGCAGCGGGATGGGATGCAGGCGTCAGTCGGATTTGGGGGGTTGTGGTGCGGTTGCACCGCGACCAGCGGGGCGCAACGACGTTGGAGTGGGCGCTGCTTTTGGCGGGTATCGGGCTTCCGGCGGTGGTCATCATGATCAGTGCCCTGAACCTGCTGGTGGCGCACTACCGCATGATGACGTTGCTCAACAGCCTGCCGTTCCCTTGACGATGGGCCGGCATGAACGCGACCTCAAACCCGGATAGGGCTTTGTAAGCCCTGAATCCACAACGTGAAAGGACGATTTCGATGAAAGCGATGAAGAACCTGGTGAAATTTGCGGGTCGGCTGCACCGCAGTGAGCAGGGAGCTGAGGGTCTGGAAAAGATCCTGATCCTGGCGGCGATCGTGATCCCGCTGCTCGGCGTGTTGCTGATTTTCCGCGAGAAGATTCAGGATTGGGTGAGCAAGGCCTGGACGGACATGACCGGCAAGGCCAACATCTCCAACCCGAATCCGTCGGTGCCCTAATCGCCATGCCTGCGGAAGGGGCCGCCGAGGGGGTGGCCTCTTCCGTGGGCTGGTTGGGCTATGCGCGGGGGTCGGGGATGGTTAGGCGCTGTTCGGCATGGCACCGGGAGGGTTGGGCCATGCTTGTATAGAGCCATTTGGCCACGCTTAGCATAGGGCTAGGCAGGTTCACGGGGCGCGGGGGTGAAGGGTTAGTGGTATGAGACCGGGGGTACGGCAGGGGGTGAGGGGGGGATATGGGGGTGAAGGGAGGGGGTACAACGGGGGTTGGGAAGGGCAAAAACGGGGATTTGCGTCCTCGGCTGGAGCTTGAATGAACCCCGAGTTGCCGGCTTTCATCATCATGGGTCTGGTCACCCTCATCGCCGCAACTACGGATGTAAAGACTGGCTGCATCTACAATTGGCTTACTTACCCGGCGGTCCTGGTCGGGTTTGTCTATTGGGCGGTGAGCGGGGGGTTCGGCGGCGGGGGGGCGGTTGGTGGATGGTGGGGCGTCTGTGGTGGGTTGCAGGCGGCGTCTTTCGGCTTTTTTGCCGCACTTTTGCCCTTCGCTCTGGTCTTTTCCCTGGGCGGACTGGGCGGCGGAGATGTGAAACTCATGGCGGCCATCGGAGCCATCTCGGCAAGCTGGAAAGTCGTGCTGGGCACCGCTGTGTATGCCTTTATCGTGGCACTGGTTATCGCGCTGGTCATCATGGTGCGGCACGGGCTCATTAGGCGAACCCTGGGCCGCATTTTCGGGGCGATGATCTTTGCCTCAGCGGGATTGAAGCCCGAATTGCCCGGTGACAGCCCGCGCATCCCCTTCGGTCTGGCGGCCTGTTTGGGAGCTCTGCTGGCGGGTGCTGAGCATATGTTGAGGATGGAACTGCCTTGGTCGGCGTGGGTCAGTTAATGACCCACGATGCGTTTGGAGCCACGTGGCAAGACGATTTTGCCCTTAGAAATACGACAGTTGACTGGAAGTTGTCGGGAAAAAAATGGATGTTAAATAAAACTTGAACGAAGCGGCCGCGTATGGTAAAATACCCGGACCTGAAATCCCGGGGACTCGATGCGCTCCGCCTTACCCGTTTGACCCGTGAAGGGGTTGGATTGTCGAGTCGGATTGACCGGCTTTTGGGGGTGTGCCCCGTGTGGCAGGAAAACGAAACTGCCGCGGACTTGCGACGATGGCCTGACAGCGAGTGACGCCATGAACTTCATGCAAACCACGCTGGCGCAGATCGGAGGGGGGCCCTGGTGGCAGCAGGCGTTGCTATCGCGACAGGGGCTGTTGTTCGCAGGCGTGACGCTGGCATCCCTCGCGTTGCTGCTGGTGTTGATCGTGGGCATGGCGCGGCTGGGGCGACGGGAGCGGAAGGCACGCCCAAGCGTGGCGGCGAATCAGGATGGCACCGCAATGCTGGAGTTCGCGCTGGTGTTTCCCATCGCGCTGTTTGTGACACTGCTGCTGGCGCAAACTACGTTGCTCATGGGTGGGAACCTCGTGGTGCATTACGCTGCCTATGCCGCGACACGCACAGCGATGGTGCAGGTGCCTGCGGATTATTCAGCGGGTGGCGAACCGCCCAACGTGGTGAACGCTGGCACCGGTAACACCAAGCAGGATCGCATCCACAAGGCGGCGGTCGTCGCGCTGTTGCCGGTGGCGGGGCGGATGAGCGGCGGTGATCCTGCAGCCGATGCGTTTGTCCAGGCGCTGACTTCGTTCTATACCGCCTATGGCCAAAGCACGCCGTCCTGGGTTACCAACGGCCTCATTGCTCAACGCTATCGTTATGCCGACGTCAATACCACCATCGAGATTCTGACAGCTGAGGTCATCGGCGGGTCGGTGCAGATCCAGACGATCAGCGGTTCGCACACCTTCGGGCCCAAGGATGCGTTGGGCGTGCGGTTGAAGCACGACCTGAATCTTTCGATCCCCTACGTTCGCGGACTCTACTCGGACAAGACGAACCAGACGATCGATGGCGCAGGCATGGCGACGACTATTACGGCGCAGTATCTGTTGAGCAACGAAGGCATCAGCCGCGACCTGCCACCCCCGACTCCCGTGCCGCGTGTGCCGTGAGACTTGGTAGTGTTAAAAGCGTTGGTAGGGATGAAGATCTTGGTAGTGTTGAAGATTTTGTACACCCCTGAATGAATGATTGGATTCCATGACTCAGAACCCGTCGAATTTGACTTCTCTCGGCCTGCGTCCCGGCGACAAGGTTGACAAGTTTGAGATTGTCGGCCAGGTCGGTCAGGGCGGCACTTCCATTGTGTGGAAGGGCTACGACCGTCTGTTGGATCGCTTCGTGGCGATCAAGCAGATCAGCTATGACGCCGCGGCGATGGGCGGGGGCAATGAAGAGGCCTTCCGCGAGAGCTTCCGCAAGGAAGCAGGGCTGCAGAAGAAGATCGCGGGCCAGCACAAGAATCTGGTGCGGATTTACGAGCTTATCGAGGAGCCTCGCGGGCTTTTCATCGTGATGGAATTTGTCGAGGGTCAGAGCCTGGATCAATACATCGCTGCGAGCAAGGGGCCGCTGGATCAGACTACAGCCTTGGGCATCGTCGGTGCCACAGCGTTGGCGTTGGCGGCCATCCATCAGGGTGGCGTCATTCACCGCGACCTCAAGCCCACCAACATTCTGCTGCCCAAAGAGGGCGGCTTGAAAGTCTGCGACTTCGGTCTGGCGACGCTCATCGGTGAGCAGGACGCCCAGGCTGTGGGCAGCGCGCGATACATGGCACCGGAAGCTTTCGCTGGCGATGAGATCGATGCCCGGTCGGATATTTATTCGCTGGGCATGATTGCCTACGAGATGCTCGCGGGGCGACCCAAGTTTGAGGACGCTTTTAAGATAGTGCTGCGCGATCAGCGCAACCAGGCGTTGCGGTGGATGAAGTGGCACACCAATGTGCGGGTCACAGCGCCGCCGCTCCACGAGTTGAACCCCGATGTGCCGCGCAAGTTGTCGGACCTGGTGGCGCGAATGATGGGCAAGGACGCGGATCAGCGCATCGGCAGCGCGCAGGAGTTGATCGAGGCGATTCGTCGGCATTTTTCCGGCCATCACGAGCCGCACGCCGCGGTGATGCCGGTCCCCGATGCCGCCGCCGCT
>JBGSTK010000177.1:0-5109 GCA_041736565.1 Phycisphaeraceae bacterium | reverse complement strand
CCGGAGCATCTACCGCGGCCTTCACCGCAGCGCCCGCCGCGACATCTGCGGTACGCAACGTCGGCCCGCTCTGCTGCTGAGGTTTTGCTTCCTGCGGCGTGGTCATAAATCGTCCATCAATCCCAGACTCTCAGCGATGATTTCCGCCAGACTCTTAAACGTCACATCGACGCCCTGACGGTTGGCACAACCCGCGATGTTCATCGTGCATCCACCTTCACTGCTCACACACGTCCCCGCGCCCGTGCTGGCGATGCTGGCAACTTTGTCGCGCACCATCGCGCCGGACATCTCGGGCATCTTCGTGGCAAACGTGCCGCCAAACCCGCAGCACTGATCCGCCTTGGGCAATTGCACATACTCAAGCCCCTCGATTTGTCGCAGCAACATCACTGCAGGGTCATCCTCGACAGACATCCCCGCCGACACGTCTTGCGCTGGTGGTTGGGACAGCGGTGAACCCACCGCCGCCAGAATCGGCGACTTCACCCCGATGCCGCGCAGGTGGCATGAATAGTGATACGTCGCTTGCCCCGGCCACTTGGCGCCCAGCGCACGCAGATCGACCTTCAACACGCTGGTGAGAAATCGCGCAAACTCGTATGTCTTGGCGATGAGCTGCTGCCCTCCGTGTTCGTACGCATGATCGCCACGCAGCAGGTCGCCGTAGTAATCGTGAATCATCGCAGCGCATGACCCCGAGGGCGTCACGACGTAGTCGGCATGCTCAAAGTCGCGCACCATCTTCCGCGCCAACTCACGGGCATCATCGTGGAAGCCGTTGTTGTACATCGGCTGGCCGCAACAGGTCTGGTTCTGCGGGAAGTCAACCTCGTGGCCCAGATGCTCCAGCAGTCGCACCACAGCAATGCCCGTGCGGGGGTAGAACGTGTCGGTGAGGCAGGTGACAAATAGCGATACGCGCATGGACGATAGTTTAAGCCAAGCGCTCAATCGGCGTCGGCGGTCTCACGCTGCACCATCTCGAGCCACACGCTGCGCAGATCGTTGGTCACCGGCCCGACCTGACCATCGCCGATCACCTTCCGCTCCACAGACGTCACCGGCAGAACGCCCCAGCTGGAATTGGTGAGCAACACCTCGTCAGCATCGAGCAGATCGGTGACCGTGAGCATGCGCTTCTCGATCGTCAGGCCACGGTCTTGCGCCAGTTCGATCACAGCCTGTCGGGTGATGCCCGGCAACACGGGCGCGGGCAATGCCTCGGCGGCTTCCTCGCCACGAGCAATCGGCGTCAACAGCCGCCCCTCGCGCACCAGAAAAACGTTACTCACGCAGCCGCCCGCCAGATGGTTGGTGACGTTGAGCCATATCGCCTCGCCCGCCCCGGCGCTGGCAGCCTGCCGCAATGCCCGCAGTCGGCCCCAATACGCCAGCGTCTTGTGACCCGCAAGCTGGTCAAACGGATTGGCGCCAGCCGGGGCGATCAACACCTTGATGCCACGCGCAAACCAGGTCGGGTCGTACTGCGTCGGCGGCGTGGCGACAATCAGCAGCGTGGGCTGAGGCGGAGCAGCCGCCCCCGAAGGCGCTCGAAGCAACGACACCGTCCCCGCGGTGAGAGTCAGACGCACCCGGGCCTCGGTCAGCTTGTTGTGCTCCAACGTCTGGTTGACCGCCTGCGCCAACGGCTCGAGATGAAGCTCTTCAGCGAGCCCCAGAGCCGTGGCACTGCCCTCCAGCCGTTGCAGATGTTGATGCAGGCGAAAGACGCGCCCGTTGCTGGCGGCCATAGTCTCGAAAAGCCCCACGCCATGCTGCAGCCCCGCATCGTCGATGCTCACCTGCGCCTGGTCCTGCGGGATCATCCTGCCGTTAAGAAATACATCCATAGCCCCCAATTCTCCAAACTGCGCAGCCCCTTGTCGAATGCCCTCAAGCCGGTCCCTTTAGGGCCGGATTCCCCTACTCAACTTCTCCCTCCGAAGATTCTCGCCGCATAAGATACCGCGATGTTCACCCTCTACGGCTACATGAACTGCTCGACCTGCCGGGATGCGATCAAGTGGCTTGATGAACACGGCCGCGCGCACAAGTTCATCGATATCACGGCAAACCCGCCCGCCAAAGCGGTGCTCAAGAAGATCGCTTCGCAGGACAAGCCCGTCGCGTATCAGCTCAAGCACCTGTTCAACAGCTCCGGGATGCAGTACCGCCAGCAGGGCATCGCCGCGAAGCGCAAGGCGATGAGCGGTGAAGCACAGTTCGATATGCTGGCCGCTAACGGGATGCTCGTCAAGCGTCCGATCGCGACGGATGGCCGGGTGTTCACCGTGGGGTTCGATCCGGAGATGTATCTGCGTGTGTGGGGTAACGCATGAGCGCTACCGACGTCCAAGCCCCTCCACCACCGTTGCCCAAATCTCCCGGCTTTCGCGATGGCATGCGTGCCTCGCTCGACGGTTTCGCGTACATGAACAAGCACCCCAGCCTGTGGCGCTATGCGCTTTGGCCGACGCTGCTCAATGCCGCGATGAGCCTGGCGGTGCTCGTTGGGCTGATCGTCATCGTGGTCGCGGTTTACACCTGGCGGACGAGAGGCCACGGCGATGGGCCCTCATTGTCGGCTCTGCGCGAAATGATCATCGCCGGGGCGTTGCTCGTCCTCGCTGTCGGCACCACGCTGGTCGTGTGGTGGTTTGCCCAGGGCATCCTGATGGGCCACCTCTACAGCAAACTCGCCGCCAGGGTCGAGCGTCAGCTTGGCGTTGCGGAGGATGAGTTGCAGGAGGTATCGCTGCGATTTCAGATTGTCGATTCAGCGATCGACACCGCCCTGTTGCTGCTGGCACTCGGTGCCTTTCTGGTGCTGCAGATCATCCCGATCATCGGCACGCTCTTCGGCTTCGTTGGGTGGGTCTACGCCAACGGCTACATCCTCGGCCGCGACGTGATGGATCACCCGCTGAAGCTGCGAGGGTGGCGGCGAGCCCAGCGCCGCGCGTTTGGTCGCCAGCACCACCGGCCAGTCATCGGCCTCGGAGTGGTCGTCTTCGTAATGAACTTCCTCCCGATCATCGGTGCAATGCTGCAAACCACCACCGTGGTGGGTGCAGTATTGATGCATCGAAAGATGCAGGCCAACAAAACGATGACGCGCCAAAGCACGTAGTGTGGTCAATCCCAACGAGCCGGAAGCGTTAGCGACGGAAACAACGGGACAACCACACCCAACGACCCGCGCCAACGCACCAACCCCTTGACCCACCCTCCATCCCATGTCAAACTATCCCACCACCCTCGGGGGCACAGCATAAATGGGCATCCGGGCCCAAAACAAACCTCTCCCCACCCCGCCGCGAAAGCCTTTATCCATCCCGAGGCTAGAGAGTGGCAAGACGGCACAATCTCGAGATGGAAAAGATGTCAGGATGATTTTTAAGCTGGTCTCTGACATCATCACTGACGGCAAACATCACACAGGGTCGGCCCAGCGGCTCACCCGGCTGGGCCAATCCCATCGCCCGTCGGCTGAAGCTGGACAACACACACCAAGCACGCAGCCAGTCGACAGGAACACTATCCTGACACCTTTTCATCGCCAATGCTAGAGTAAGGTAGTCTAATGAAAAGATACTATGCGCGATTAGCTCTCGTGTTGTTTCTGATGCTCATCTGTCGCAGCGTCTTTGCGGAGACGCTTAACGTCAGCGGCTTCAACGTGATGAAGCGGTGGTCCCCGTCGCGGTTCTCTGACGGTCCCGCAAGAGTGGGCGGGGCGATGCACGTGGGGAATCAGATTTTTGTGATGACGGCCGACGGGCTTTACCAGGCTGGCGACGACGATCCCACACGATGGCGTGCCTTGGCTGGTTTTCCCCTGGAGATGTCGCCGGGCAATGACGCCCTGGTGACGGGATCAAAAGAAGCCATGATCTTCGCGGCAAGCACGGACGCCAATTCCGACCAACTCTTCCGGTGGTCTGAAGGGACGGGCGTAGAGTCGCTGCGAAAAATTGACGGCTATTCCCCCAGAATCGCGTTTGCGACGCTGGAGCGAGGTTGCGTAGCCGATGACACCGCAATCTCCATGACTATTGACGGCGGCAAGTCCTGGCTGGAACCGCAAACCGCATTCACTGAGTCGCGACAAGGAGGAGGCCAAGTGGGAGTTTTTCGCGTAAATTGGCTGTCCTCGGACTTGCTTGCCGTCGGTGGCGACGATGGCTACATCGTTCTGTTTGCCGTTGATCGGCAGGGCCACATGAAGGAGAAATGGCGCTGTTGCATTTCCCCAAGGGATGTGGTGGACATCGTCTCTGGCGACCATGGCGGCATCTGGGTATTGGGCGATAGCTCGCTGTCGTTGCTCGACGGCCAGACCGGCCAGACCCGGACGAGTTGGCCAGTGCCCTCGGGTCTTGGCTGGCGGCTGGTCGTCTCGGGCAAGTGGATGTATATCGCTGCAAGGGATAGATCGCTGTACCTTTACGAGCTCGGCAAGGAACTGCAGCTTAAGGCAAGTCTCAAGGACAGCGTCGATCCGCTTCTGGTAATGCCCGTCGCCGGGGGGCCGGAGTGCGTCGTTATCACAGGCAACGGTGAGGTGCTTCGCTGGGATGGGATGGCGGCTGAGGCCAAACGCCTGGAACTCACCATTGAAAACGAAAAGGTCGAGGCGGCGCTGAAGGTGCGATATGTGACGCCTCGTAAAAATGGGAACCTGCCGAGCCCCCAGGAATTCGATGAAGCTATGGAATGGCAACTAAAAGCCGCGTTCCTTAGTGGTAAGGAGATGGGGGAACTGTCGATGGAGATATTGGCGCGGGCCAAAACATTGACGCCCCGGGAAATCACGCTGTGGTCCATCGCGAAGTACAAGAACATCGTGGCGGCCCATGAAAAGCAATCATCGAAACCCGGCGAAACGCAGCCGGTCCCGTGATAACGTCTTAGCTGGTCCATGTCTGGCGGCGACAACGGGACAGGTCCAAGTCAATGCTGTGTGACCCGAGACCAGCCATACGGCAGCGAGACGTGGCCAAACGCATGACGCGCGCGGGTCGGAATGGGAGTCATCGGCGCGCGAGATTTGACGAATTTTGCCAAGTGCCAAAAACACGGGGTTTTTGAGGGGTTGGGTTTTTC
>JBGSTK010000120.1:0-63730 GCA_041736565.1 Phycisphaeraceae bacterium | reverse complement strand
CCAGAGCCGCGCGGGCTGCATCGGTTGCGGCAGGCGTGTCTGGATGTGCCGCCACCACGCGCCAAAGCGCCAGGGCATCACCCGCTGCAGCAGCGAGTGCGGCTTGACCGTGCTGGTCCAGCAGCGTCCGCGCCGCCTGGCCATGCTTGGTCACCAACTCGCGCAACAGACTGGCCGCCAGCGTGGCCACATCCGCCCGCAGTGTCCCGGGCCCGCTGTCCTCCACGACCACCAACACCGATCCCGAGCCCTGCCCCGGACCCGATCCCGACTCTGCCCCGCTGTTGTTGACCTGCCCCGCCGGCTCCATGACCGCGAGCTCCGCCAGCGTGGCGATCGCTTCCTGAATTTTCCCCGCCTCGGCATCGGCCTTGGCGCTGGCGAGCTTGACCCGCGCCTGCTCATGATTATCACCAGCCCAGCGCGCTGCCTCACGTAAAAGCTCGCCCCGCTTCGCAGCCGTCGTAGTCGGAGCGTGAGCCAAAGCCAGCAAACCCGCGACAAGCTCCTTGCGCGTGGATTCCCGATGGGTATCGGGCAAGGTCATTTCCAGCGCCTGGCGTAGATCAGTCAGCGCAGCCTGCTCGTTTCCCAAGCGGCGGTTGAGCCGGGCACGTTCGAGGAACGCCAGCGAATCGCCAGCCGTGGCACGCTGCGCCAGCGCTACGAGGTGGCTCTCCGCATCCTGCCAGGCCGCCAGCCCATCGATGTCCATGATGTAAAGCCGCTGGCCATCGGCCGCCAGCGATCCGACGGGCATCTCCGGATCGGTCCGCATGTTCAGCGGCCCGAGGTTGCGACCATCAGCAGCCGCATAGCGATTGATCGATTGCCGCCCGGGCATATACATCACCCCGGCACGGGTCACGATGCCCCGCCCGTAACTCTCCGATGCGGAGGTCTGCCACATCAGCTTGGCGCTGGTGATGTCGTAGCAACGCAGTTGTTCGGTCCCGGCGAGAATCACCCGCGTGCTGCGGGTCTGCGGGTCACGCCAGGTCCCCACGCAATAATCCATGCCTTGTTGCGGTAGCTGGTAGACCGGGCGGCCATTGGTGCGATCGATGGCCAGCAGAGCGCGGGCATCGCTAGGCATGATGACCAGCAGGTTCCCGACGGGGATGATGGTGTCGCGTTCAAAGCCCTGGGCATTGGGCGTTGCGCCCTGTCCGCCAAAGCGGTTGGTGGCCATCACCTGCGGGATATCCCGGCGATAGCGCGTCGCCCAGCGCAGAGATCCGGTCTCGCCATCGACGGCAAAGACCACGCCCCGCCCGCTGGCGATGTAAACCTCGCTGCCCACAGCCGCCACGCCCACCGGCGACCAGCCGGAAGTGTGTTGTCCCTGATCGCTCACCAGCGTCGTTTGCCAGAGCAGTTCACCGCTTTGCGAATCGAGCGAAATCAGCAGCAACTCGCCCGTGAGGCCTTCGATGGCGGCAACGATATTCCGACCCCCAGCCCCGACGGGCGTGGGCTCGGAAACGAAGCGAATGCGGCTCAAAGCCCCGACCTCTTCGTAGCCCGCAGGCGTGCGCCATAGCAGCCTGCCATCCGTCGCCGAGTAGGCCGCGAGTCGGTTGCCGTAGCCGCCCGCAATCTTGCCCTGCACCGTGGCCACCCAGGAGTTGCCGGTCATCACCGAGGTCCAGATCCAAGGCATCAGGCCCTGTGGGTCGATGGCGTAGACCACATCGTCCTGAAGCGTCAGGCCCTTGGAGAGCATCTCGCGGAAATGCCACATCTCGGTCATCACCGCCGGCTCGGTCGACAGCAATCCCTGATTCCCGTAGCGGCGTAACTGAATATTGATGTTGGTTTCGGGCGCGGTCGGCGTACCCTCGGCAGCCTCCCAGATGAGTTGGCCCGTGGCGGCATCCCGGCAGACGATCCGGCCCGGCTCCTTGCTATAGAGGCGGCCTTGCCCCACCACCAGATGCTGCGTCGGCGACCACCCGCCTTTGAGCCAGCGTTCGAGCAACTCCGATCGCGGTTGTTCCCTGCGGTCGCCATCGTTGACACCGTAAGCGTTGAGAGTGTTGCGATCGAAACGCGGTAGCGCCGCCTGCCACTGCGTGACCCAACTTGCCCGGTCGCCCGCCAAGCCCGTCAACGGTTGGGGTGCCATGCCATCGCGCCCGGGGCCACCCAGCCGCATGGGCCAGTAATCATCGCCACCAGTGTTTGTCTCAGGCGTTCCACCGCCCGCCAAAGCGCCCGAAACAGCCCGGTCGAGTTCCTGCTTGAGCACCGCAAGGACCGATGGTGTGATCCCCGCATGCTCGGGCTTTTGAAGTTCCGTCAGCAGCGCTTCGGCAGCTTTGACATCGCCCAGCCGGGCACGCGCCACCGCCAGCCGCGCAAGGATCGGTGCCACCGGCATCGTTCCCTGCCGGTAGGTCGCTGCCCGCGTCAGCCAATACGAGGCACCGGAAAAGTCGTACTGATCCAGCCCGACGCCGCCCAAGGCATAGGCTGCGCTCTGACCTTGGGAACTGGCGAAATAGTGCGTGGCGACTTTGCGAAGAGCCGAAAGATCGCCCTGACGCTGCCAGCGGTTCATCAACACCGAGGCATCGGCATCCACCGTGAGCCGATAGGCCCGCACACCCTCAACTGGCAGGGACAGCAGCATCGCCTCAGCAGCCTCACGCACGGGGCGGTAGGTCACCCCCCGACCATCCACATCCGTCAGCCAATCCCTGCCGCGGACAGGCTCGTCCAACAAATGCTGCAAAATCTGAATCGCCCGCGGATAGTCTTCCTGACCCGCCAAGGCCTTGGCACGCTGCAGGAATCCATCGACCTCCAGGTCCACGGTGATCATGGCATCGCTGGGTGCCGCGGCGGCTGCGCCATCGTCGACAATCGCCATGCCCCAGCCACCATTCTGCGGCACCGGGCCGTCCCAATCGAACCTTTCCAACAAGAGTTCCGCCGCTGTGGTCGGCGTGAGTCCAACCCAGCAGGCGACGAAGCCCAGGATCGACGCCGCCACCCATCCAGCCTTTCGATGCGCTGCAGCCGGTCGACGCGCTGGCGCAGGTCCTGACGAGGTCGGGGGTTGTGGCGACGGTAATTCGGGGGTGTTATCCGGAAGATGGTGTGGCATGATAAAGGCGGCCCAGTTGTGCATCAGGTTGACGAGAGGTTCGACGGATTGTTCGGCAAGCACCGTGGCCCAATAACGGCGCGGCACCAGCGCGGGCCTGTCTATATTTAGACGCATAGGCGGCGCGGTTTGTTCCCCGCAATTCTACCCCGCCTGACCAAAAAATGAACGCATCGCCCGCTCGGGACGAGCCGGAAGCGTAAGCGACGGGTTTTGCTTGGCAGCGAACTAACTTGCACATCCGCTCCCCGCCGACGCATGATCTGCCGAGGCACTAAAATCGACGATTGTGACGCAACGAATGACCCGATCAACTAAGCCCGAACTACTTGCCCCCGCTGGGGATGCCGAGGCCATGCGTGCCGCCGTCGCCAATGGGGCCGATGCGGTTTATTTTGGCCTTTCCGATTTCAACGCCCGCCATCGTGCCGCCAACTTCACGCTCCAAGACCTGCCGGGCATCGTGGCGGAGTTGCATCGTCATAACGTGCGGGCGTACGTCGCTTTCAACACGCTGATCTTTTCCGATGAACTCGACGCGGCCGCTGCTCAGGTCGCCGGGATCGCGCGTGCCGGGGCCGATGCTGTCATCGTTCAGGACCTCGGGCTGCTGCGGCTGATTCAACGCATGGCACCGGGGTTGGCGGTTCACGGCTCGACGCAAATGACCCTCACCGAGCCGCGCGGTATTGACTTTGTCGCGGCACTGGGTGTCAGCCGGGTGATTTTGGCGCGCGAGCTTTCGCTGGCCGAGATCAAAAAAATTCACGAGGCGACGCCGGTGCCGGTGGAGACGTTTGTTCACGGTGCCCTGTGCATCGCCTACAGCGGGCAGTGTCTGACCAGTGAGGCGTTGGGCGGCCGCAGTGCTAATCGGGGCCAGTGTGCGCAAGCCTGCCGCCTGCCATATGAGTTGATCGTCGACGGTGTGCATCGCGATCTGAAGGACAAGGCGTACCTGCTTTCGCCGCAGGATCTGGCGGGGTATGACCTGGTGGGCGAGCTTGTCGAGGCGGGCGTGTCGAGCCTCAAGATTGAAGGTCGGCTCAAGAGTGCCGCGTACGTCGCAGCCACGACGCAGACCTATCGCGCAGCCCTGGATGCCGCCCTCGACGGCCAGAGCTTCACCATCTCGCCCCAGCAGCGTGACGATCTGACGCAGAGTTTTTCGCGTGGCTTTGCACCGGGTTTTCTCGCAGGCGTCGATCATCAGCGGCTGGTGCAGGGGCGGTTCCCCAAGAGCCGAGGCATTCGCGTGGGGCAGGTGGCGGGGCGAACCGATCGCGGATTGATCGTGCAACTCGAAGCCGGTCAATCGCCCGCCTCGGCCCTCAAACCCGGCGATGGCGTGGTCTTTGACCAGGGCCATCCCGAGCAGGATGAGCAGGGCGGGCGACTGTTCGCGGTACGTGAACTGAGCACGGGTAAAGCTTCACGCCGATCGGGCACGCAACTTGAAATCACCTTCGGCCGCGGTGCGGTGCAGATCGAGGCTGTCGAGCTCGGCAGCCTGGTTTGGAAAACCGATGACCCGGCGATGCGGCGACGTCTGGAGCACAGCTTTGCGCGCGACCAGATCATGCACCGCGAGCCGTTGCAGATCGTCGCCATCGGGTGTGCCGATGGACGACTGCGCATCGAGGCCACAGATGAGCGCGGCCAGCAGGCGAGCGTCACCTCGCGCGACCCGCTGCAACCAGCGCTGCGGCATCCGCTGACCACAGCACTGTTGAGCGAGCAGATGGGGCGGTTGGGCGATTCGCCATTTGAGTTGGGCGGGGTGTCATTGCGGGAGGAGACTGCCGGCGGTGTTCGTGAAGTTGAGCAACTGGATCGCATGGCACCCAAAAGCGTGCTCAACGATCTTCGTCGGCAGGTGGTCGAGGCGCTCGTGAAACAGCGTGATGCGGCGCGGAGTATTCCGGTAATTGAGCCTAATGCGGTGGCGGTGTTACGTCGGGAGACTGCGGCGGGGAATCCGCAGCACACGCAAGCGGCTCGTTCGGAGGTGACGAGCACGGCCCGTGACGATTCGACGAAGCTGACGGTGCTTGCACGCACGATGGGGCAGCTTGATGCAGCGCTCGCCTGGCGGTCGAGTGTCGATGCCAAGCCGCCCGCGATGGTGTATTGCGACTTTGAGGATATTCGCCAGTACCCCGAAGCGGCGGCGCTGGGTCGGGCGGCTGGGGTGCCGGTGGGGTTGGCGACGCTGCGGATCATCAAGCCGGGCGAGGAAGGTTTGCTGCGTCAGATCGCTGCCGCGGAGCCTGATGCTGTGCTGGCACGCAATCTCGCAGCCGTGAGCTATTTTCGTCAGGAGCATCCTGAGCTGTCGCTCATCGGTGATTACGCGTTGAACATCGCCAATGAATTGACCGCCGCGATCTTCGCTGACGCTGGCCTTGCGCGGCTCACGCCTAGTTACGACCTGACCTGGTCGCAGCTTGCCGCCATGCTCGAGCGCTTCGACCCCGCGCGGTTTGAAGTCACGCTTCATCAGCACATGCCCATGTTCCACATGGAGCACTGCGTGATTGCCGCGACACTCTCGCAGGGCAAGGACCATCGCGACTGCGGGCGGCCGTGCGATCGCCACACGTTGGACCTCGATGATCGCACGGGTGTTCGGCATCCGCTGGTCGCCGATGTGGGCTGCCGCAATACCGTGTTCAACGGCACCGCTCAGTCGGCGGCAGAGTTCGTGCCGCGGATGAAGCAGCGCGGCCTGCGATGGTTCCGTGTCGAGTTGCTCCGCGAATCAGGCGAGGATGTTGCCCCGCTGCTGGACCGCTACGCTCGCACACTGGCGGGCTTGGACGATGGCCCGACAGCGTGGCGCTCATTGCGCGTGCTCAACCAACTGGGCGTCACGCGCGGCACACTGGAGGCGCGATGAATCCCGTATTCGCATTTCAGCCTTGACCGGGCCGGGGTTGGGGGTCATACTGGCTTGAAGGTCCGGGGACGGTCCCCGGGCCACCTCTTACGCCTCGCCACGGGCCAATGTTTATAAAGGTGACGGAACGGGCCTTCGTGAGCGCCAAGACTGCTGACCTGAGGTTGAAAATGAGCATCCGGGCAACATGTAGGACGTGCGGGAAACAATACAAAGTCGTGGATTCCCTCGCGGGGAAACGGGCCAAGTGCAAAGCCTGCGGCCACGCGATCCTGATCCCCGGCGAACCAGCGGCGATGGTGGCAAGCCTTGAAAAGAACGTGACGCGCCCAGCAGCGAACGATACCCGAAGCTCGGGCTGGGATGCACTGAATGATCTGGTGGACGCGGAGCGGAAGTCCCCGCCGGTGCTGATGCAGGTCGTTGCGAAGCCGAAGCAAAAGGCCCCGGCGACAAGGCCCAAGGCGGTCCTGCGGTGTGATGGGTGTGGTGCGGAACTGCTTTCCGCGATGAATGAATGTCCGGGATGTGGAAAATCGAAGAATGCCAGGGGTGGAAAAGCCAGCGCGGCCAAAGGTGGCGAAAGTGCGTTGGGTGGGGGGGCTTTATGGTCGTGGGGGTTGCAGGCGGCAATGGCGGGCGTGTTGTTGGTCGTCGCTGTGACAGCTGGATCAAGTGAATCACTGGGACCGGCAATCGGTTTGATAACCTTAATTGCCGCGGCTGCGTTATGGATCTGCGGTGTTTTCTGGGTCGTCTATATCGGGGCAGGCGGTTCCGTCGGATTGGTGATCTTGGCCTATATCATTCCTTTTCTATCTCTTATCTTCATGGTGCGGGCGTTCGTGTCGTCCTGGAATGACGCCAAGCGCCCTGGGAAATTGATGCTGTGGGCGATGATCTTGTTTGCTGCGAGTCTCATTTGTGCCACGTAGAGCCAGAACGGATTGTGGCTCCATCGAAGAAAAGCCCAGGAATCACCCAGCTTTGTCGGCCTGCGGTAGGATGCGGGGGCGATGATTTCACTGCCCACCGATCTTGATCCGCAGCGAGTGGCCGCCCGGTACGAGGCCGTGCGTGAGGCGATGCTGCGCCGTCCGCATTTGCGCAGCGCCAACTTCGAGCGTCTCACCGATGCCGATGTCGCGGCACTGTTTGCGGCCTACGACCACCACTGGTTCGACGGCTCGCTGGCGCAGGCGGTGCGTCGGGAGTCGGGCAGGGACCTGGTCCTTGGCGTGTCGACAACGTTGAGTCGCAGCGGAGGCATCACCCGTCGCCGCAGGACGGGTCGCGGCACCAAGGTTCTCTCGACGACTTATGAAATCGCCGTGGCGGGGCGATTGCTGAAGCTGTCGTTTACGCAGCCGGGCCAGACGCTCATCGTCGGCGGGCTGACGTGTCATGATCGCCTCGAAGCGGCGCAGCGGATCATGGAGCACGAAATCGTGCACCTCTATGAATTGCTGGCCTGGGGTCAGTCAAGCTGCAGAAAGCCACGCTTTGCCGCGATGGTCGGCCGATTCTTCGGCCACGTCGGCACACACCACGGCTTAGTCACGCCGCGCGAACACGCCCAGGCGGCCCACGGCATTCGCATCGGCAGCGAGGTGACCTTCACCTTCAAGGGCACGCCCATGCGCGGATTCGTCAATCGCGTCCATCACCGTGCGACGGTGCTCGTGCCCGCGGATCACGGGCAACCCTATAACGACGGCAAGCGCTACGCCAAATACTACATACCGCTGGAAGGTCTCACGCCCCTGGACCAGCCCGCCCACGAACTCAAACTCGGCTGATGCGCTTGTCACGCTCGATAAACGCATAGGCGTTGTGGTTGTGAATCGACTCGAAATTCTCGCTGGTGATCTGATACCACACGATCCGCGCTTCGTTGTCCAGCGACACCGCTAAATCACGCACGATGTCCTCGACAAACTTCGGGTTCTCGTATGCACGCTCCGTCACCCACTTCTCATCGGGACGCTTGAGCACCGCAAAGACCTGCGTGCTGGCAGCCTGCTCCACGATGGCAAACAGCTCCTCAATCCACATCATCTTCTTCTTCTCAAACCGGACGCGGACCTCCATCTCGCAACGCTGATTGTGCGCACCGTATTCGGAAATCTCTTTGGAGCAAGGGCAGAGACTCGTGGCGGGCACCTTGATGGCCATGATGAAATCATGCGCACCCGTCGCGCTGCTGGTGGCTTCGAAGGTCACCTCGATATCCAGCAGCCCCGGCGATTGCGTAACCGGCGCCTTCTTGGTGATGAAGTAAGTGAACCGCAATTCCAGGTGCGCCTCAGCCGCCTCGAGACGCTGGCGAATGTCGTGGCAGACTTCCATGATCTGGTTGGACTGCAAGTCCAGGTGATGCTTGTTAAGCACCTCCAGAAAGCGCGACATGTGCGTGCCCTTCTGATAGTGAGGCAGGCTCACGTACATGTTGACCTTCGCCACCGTGTGCTGTTGACCCCCCGTGGCTGGGCATTTGAGCGTGATGGGGTAGGTGATGTCCTTGACCCCGACTTTGTCGATGGCGACGTTGCGCTGATCATGGGAAGCCTGAACATCCGCCATGGCCGGGGTGCCCGGGGTGCCGGGGGTTACCGGGGGGACAGTGGCGGAAGTGTCGGGCACGGCTCGGGTCGTCATCAGGCGCATCTCCAGGGTGGGCGGCTTGGGGGGAAACTCAGGGATTATAGTCCCCTCAGCTTTCGGCGCAAGCCCGCCATACACACGACCACCGCAACAACCTAAGATAGTTTGGAGACATCGGGGCATAAAGAGAGGATCGCCATGATTGACACCGCTAGACGCGACGATTTCCAGCAGATCGCTGGGCAGGTTCGCAACATCGTGGGCCAGCTCTCCCAAGCGCACTTCGGTGATTTCTGTTCCACCGACAGTTGGTCGCCACCCATCAACCTCTACCATCTCGATCGACGGCTGGAGGTCTGCGTGGACCTGGCGGGCGTGAACAAAAGCGATATCGACGTCCGCGTCGAGCCGGGCCGCCTGATCATCCGCGGCCACCGTCGTGCACCCGATCCGCGCGATCAACACGAAGGCATGCGCATCGTCACCATGGAAATCGATCACGGGCCATTTGCGAGGCTTGTGTCGCTGCCGCCCAATATCGATCTGCCTCGTGTTACGACGGAATACAAAGAAGGCCTGCTCTGGATCACATTGCCGCTGCGCTCACCAGGCTGATGCAGCGCGAAGGTTGGGGGGTAGTGAGCGTGAAGAAAAGAATAAGCGCCGACGCGCAGCCACGAAGGATTGAACTGTGACGATGAAGAAAACGATCGGTAAACGCAGGCGTAAGGTTCTTGGGCGCGTGCGTGCTGACAAGCTGGCGCGGGCTGGTGACGCGTTGACCTCGCCGGGTAGCGATGACGCAAACTCCAATGGGTCGCCGGAGGAGAAGGCCAAGCTCGAAGGCAATGATGCCGCCAAGTCGCCCGCCAGCGGCGACGCTGCCAGCTCCACCGACTCCAGCAGCGGCGACTCCGCAAAGGCCACCGACTCTACCAGCAGCGCCAACTCCTCCACCACCCCCGCCAAGCCGCGCAACGACACCGACGACGAAGGCCGCACGCGCATCCCCGATGTCTTGCCAATCCTCCCCATCCGTGGCACGGTGGTCTTTCCCGGGACCGTGATGCCCCTGGGCGTCGGTCGTGCCGCCAGCAAAAAGCTGCTTGAAGAATCGCTGCCTCAGAGCAAGGTCATCGCGCTGTTCACCCAGCGTGATGAAGACGTCGAAGACCCCACCACGCAGCAGCTTTATGAAGTCGGGGCCGCCGCCATGGTCCTCAAGCTCATCCGCCAGCAGGATGACACCGTTTCGATCATCGTCCACGGTTTGCAGCGCGTTCGCCTGTCGGACATCAAGCAGACCAAGCCCTACTTCCGCGCCGCGGTGCAGCGGCTTGACGATAAAAAAAGCTCCGGCCGTGCTTACGACGCCGCCGCCAAACAGCTTCGCGCCCAGGCCCACGACCTCATCGAGATCACGCCCAACACGCCCGAACAGGCGCAGATGGTGTTGATGAACATCGAGGACCCGGGCAACCTCGCTGACTTCCTCGCAGCCAACCTCAGCCTGAATCTCCAGCAGAAACAGGACCTGCTCGAAGAACTCGATGTCGCCAAGCGCGTCCGCCGCGTGCACGAGCACGTCTCGGCACAACTCGAAATCGCCCGGCTTCAGCAGAAGATTCAGCAGGATGTGCAGTCCACCATCAGCGAAGGTCAGCGCAAGTATTTCCTTCGCGAGCAACTCAAAGCCATCCAGAAGGAACTGGGCGACGGCGACGATGGCACGACGCAGACCGTCACTGAACTGCGCAAAAAACTCGAAGCTGCCAACCCTCCCCAAAAGGTGATGGCTGAGGCGCAGCGCGAGTTGGGCCGTCTCGAAGCGATTCCGCCCGCCAGCCCTGAATATTCGATGATCCTCAGCTACCTCGAGCTCGTCGCCGAGTTGCCGTGGAACAAAGCCAGCGCCGATCAATTGGACCTCAAACAAGCGCGGCGAATTCTTGATCGCGATCACTTCGGCCTCGAGAAAGTCAAGCGCCGCTTGATCGAATACCTGGCGGTACGCAAGCTCAATCCCAAAGGTCGCGGGCCCATCCTCTGCCTCTTGGGTCCGCCCGGCGTCGGCAAGACGAGCCTGGGCCAATCGATCGCCGATGCGCTGGGTCGGCAGTTTGTGCGCATGAGCTTTGGCGGCATCCGCGATGAGGCGGAAATTCGAGGCCATCGGCGAACCTACATCGGCGCCATGCCCGGCCGCGTCATCCAGGAAATCCGCCGCGCCGAAACCAACAACCCCGTCATGATGCTCGACGAAGTCGACAAACTCGGCCACGACTTCCGAGGTGATCCCGCCAGCGCTCTGCTCGAAGTGCTCGACCCGCGGCAGAACAATTCGTTTGTCGATCGTTACCTCGATGTGCCCTTCGATCTTTCGCAGGTGCTCTTCATCGCCACCGCCAACTATCGCGATGGCATCCCCCAGCCGCTGCGGGACCGCATGGAGATCATCGATGTGCCCGGCTACACCGACTTCGACAAGATGCAAATCGCCAAGCGTTATCTGCTGCCTCGGCAGTTGAGCGAAAACGGTTTGACAGCCGCCAAATGCAATTGGCAGCAGCCAGCATTGCGCAAGGTCATCGACGACTACACGCGCGAGGCGGGCGTGCGCGAGTTGGAGCGGCAGATCGGCGCCGTGTGCCGAGGTATTGCCGCAGACGTCGCTTCCGGAAAGATCAAGAGCCGCACCGTGACTCCCGCTGTCGTTCACGAATTGCTGGGCCCTGAGAAGTTCACGCGCGAACTCGACACCCGCATCACCGAGCCGGGCGTCATCGTCGGCCTGGCCTACACGCCCTACGGCGGCGAGGTGCTCTTCATCGAAGCCGCCATGTACCGCGGCAAGGGCAACATCACCCTCACCGGTCAGATCGGCGACGTGATGAAAGAATCTGCGAGCGCAGCTCTCTCGCTTTTCAAAACCCGCGCCGCTGATTTCAACTTCGATGTCAAGCGCATGGCGGAACTCGATCTGCACATCCACGTGCCCGCCGGGGCTGTGCCCAAGGATGGCCCCTCAGCTGGCGTCGGCATGTTCAGCGCTATCGCGTCGCTTATGCTTGATCTGCCCTTGAAACAGAAAATCGCCATGACCGGCGAGATCACACTCCGAGGCCTCGTCCTGCCCATCGGCGGCGTCAAAGAAAAAACACTCGCAGCCTCACGCGCCGGTATCAAGACCGTCATCCTCCCCGAGAAAAACAAGGCGGACCTGGAAGAGATCGACCCCCGCGTTCGCCGTGCCGTCAAGTTCGTCTTTGTCAGCAATGTCGACGAGTTGCTCGAACACGCCCTGGGCAAAACCCGCCTTCATCAAGCGATCAAAGCCAATGGTAAGGCGAAGACCAAATCGCCCGCTGCGACGGCCTGATACATTGGTAGTGTGCCCGTAAGAGCACGATGAGAGATGCGATAAAAGAAACGCCTGACGGCGCCACTACGAACACAAACCCGCGAGGGCTAGGTTCTACCGAGCCGCGAAGGCCAGTGACCAACGTTGATACATATCCAGTTCCCGGCTCCGCGGAGCGTCGCCCTCCCAGGTCTGTTGCTCGCTGCCGCGCCGCTACTCCAACATGACCGCGCCGTGAATGGCGATGTTGGGCACCACCACCGTCAGCACGCCATTCTTGAATGTCGAGCGCAGGCGTTTGCCTTCGGGTTGCAACGTGACGCGTTTGGGCCTGACGCCTGTGCGAATTTGCAGCGTCACCTCGCCGGTGGGTGGGATGTAGTCGGTGAAGTAGTAGCCGGAATCCGAGCCGTGCTTGGTGGGCATGCCCGCCGTGTTGTTGAGGTGTATGAGCGTATGCCCATCCTTCTTCCTCAGCACCAGATCGATGCAAGTAGGCCCGATCACCGTGACACGCGGGTGGTAGAGCTTGCCCAGGATCAAGCCCAGGAGATCGCGGCCAAAGGGTGAATGCACCTGATGATGAGCTGTGCCCAACGGGCCGTACACAGCGGCGATGCGCCCCTTGCCGATCTTGTGTACCGTCGCAGCAATGCTTTGGTCGCGGTCTTCGCGGAACCCGGGTGTGCGGTAGGCCAGGATGCGGGCAGGGTTTTTTGAGTCCAGGAGACTCACATCCTGCCAGAGACCCTTGACGCGCACAGCCCCGACATCGCGCCCCTTGAGCGGTCTGCCGTTGACATGCACGAGCACATCGCGTTCGACCGGCTCGCCTTCGAAACTCACGCCCGTGTGACCGGCGAAGAGCCGCGATGCCCCCGCGCCGATGATCAGCAGACTTCCGCCGCGATGGGCGTAGTCGATGAGTTCCGCTTCCAGGCCCGGCGGGAGTTCGGTGAACTCCGGCACCACGATCACCGGCCACTGATCGATCTGGCCCGGCAACTGGTGGTCCGCCAGAATGTCAACGCTGTGGCCCGCATCCAGCATGGCACGCAACGTCCCTTCCAACGCGTTGTACTCGCCGCTGTAGGGTGCGTATGGCCGCTTCATCTGGCGAAGCACACTCGTCGAATCCAGCAGCAGCGCCACCTGCGGCACCGGCTGACTCTTGTGGCAGCAATCCCGGCGGATGTGGCAGAAGTCCGCCAGGCGGCTGATGATTTCAAACGACTGCTCCGACAGCCCGCTGTGACGGTCGGGGTGGAAGTAGCACTGGAACCCGCCGCCCAACGCCAGCACCGTCGCCGCCTCCTGCTGAAGCTGAACCGGCGGCTTGTAGATTGATCCGCGTACACCGGGGAACCACGCGAAAGCCCACGCCATCAAGTCCCATGGAATACCCACGCTGGCAAGCTGCCGACCGGCAAACCGCGCTGTGTTGACCGCGTTGTTGGCTGCATAATCGCCGGACACGAAATCAACTGCCAGCTTCACAGGCTCCGGCGCGTGATAGCTGTAGAGCCAGTTGCTGGCGATTTGAATCCCCGGCTTGTAAGCGTGAATCGCATCCATGTACGTGCGCATGTACTTGAAAAACTGATCACGTTGCACACTCATCCACTCATGCCAGTAAGGTTCGCCATGCGCCGCGGGGGGAGTGTCCTGCCCGGTGCGATCCTTAAACTGCTTGATCGCCTCATCGCAGTAATCCACCAGCAGCGCCCAGCATTCGCCGTCCACCCAGAAGCCATCGACGTCGTAGCGATCAATGATCTCCTTCATCTGCGGAATGAGCCGCTCTGTGACGTAGGGGCTAAAGGTGCTGGTGATGCCGGTGTCCTTGCCCGACAATTCCTTACCCGGTGCTGGCACCGTTCGCCACTCGGGGTGATCATTGCATGCCACGCCGTCCCAGACGCCGGAAAAATGCATCAAGAGCGCGACGCCCGCATCCCGTGTCTCCTTGCGGAAAATCGCCAGGGGGTCCGCGGTCATTCCCGGCGGCGTGGCGCTGACATTGCTTTTCGGGTAACCCAGCAGGCCCCCGTGCCCTTTGCAGTCGTACTGGACGTAGTCGGGCATGGCGGTGCGGATCAGTCGCCGAACCATCGCGGGTGTGACCTGCGCGCCCAACTCGGTGTCCGAAGAGGCGGGGTGCAGATCGATGTGAATGCCGAAGTAGCTGTCTTCACGACGAAGGGGTGTCTTGGGCGGACTCGTGCGGAAGGGCATGTGTAACCTTTTGGAAAACAGGATCGATTAACTCACCACGGACGTACTGCAACGCTGTTCTGGAAAGCGGAGCATTGAAGCGGTTCAAGCGATGATCCGCAGGCCCTCCCTAAGATCAGGTACTCGGAATCTGCTGGGCGAACTTGCGTTTGAATTCATCGAGCGATGCGACGCCCTGCGGAAGCTTGGCTTCCTCCACGAGCAGGACGGGAATGCCTTCGCGGATGGGATAACGCAAGCCGCCAACGGTGGCGACAAGCTCTTCACCTTCGAGTTTGAGGGGCGATCGTGTCAGCGGGCACACGAGACTGGCCAGCAGGCGTGCATCGATCGGAGTACTCATGGCCCTAGTGTACGACGATCAGCTTCCCTTCACATCCACGCGCTCGATGTCAGCCCCCAGTGCCTGGAGGGTGAGTTCCATGCGTTCGTAGCCGCGGTCGAGGTGGTAAACGCGGTTGACGGTGGTGACACCCTTGGCCGCCAGCCCCGCCAGCACCAGCCCCGCCGAGGCACGCAGGTCACTGGCCATGACAGGCGCGCCCACCAGCCGATTGGTCCCGCTCACCAGCACGCTGGCACCGTTGCGGATGAGACTGGCACCCATGCGCAGCAACTCAGCGACATGCATGAAGCGGTCGGGGAAAATTTTCTCAGTCACCACGGAGTTCCCATCCGCCAGGCACAACAGTGCCATGATCTGCGCCTGGAGATCGGTGGGGAAGCCGGGGTGGGGTTGAGTGACGACCTGCACGGGTTGGAGTCTGCGAGCAGCGCTGACGCGCACGGTTTGGCGAAGTCGGTTGTCGAGCAGCGCGGTGCTGGCGGCAATTCCGTTTTCGGATTGGGGCGAATGGCGGGGGGGTTGGTGCGAGTTGGTGGGGGGTACAGGGGGGGTAGTGGGGGTTATATGGGGGGGTAGTGCGGTGGTTGGGACAGCCAAATCTTCGACTTCGACGCCGATTTCCGCGAGTCGATCCAGCACAGCGGTGAGCGCATCGGTGGGGCAGTTTTCCAGGGTGATTTCGCCGTTGGTGATGGCGCTGGCCATGAGGTAGGTGCCCGCTTCGATGCGGTCGGCCATGACGGTGTAATCCACGCCATGGAGGGCACTTACGCCTTCGACGATGATGCGTGGCCCACCAGCACCGTGGATTCGGGCACCCATGGCGATGAGCATTTCCGCCAGGTCCACGACCTCGGGTTCGCAGGCGGCACATTCGATAATCGTCGTCCCGTCCGCCAGGACCGCAGCGCAGAGGATGTTGTCGGTCCCCAGCACCGTGGAGCCAAACGGCCCGCCCATAAATACGCGTCCACCATGGAGTTGCCCTCGCCGCCCGCCCGGGGCCTCGGCGACAATGTAGCCTTCTTCCAGCGTGATTCCCGCGCCCATGCCCCGCAGACCGCGGAGGTGGAGATCGACCGGCCGATCACCGATAGCGCACCCGCCGGGCATTGACACCTTGGCTTTGCCTCTGGCTGCGATCAGTGGCCCCAGCACGCAAATGCCTGCCCGCATTGTCCTTACGATGTCGTAATGCGCCAACACCTTGCTGGCATCGCCCGCATGGAGCTTTAGCACGTTGACGCCAGTGTCATCCTTGGACCATTGGCACGAGCAGCCCAGGCTTTCGAGGAGCCGACACATGTTGCGGATGTCGGAAAGGTCGGGAATATCGCGTAAAATCACCGGCTCATCGGTGAGCAAAGCTGCCGCCATGAGCGGCAGTGCCGCGTTTTTGGAGCCGTGAACCCGAACGCGACCCCGTAGCCGCCTGCCGCCGTGTATGACAAATGCATCCATAGTTGCCGCTATTATCGGTCATTGTCGCTCATAAAGCACACAAGCGGGAATCGGCCGCCGGAAGCCGGGGCCATGCGTAACGTGCGATATGCGAAAGGCAACAAAATACCCCTCGTCATCGACATGTCATCGATGACGAGGGGCCCACAGATCGTTGTTTCCTACCCCGGGGCCTCAGTTCAACACCTAACGTGTACCAAGCGGGAACAAGGGTAAAACGTAGAAAATAGTTAGTGTTTTCTGAGGACGAGCTGCCGTCGTTATTGGTCCTGGGCGTCGATGTGCTCACCGCTACGGAAGAGAGGGACGACATGGCAACCGTCGTCGTTCCCGCCATTGCGGTGCCAGAGCTGGGCGCCGGTCCACTGGGCATTGGGCTGCTGCGTTTGCCGGACGTAGACCTCATAATCGCTCTTGCGGTAGTTGTCGGTCACGAAGGTCAAGGCGACTTGGGATTTGGCGCTGAGGTAGGGGACGGACTTGATTGGCACGCTGGGCGCTGCGGTGGCCGAGATGTAGTTGTAACCGCCGAGCAGTTCGGTCATGCCGTGATTGGTGGTGCTGATGAAGGGTGCCGGGCCTTCGGTCTTGAAGCCAAGGATCCAGAGACGTCCCCCTTCGTTTAGCACCTGGGCTTCGGTGCCGTCGCCATCGAAGTTTTCGGGATTGAGCTGTCGTGCCCAGACGTGTTGGCGGGTGAAGTGCCAGCCTGGGAGATAGACATCTTCGATGAACAACGGGCCTGTCGCCTGCGGCGTATTGCGATAGCCGCGTCGGTGACCCGCGGCGCCGACCCATCCGCCACAGTGCTTGATGGCGACGGTGACCGGCGAGTTGTTCTCAAAGATCACCTCGCCGGGGTACTGGGCGTTGAAGAACAGAAGCTCGATAACGAGCGTGGCGTGATCGGTGGGATCGATGCGAAACAAAGGGCGGGGGTTCGCGATGTCACCAAACGGCTTTTCGGCGGCCCCGAGACTGATCTCCGAGCCCATACCCAGCACATGCCGCACGGCACCGCGGATAACCAGCGTATCGCTGATGAAGTAGGTGCGGTCATTGACAAAGTAGACCACGCGCTTGCCCGAGTCGATGGCGCGCTGGATGGCGGCCGTGTCATCGGATTCATCACCCCGGCGTGGGCCCACTGCGGCCCATTGCGACAGGTCGGACTCCCAGACTTCTGGCGCTGAACTGATGGGAAGTAGGGTGGTGGAATCGGCGACGCCTGGATCACCCGCCCCCAGCGGCGCGGGCCAGACATATTGCGCAATATCGGCACTCTCCAGATCAACACCCCCGCGGCGCACGGCCCGGGCATAACCTTGCGTGTTGATGTCGCGCAGCAGGAGACTGCCTGCCCAAGCCATGGCGGGTTGATCTTCCCTCCCGCCGGTCAGGCTGGCATCAATGAGGGTCAATACGCTCTGGGCGCCCGTGCCCACGACCGCCGGCTGACGGTTGACGCTTGAAAGTTTGTGGATGTGCAGGACGTTGATATCCACACGTATGCCGGCCACCTTTTGGTTGCGAAGGGTTACATCGTCCATGGTGATGCCGTATTGGACGTCTGCCACATCGATGCCGATGTCAAACCCCTCCACACTGACGTGTTGAATCAGTCCCGGGCCGGGGATTCGGCGGGCGATCGAGATACCGACGGAGCCCTGGCCGTCGCCGGAGCGGACCGAGACGTTCTTGATGGCTCCGAAGTTGCTCACTGCCCAATCGATGCCCTTGGCGCCGGGATTGCCCGAGCCGGTGTCGATGGTCATGTCGCGGATGTAATTGCCAAAGGCCTTGTTGCCGCCACCATCGGGCGAATCGCCGGGCTCTTCGACTGAGCCGGTGGTGATGACCGCTGCGGGCGTCGATGCGTCGGCAAACGCGGGGTTGCGATCCGTCAGGCGGAGAATGGTTTTCTCGCGTGACTCGCCCTGAAGGTTCAACCTTGCCTGCCATTTGCCGCCGACTTCCTTGGCAAGCAGGGGTTGCTGGATATCGTAGATTCCGGCGGGGAAATAGAGGATGCGGCCGGTTCCGATGTGATCAGTAATAGCACGCTGAATCGCGGGGCTGTCGTTGCGGCCGTCGTCAGGCACGGCCAGGTAGGGCGGCTGGGTGACATCAATCACGCTGCCGGCGGGATAGCGTCGCGCGATTGATACCGCGCGGTGGCTCTTGACCAACCATCGCTTGATCACCTCCAGGCGATCGGATGGCGCTGCGGTGGGGCGCTGGTCGCTGCGATCCGGGCCCAGTTCAAGATTCCAGCCGTGCCACTCGCGGAAGGCGTGATAGCTCCAGTCCCAGCCGTTCGCTTCGAAGATGCTCGTCAGGTCCGTGAGGTATTGGGCAGCGCCGGGCGCCCAGCGAATGGCGCTGAACTCGCCGACATAGAGATGCACGCGGTGCTTGCGGGCAAAATCGATGGCGGGCTTCATGTGGGCCTCCAGCGCGGCCTTGTCCCACATCTGTTGGCCGATACGGCCGGGGTAGGTGACCGGATCAGCCGGGGCATCCAGGGCTTGGTGCGTGAACTCCATGGGCGAATACACGTGGAAGCTATAGACGACGCGCTCCAGGTCAAGCGGCTCAAAACCGATGAAGCCCTGCGGCCCGCCCGAGGCGTTGGGCTCGACAATCAACGTGCGTTGGGGGTCGATCTGTCGGATGGCCTTGCCGGCGCGGGCCGCCAGCGCCTGCCAGTCCTCGCAGCCCTCGATCACGCTGCGGTCCTCGGGCTCGTTGAGCAGATCGAATCCCCAGATCACTTCGTTGCCCTTGTAGCGTTGAGCGATGAGTTGCCAGGCCTTGACGAAGTGGGCTTGTGCCTTGGGGTTGGTCCAAAACGGGCCCGACGCATTGGTTGCGGTGTTGCCGCCGATAGCGCCGCCCGGCGGCGAGTGAAGATCGACAACGACCTTGACACCAAGCTCGCGGGCCCATGTCAACACCCCATCGAGGTATTTGAGCTCCCCCTCTAACCAGCGGTCGTAGGTAGCCGGATCGTATTGGGACTGGGGTTTGGGGATGTGCAGCAGTTGGTAGCGGATGAGGTTGCCGCCCCAATCGGCAAGAACACCCAGATCCTCACGTTTGATTTGCGGGTGAACCATGGCCCCGCGCAAGGCGGGCAGATCATGGCCCTTGAATATGGGCTTGTCGGGCGAAGCGGCCGGCGTGGTGATGACCGCTTTGCCCAGCGTCAGCCGCGGGTTGGCGAACCATGCTCCACCACTGACTTGCTCCAGCCCCAGGACAAGCGTTATCGCCGAGGCATCGGGCGGAATCAGCACCCGCATCGAGGGCCGCCGCCAGTCAAACGACCCGACGGGCAACGGAATCATGGGCCAGTGCGTTTCCGCGGGAGTGTCGATTTTCAGCATTACCTTGACGCCGTTCCAGTCCACTGGCTTGGCGCTGACATCCTTGGCCATGACATCGGCGGAAAGATAGACCCATCGCCCGCGCAGGCGCTCCACGGGCAGGTTGAAGGTGCGCAGGGCTGAGTCTGCGGTCGTGGCCTTGGTGATTTCCAGCACCGCCTTGCGATCGTCTTTGGCGATGATTTCGCCCGCCCCTTGGCCAAGTTCCTTTTCGTCATCGAAGCTGTTGGCCCAAAGCACCTCGCCAGCGGCGGGCGCGGGGTCGTCCGCTTTGACCGCAGTGACTAGCAGCAAGGAAACCAACAGACACGCCAGAAATGAGTAGCTCATATGTCAACAATATAGATCAAGTGCGTTGGAGGTCTGTACGCAGAAAGCCGCCGATGGCGCATCATCTCTTCAACCAGCACAACCCCAAGGCTGCGATGCATGGCAAGCGATGGAACATGGTCGCGGAAAGCGTTATGCGGCGATTGAATGCTACGGCTTGGGAGCAGGGCGTCCCACGAAAAGCGGAATCATGCTGCCTTGGCCGCGACCGTAGGCTTCGCCGTGTTTGAGAATCCGTTCTTCATCGCCGCGGATCTCCTTCACCAGGTTGAACGGCTGCTTGCGTAGAACCCACTCACCGACGGTGAAGGATAGCGACGACGTTGCGTCGACCCTGAACATCACCTTGTCGGGATCGTTGGCTTTGTTGGCGTAGATGAACCCACCGACGATTTCGGTTCGGCCACCGTTGCGGGTGTTGACAAGCTGGGTGTCGCCTTCGGTTTTCAATCCCAGAACCCACAGGTTTCCACCCACGTTGTCGGTCTTGATTTTCAGCGCTTCGCCTTCGGGGTTGTACTGGCGAGCCCAGACGTTGCCGCCTTCGATGAAGAGCCCGCCGCCGAACGCGAAGTCCTCGATGAACAGGTCGCCAGAGCCTTGGGTCTTGGTGACGCTGTTGTATTCGTTCATCGAGAGGTGCCGGAGTACCAGTTGGCCTTTGCCCTCATGGCGGAACTGGATGCCGGTGTACATCGCATCGCAGCGCTCGATGACCAGCGGCTTGTCATTGCGGGTGATGATGGTGAGTTTATGTCCGGTGTCGAGTGGGCCGTAGATGCCGCGGAACTCGCTCTCAAGGCCGATGATGCGTTCGACGTTGCCGCGTACGATCACATCACTGAGCAGCGTGATGGTGCCCCGGGTGCGATGCGGCACATAGACCGTTCGCGCCCCGCTGTCGATGGCCTGCTGCAGGGCTGGGCTCCAGTCCTGAGCTTGGCTGACCTTGCCATCGGGACGCGTGATCTCGACCGGAACTGGCTCGTAGGTGGTGATGCTGACCCACTTCGAAGGATCGCCCCACGCGATCTCGGGTGTCTCCTGAATCGGCAGGTTGAGCGAAGTCGTGGACGATCCTTTCCCCAGCGTCAACACCTCGTGCGAGACGAACTCCTTGATGTCGGGCCCTTGGGCGTTCTGTTTGGTGCCGTCGGTATTTTCCACGGCGATCTTATATCCCGTGGTTTTGACATTGCGTGCGAACAGGCCGCGGTTGTTGATGATCGCGGGCACGTTGGCAGCGTCACCTGTGCCGATCAACTCGCTGTCGATCATCGCTGTCAGGCTCGCTTGCTCACGGTTGTGGTAGGCGGGCACCGCGTTGGTGCTCTTGAGGCCGCGCAGCGAGACGCACTGGCCACCGTTGAGCCAGCCGACGACGCGCTGGCCGCGCAGCGTGATGTGCTCCGCTACGACACCATCGACTGCGTGTTTGGCGAACACGCCCGTATCAAAACCTTCGACGGTGACCCGCTTGATCAGGCATGGGCCTTGCTCGTTGGTGTAACCCAGGTCCAAGCCGATCACGCCCCGTCCGGTGGAGTCGCCAGAACGAATCAGCACGTCCTTGACGCTGCCGGAGTTGTTGGCGATGAACTGCACGCCGATGGCGCCGGGGTTGTCCTTGCCGGTGTCAAAGGTGAGGTTAAAGATGCCGTTGCGGAAGCGTTGCGCCGGGGCTTGACCGGTCCAGACCATTGCCTTGGGTTGAGTCGGATCATCGTAGCCTGGGCAGCCGTCCTTGAGCTTGATGATCGCGCCGTCGCGGCTCTGGCCTTGCAGGATCTGCCGCGTCTGTCGCTCGCCCCAGCGGAGTGTATCGCCAATCAGGTAGGTGCCGTTGGGAACGTAGATGAGGCGGTTTTTGGGTGGGTTCTGAAGCGCTGCCTGAAACGCAGCGGTGTCATCGTGGACGCCATCGCCCTTGGCGCCGAACGCTTTAACGTTGGCCACGCGGCTGTCGGCGGGGAAGACCATCCCGCCCTGGCCCGCTTCGAGAACCGCGGCATTGGCGGCGTCAATCTGCTCAGGGGTCGGGTTGGGCATGGCGTCAGGTGAGGGGGCGGCCGCGGTGACGTGCTGCGAGACCAGAGTCAGTGCCACGATGCTCAGAACTGTAAGTAAGAATACATCCACTCGCATCGTTTGCTCCAATCGAGTTATGCCTTCTCGCTAAGTCATTGACGGGTAGCACGGCTCAGATCATTGATGATCAGGACATGTCTGAACAGAACATGATATGCAACATGAAGGCGTTTCTTCCTCGTTGCACGTTGCCCAGCGCGGCACCGTCACTTCTTAGCCCGGGCCCAGTAGCCGTAGTCGGGTGTGCTGGGGGTTCCCGCACCGCGGGTCAGGAGCCAGCCATCGGGTTTGCGCTCGACGTGGCCATCAATCCAAAGGAAATTGGACGACTCCAGATGCAGCCATGTGATCCACTGGTTGATTTTTTCATACTGGTTCCCGTCAGTGGTCCAGGTGTTGCCTTCCATCACGACGATGGTGGCACTAGGCCGGTTGATGTTGCTGAGTTTCACCCAGGTGAACAAGTGATATCGCGGCGTGCCGTAGTAAGGGGTGGCACCGTTGACTGACCCGCCGCCCAAAGCCCCGGCTGTGCCCAGATTGGTGTTGGGGTAGCTGTCGTTGGTGGTGTTGGTCGGGCAGAAGAGGATTCGTTTGCTGCTCTTGGTGCTGCCGATGTTGGCGCGGTCGTCGATGATTCTGTCGTTGACCATCCACTGTCGCCAATCCCATCGTTTTTCTTCGCCCTGCGGTGCGCTGAAATCGGTTTGGCGATTGGGCATGGTCTCGCGGTTGCCTCCGGCATAGGCGTGAAACATGTTGCCGATCTGTCGCTGGTTACTTGCGCACGCCACGGTTCGGGCAGTTTCCCGGGCGTTGGTCAGCGCTGGCAGGAGCAGGGCGATGAGCAGCGCGATGATCGAAATGACCACCAGGAGCTCGATTAAGGTGAAGGCGTTTTTTCTTTTTTGCATGGCGATTGATCCCGTAGCCCGGGGAATCACCGCCGACCCGTTTCCAGGTCGGCGGTGGAAAGCTTGATGGTTCAGTTGCCCCTACGTCGCCGCGGTAGCATCAGCAGGCCGCCGAGGCCAAGCAGCGCCAGGGATGCTGGCTCGGGGATGACGACCAGAAGGCTACCGGTCCCGGAAAAGATCGATGGATGACTCGTGCTGTTGAAGAGACCGGAAGTGAGAATGGTCGTACCGCCATCGAATGACAATCCGCCGATGACGTCCGTGCCGACAAAATTCAGGTTAATCGTCGCCGTGTTGTTGAGAATGAGGTTTGCGGTGTCGTCAATGTAGTCATTGAGCGTTGCGTTCTGCAGCGTCAAGGTTTGGCTGGCAGCGATGGTGACGTCGCCGGTACCCAGAGCATTGTCACTCTCCGCCCTGAGGACACCGCGGGTCAGCGTGGTGCCGCCCGTATATGAATTATCGCCGGAAAGCACGAGGGTAATGATGCCGGATGAGGTGTTGGGCAGTTTGGTCAGATTCAGTCCGCTGCCCGCGACTGATTCGCTTATGTCGGCGCTGATGGTCACCGTACTGCTGTTAGTGGAGCCACCGATTCGGTTGTAGGCGATATCCTGGAGGCCGCCACTCGTCAGAATAAGTCCACCGGAGTTGCTGATGGTCAAATTGGGGGCGTTGCCAGCCACATCAATGACGATATCGCCGCCCCATCGAACTGTGCCTGTGCTGGTGATATTCTTGTTCTGATTGGACCCCCCAGCTGTCGCACTGATGTCGCCCACTTCGACGGTGCCCGAGACATTGGCGGTTTTAGACGAATCATGGAAGTAGGCATCGGACCCATCGATCCAAACGCCCGGCGCGGCTGTACCCGGCGAGGTCGTGGTCTGCCAAGCGCCGACAGAGGTGCTCCAGGAGGCCGAGCCACTCCCCCCCAGCCCATTGGTGGCACCGTTGGTGTCAAAGTAGAGCGTGGCTGCCGAGGTCGCACCCGAGGTCATGGCCGCCGTGACGACGGCCGCGATGGTTCCAAGTCGCAGAGTGTTTTGTGTTCGTTGCATGTTCGAAACTCCTTTTCAAAAGTGGACTAGATGGTGGCCGGGGCGGATACGGTCGCACCGGCGTTGAAGCCGAATTGTTAGTGACCCCTTCGCCGCGGCAGCATCAGCATGCCGCCGAGGCCCAGCAGCGCCAGGGATGCGGGTTCGGGAACACTCACCAGGAGTTGGCTTTCCGACAGAACGGCGTTGGAGAACCGGACCTCGTCGATCAAGCCGTTCCATCGGTTGGTGGTGGTCGTTTCAGGGCCAATTCTGCCGATTTGAAACAGGCCATCCGTTCCCGGATCGTGGATCGCTGCCCCCGAGATCGTGCCCGACAAAAGTGTGGAGTCCGTGGTAAGGTTTTTCAGATAATAGGTCCAGGTCGTGGTGGTTTGGTCAAACGCGATGCCCACGTAGTAATCCTCTCCGCGAGTAATGATCTGACCGGTGCCCAGAACGTTGGTGCCCGAGCCATCATCGTCGTGCAGCACGAACAGTTCGTTGTTTGAAGTGCTGCCAGGCGCGGCTCCGGAGGGCCGAGCCAGTCCCACCGCCCATGATCGGTCGTTACCCGCCGTTTGCCACGAGGAGACCAGATAGTTGTTGTACGTCGAGTTGCCAGCCCCGGCGGTGAAAAGGGCCTCCACCGTAAATGTGGTCGCGTTGAGCCCCGAAGCGCCGATACTTACCCCCAATTGGCCCGCACTGGAGCCAAAATTTGCCATCTGGGTATTGCTCGCAGAGGTCTGGGGTACGGGATTGAAATAATCACTGCCCCCTCCCGTGCCGGGGATGGCAATGGACGAGACTGCCCCACCTGTCACGGAAACATCGGGGCCGATAGTGGCTTCGCCGACGTCGGCGCCGTTTTCAAAACGCCAGTAGCCGAGGGTTGCGGCGTCGGCCGCGACGACCGGCAGCAGCAGCCCGGCCGTAGCGATGGCCGCGATAGCTCCAAGTCGCAGAATATGGTGTTGGCCGTTCATGTTCGAAGCTCCTTTTCACTGAGAGGACCGGATGGTGGCCGGGGCGGATACGGTTGCACCGGCCTCGAAACCAAATGTGATCAGTTGGCAGTCGTGATTCTGTCGCGGAAGAGCAATGCACTGAATCAGCAGCTCAACAGCAGCGCGGCCGAGTTCGACCTGTGGCACCAGCATCGTCGTGACCAGTGTGTCAACGGGACGCTTGGCCTCATCGTCAAACGACATCACCGACAGATCGCCAGGCACCGTCATACCCAGACTGGCGGCACTGACTGAAAACGGCGTGGTGGTGCTGGCTGAGTAGCAGAGGACTGCGGTGGGGCGGTCGGCTTGTTCGAGGATAGCACGGGCGTTGGCACAGCGCGCCGACGAGGGCACATCAAACCCCTGGCCGCGAATGACCACAGGGGTTAGCCCAGCCTGAATCATTTCCTGGCGGTAACTGGCCTCGCGGTCGGCGACGCTGTAGTGCGGCGTGGGAAAGTCCGAGCCGTGGGAAAAATCCGCGTAGGCGATGCGGCGATGCCCCAGTTCGAGCAGGTGCCGGGTGGCGCGTTGAGCAGCCTCCATATCATCGGGTCGGACGCAGTTGTAGGGTTGCTTTGAGTTGAGCCACACCGCGGGGATCTGGTGCTCATCGATCAAGTCGATGAGCCTTCGGGGGATGGCGTGGGTGTAGTCGATGATCAGGCCGTCGCTGTTGGTTTCGCGCAGAATTCGTGGCACGTAGGCTTCGTCGATGAGTCGATCATCGGGAAGTTTGACGGCCATGAGGCTGAGATTGCGTGGCGCCAGGAGGTCGAGAACAGTGTTGAACAGGTCGGTGGGGACATTGCTTCGGCCGTAACCGGTGCTCAGGAGCAAGGTGATGGCACCGAAGCGTCCCGTTCGGGTGGTTCGAGCGGCTGCACTGGGTCGGTAGCCGAGGCGGACGACGGCTTCGTGGACCTTGAGTTGCGTGGCTTGGCGGTACTTGCCAGCCTGACCGCCAAGGATGCGGCTGACGGTGGGTTGCGAGACGCCGGACACTTTGGCCACGTCGTAAGCTGTAACCCGTTTATTTTGGTATGTTTGTATCATTATTGGCCGAGTCCATACCGCGTCATACATTCGAATGCAAGACAATTATACATCCGAATGCATAACAGTCAAGACTTTTTCCAAAGTTGAACCTTGGCCGATCAGACCAATGCCCGTGGATCTATGTGGGACTGGTGGCGGGCGATCCCATGGCGCTACTCGAGATAGGTGTAGCCCTTTAGCCCGTTTTCGTAGAAGCGCAGCAGCAGGCGGCTTTCGTCGAGGGTCAACTTGCCTTCACGCAGGGCTTTTTCCACGCTCTTACGCATGGTGCGCATCAAATCGTCAGCACTGAACTGCACATATTGGAGCACCTCACGCACCGTATCGCCCTCAATGACTTCCTCGATCATGGCGTGGCCGTCGTCGCCCAGGCGAATGTGTACGGCATTGGTGTCGCCCAGCAGGTTGTGAAGGTCGCCCAGGATTTCCTGATACGCCCCGACGAGGAATGCCGCCAGGTAGTAGTCGTTGCCGGTGTATTCGTGAAGTTCCAGCACGTGCTTGACATCGCGGCGGTCGATGAAGCGGTCGATCTTGCCGTCAGAGTCGCAGGTGATATCCGCCAGAATGCCTCGGAACATCGGCTTCTCTTCGAGGCGATGGATGGGCATGATGGGGAAGAGCTGGTCGATGGCCCATGAGTCGGGCATGGACTGGAAGATGGAATAGTTGCAGAAGTAGGTATCCGAGAGCATGAGTTCCAGGCCTGCGAACTCCTCGGGCACGTACTCGAGTGTGCGGACGATTCTCAGAACGCGCGAGCAGATGGCGAAGAACAGTCGTTCCGCCAGGCTGCGGTGGAGCAGGCTGCAATAGCCGAGGTTGAACAGGTGGAGGACTTCGTCCTTGGCCTGCTGGGCGTCGTGGTAGCACTCGGCGAAGTTCTGCTCCGTCAGGCCGTGGTATGTGTCAAAGAGGTGCTTGACGGGCGTGGGCAGCGCGTAGCGTTCCTTTTCGGGAAGCTCCTTGGGAACTTCGAAGCGTCCGAAGCCGCTCCATCCCAAGACGTTGAACACCAGCACGCTGTGGTGAGCGACCATGGCGCGGCCGGATTCGCTGATGATGGTGGGGTGCTCGACGTCGGCATCGTCGCAGATGGTTTTGACGTGGAAGACGACGTCGTTCGCGTATTCCTGCAACGAGTAGTTGATGCTGCTTTCAAAGTTGGTTTTGGAGCCGTCGTAATCGACGCCGAGTCCGCCGCCGACGTCGATGTAATGCAGGCCCGCGCCAAGTCGCTGCATCTCGACGTAAACGCGGACTAGTTCGATGATGGCGTTTTTGATGGCGCGGATGTTGTTGATCTGACTTCCCAGGTGGAAGTGCAGGAGGTTGAGGCAGTCGCCCAGGTCGTGTTGCCTCAGGTAGGCGAGTGCATCGACGACTTCGTTGATGAACAACCCAAACTTGGAGCGGACCCCGCCGGATTGCTCCCAACGCCCGGCACCCTTGGCGGCCAGTTTCACGCGCACGCCCACGGACGGGCGCACGTTGTGCATCTTGGCGTATTTGACGATGAGTTCGAGTTCGCTGAACTTTTCGACGACGGGGATGATGTTCTTGCCGACCTTGGTCGCGAGGATGACAGCCTCGATGAACTCGTCGTCCTTAAAGCCGTTGCAGATGATGGGCGTGGTGGAGTCTTCCACCAGCGCCATAACCGCCAGCAGTTCGGGCTTGGATCCTGCTTCGAGTCCGAAGCCGTAGGGCCTGCCGAAGTCCAGAATTTCTTCGACCACGTGTCGCTGCTGATTGACCTTCACCGGGTACACGCAGCGGTAGCTGCCCTGGTAGTTGTTGTCCTTGATGGCATTGGCGAAGGCATCGTGGACGTGGGTCACGCGGTCTTTGAGGATATCCGTGAAGCGCAGCAGGATTGGCAACTGAATGTCACGTTGGCGCAAGTCTTCGACGAGTTGCTTGAGGTCAATCTGATGCTTGCGATCACCGGTGGGGTGGACCACGACATGCCCGGCGTCATTGATGGAGAAGTAGCGTTTACCCCAGTTCTCGATGCCGTAGAGCTTGGTGGAATCTTCGATGGCCCATGCGGGCGTGTTCGCGGCCGACGGTGGCGTGGGCGGGGTCGCATGGGCGGCGGGAGTACGAGCGCCGGCGTCGTTGGCCAAAGGTGGGGTCGAGGGCTTAGTGACGGTTGGATCAACGGCGGTACGGTCATTCATCGTGGTGCTTCTCGGCGAGCGGGTGACTCGGGTAACGCAAACCCTCCATGATACCTTAGCTGTCGAAATCAAGCTGTTAGAGAATCTTGTGTTTTTGCGCGGCGGGGGAGTTGAAGGGGGTTGTAGCCGGGGAGCCGCCGCAGGCTGTTGGGGCGCCTGTGGGCGATGTCAGGTTGCGGTGGGCCGTGGCTGGGTGCCCTGTTCAGAGTTGTGCCACGCCCCATGAGCGCCAAGCCCGTATAATCCCGCACCATGAGCCACCCCACGCACGTTCCCGCCCGCCTGGCGCTCGAAGACGGCAGCGTCTTTCTCGGTAGCGCCTTTGGAAACACTCAGCCACGCCACGTCGATGGCGAGGTCTGCTTCAACACCTCGCTGTCGGGTTATCAGGAGATTCTCACCGACCCCTCCTACGCGGGGCAGATCGTCACCATGACCTACCCGCTGATCGGGAATTACGGCGTTAACGAGGCTGACCTCGAAAGCGCCCGCCCGCAGGTGCGAGGTTTCGTGGTCCGTGAATTGTCCAATATCGCCAGCAACTATCGGGCGACGGCACGCGTCGAGGAATGGCTGGCGTCTCACGGCGTCACGGGCATCACGGGCATCGACACGCGGGCCCTGACACGCAAGCTCCGCATCGACGGCGCGATGGACGGTGTGCTTTCGACCATGCCGCTCGATGAGGTGAGCGATGCTGAGTTGGTGGATTTAGCCAAGGCTTCGCCGGGGCTGGTGGGGCGGAATCTGGTGGAGACGGTGGCACCGCGGGAGGCGTCGCGATGGGACGAAGGTGTGGGCCAGTGGACGCCGATCCACGGGGAGGTTCCCCCGCCTGCGCAGCGCTGCAAGGTGGTGGCGTTGGATTGCGGTGCCAAGCGTAACATCCTGCGTAACCTGGTCGATTCAGGCTGCGATGTGACGGTGTTGCCGTACGATGCATCGCCCGAGGAAATACTCAAGTACAACCCCAAGGGCCTCTTTATCAGCAACGGCCCGGGCGACCCGGCTGCGGTCACCGCCACGGTCGAGAATCTCAAAAAGCTTCACGGCAAGTTGCCGATCTTCGGCATCTGTTTGGGCCATCAGCTTCTGGCGCTTTCGCTGGGTGCCAAGACATACAAACTCAAATTCGGCCACCGTGGCGGGAATCAACCTGTCCAGAACCTGCACACGCAGAAGGTTGAAATCACCAGTCAGAATCACGGCTTTGCTGTCGATGCTGATTCGCTGAGCAAGGTGGGCGGTGAGGCCACGCACATCAACCTCAACGATCGCACGCTCGAAGGCTTCCGCTGCGATGACAAGGCAATCTTTGCGGTGCAGTATCACCCGGAAGCTTCGCCCGGGCCGCACGATGCCCGCTATCTCTTTGACTGCTTTGTGCAGATGATGGACACCGGCCGCAGCCCGACGGGCCAGCAGATGGACGAAGCCCAGCGACGCCGTAACGAGGTGCGTGAAGACACGCGGCAACCGACGCCGTGATTTATCTGGCGCGGATGAGCAGGTTGCATAGGATGGAAAGGTGTCGGTTCATGTCTCTGCGCGGTGGCCTCACATACATTGGTTTTCCCATCGAATAACGCCATTTGGTGATATCCAGCGTTTGCATCTTAAGCCGGTGACTCCGTCTCCCGATTGTAAAGGTGGGCAATCTGCGCCGGTGAGTTGGGCATCGCGGTCCACGCCGGTCAGGAAAGGGGAACGGACATGACATCCATGATTAACGATCTAACCGTCGCCGCATTAAAGGACAAGCAGGTCTTTACAACAGGTGAAGCTGCGGAGATCTGCAAGGTCTCGCAGCAGACGATCATCCGCTGTTTTGACGCGGGCCGTCTGCGTGGTTTCCGCGTGCCGGGCAGCCGGTTTCGACGGATACCGCGTGATGAGTTGTTGAAGTTCATGCGTGCCAACAACATCCCGACGGACCTGCTCGACACGGGCAAGAAGCGTCTGCTGGTGGTGGATGATGATGAGCAGATTGTGGAGTTGTTTTTGGATGTACTGTCGCGCGATGGCCGGTTTGACGTCCGCACGGCTGCCAGCGGCTATGACGCGGGGGTGCTGACCCAGCAGTTCCGTCCCGATCTGATTCTGCTGGATTACATGCTTCCGGATATCAACGGCAACCTGGTCTGCCGAACCATTCGTCAGATTCCGGAACTGGCCAAGACACGCATCATTATCGTTTCAGGCGTGGTGAAGAAGGAAGACATTGACGATCTGATGGCGGCAGGTGCTGATGAGTTCGTCAAGAAGCCGTTCAACATCGACAAGCTGATCAGTCGTATCGGCGAACTTCTGGAAGTGTGAGCGTATGCAGGCCGAGGTGAGGCTCAAAGTCCACGGGCCGGGGCCATCCACGGAGAGGTAATGTCCACGGTGCTTTCACCGCAGATTGAATCGGATCCGACACGCACGCGGCGAGTCGAACTGATCCTGCGTCAAATCGAATCGCTGCCCACGTTGCCTGCAGTAGCCACGCGGCTGCTGGCACTGACGACTGATGACGACAGCCACGCCCGTGAAGTGGTGCAGATCATCCAGGCCGATGCGGCTTTGACCGCTAGGATTCTGAGCATGGGCAGGCGGGCGGAACTGGGCATTCGCGATGAAGCCTGCACCGTCGACCGTATGGTCATGCTGTTGGGTTTTGACGCTATTCGCAACGCGGTGCTCTCGATCAAGGTTGTTGAGATGTTCAACAGCGGGTCGCGCGCCAGCCGCAGTGATGTCGAAGGTGGTGAAAAGGCATCCGGCGAGGGCGTGGAACTGGATCGGCCGGGGTTCTGGCGTCACAGTTTGGCGGTCGCCACCGCCGCTGAGCAACTCGCCACCGCCGCCAATGCCCCCGATCTCAACGCCGGTGAAGCCTTCGTCTGCGGACTGCTCCATGACCTGGGCAAGATTGCACTGGATTATGTACTTCCCAAGAGCTACGGGCGAGTCGTCGAACTTGTCGAGCTTAACCAAGGCAACATTACTGAATTTGAACGCCGCATCATCGGCATGGATCACCACACCGCGGGTAAACGGCTGGCGGAGCAGTGGCAACTGGCGCATGTGGTGCAGGATTGCATCTGGCTCCACGGCTCGCCTCTGGAAATGCTCCCCCGAGTGGCGCATCGTCGCATGATCGGCCTGATCACACTGGCGGACTTGATCGCCCGGCGAAGTCACTTGGGTTACAGCGGCAACTTCTCCTACGCCCTCGATCCCAATCACCTCGTCGCCGCCCTCGGCCTCGATCAGGCTTCGGTCGATCGCGTGGCGGCGGGGCTGCATCAGGAACTCGAACAGCGGCATGCAGCGCTGGGCCTGTCAGCCGAGCCTTCGCATGAGCTTTATGTCCGCTCCATCCAGCAGGCCAACCAGATGCTCGGGCGGCTCAACTCCGTGCTCGATCGCCGCAGTCGCAGCGCGGCGCGGCAGGGGCAATTGCTTGAGGCCATCACCGCGTTTCACGGTGGCGCTATGCCCGGGCGGGGTGTCGAGGATGTGCTCTGCTCGGTGGTGCAAAGCGCCGGATCGGTGCTGGGCCGCGGCTTCTTCGCCACCATTCGTCAGAGTTCGACGGGGCCTTGGATCGTCAGCCAATTTACTGAAGACGGTCGCGCCACGCATAACCACATCGTCGATTCGCCCGCGGGTTGTCCCGATCTTCGCTCCATCGATGCGTCGCAACCCGCAGCCATCAACATCATGGGCATCATGCCCTGGATCGTCGACTTCATGACCGAAGCGCCGGACCTCAGGCAATTGCGGGTGCTGCCGTTGGGCTGCGGTTGGGGCACGGCTGCGCTGCTGCTGCATGATCGACCGGTGCTCCCGCCTTGGCAGCAACTCCTGGCGCTGAGCAACACTTGGGGTGCTGCCATCGCCGCGGCATCACAGCACGATGGCGCTCGACGCCTGGGCGAAGAACTGGCCGATGCCAATCGCGCCTTGGCGCAGACCCAGGATCGTCTGCTGCAGGCTGAGTCGATGGCGCGTGTCGGTGAGATGGCGGCGGGGGCAGCCCACGAGATGAACAACCCGCTGACCGTTGTGTCCGGGCGGGCACAACAGATCGCCAGTTGGTTCGCCGCGGGAAGTCGTGAGCATCAGGCTGCCACAGCCATCGTCGCTCAGGCCCATCAGCTCAGTGACCTGATCACCGGGATGAGGATGTATGCTGAACCACCCACGCCCAAGCGCCACATGGTGCCGCTTGACGCGATGATCAACAACGCTGTGGCCGCAGCGAGAGAACAACCCGATATTCCCAAGCTGCTTGAGGATTTGGACCTGATCATTCGTCTGCCCGAGACGCCGCATGAGGTGTATCTCGATGATGAGTTGATCGGTCGCGCCATTACAGAATTGGTTCTCAATGCGGTGCAGTCGCCGCCACGGTCTTGCGTGAAGGTCAACGGAAAAATCGACCCGAATCGCAAGCAACTGACCATCGAGGTTATTGATGATGGGCCGGGGATGAATGACCACACGCTGTCGCATGCGATGGACCCATTTTTCAGTGCCAAGGCTGCGGGGCGGCGTACGGGCCTGGGCTTGCCGCGTGCCCGCATCATGGCCGCCAGCCACGGCGGGCGGGTGGAGTTGCGCAGTGTGCTGGAAAAAGGAACGACAGCAAGTTTGACGGTGCCACTCGACTCGCATGTCTGAAGAGCCGATGCAATGACTGCGGGGGCGTTACCCCGCCGGTGCCTGCGAAGGTTGCAGGGCGCTTGCCTCCCGGGGGGTTTCAAGATCGCCTTTGACGATGATTGGGAGCATGCCGTGCGACGAGCAAACACTAAGACAACCACGCCACCTTCCGCTGTTGTCGGCTCACCGGTGCCCAAGGCCGGTCGCTCGCATCGCAAGGAAACCCGACTGCTCAACGTGCTGCTGATTGGCGTGGATAAGACGATGGCATCTCTGGTTGCTGAGGTGGCGCCTTCTGCGGGGTTCACCATCCACCATGCTGCAGGCATCGGTGCAGCGCAGGCGGAGTTGACCCGGCGGGAAATGGACATGACGCTCATCCAAGCGCAACTGGCCGATGGCTCGGGACTGGCGCTGGCGCGTGAACTGATGCATCGCCGCCAACCGGTGCCTTCGGTGATCGTTGCCGACAAGCCCAGCGTGGACACAGCCGTGCAGGCCATCCGCGCCGGTGCCATTGATTACCTGACGCTGCCGATGACCGCGCAGGAATTGAAGGAGCGAATTGAAGTCATCACCCAGCGTCTGCGGACTCAGCAGCGCAATAACGACAAGGTTCGTCGCCTTCGTCGCATGTGCCACAAACTCAGCACCTCCCGCGAAGAAATTTCGCAACAGGTCAACGTACTCTGCGGCGATTTGGTTGCGGCTTATCAGGACCTTGCCGACCAGATGCACCATGTGCTCGAGTCCACCGAGTTCAATGCCGTGATCCGCAACGAACTGGACCTCGAACAGCTTGTTCGCAAGTCCATGGAGTACGTTCTGGACAAGGTCGGCCCGACGAATGCCGCGATCTTCCTGCCCTCCAGCGCCGATGAATATTCGCTGGGCGGCTATGTCAATTACGATTGCCAGTCGCAGCCTTCGGAGATTCTGCTTCAGCAGATGGCCGATGTGGTCGCACCGCGGGTCAGTGAGCAGGAGGGTGTTGTTCACCTGACCGATGATGCCGGCTTGCGTGGCACCTTCGGGGAGGATTTCGACCTGCTTAAGGGGGATCATCTGGTGGCTGTGACTTGCCGCCATGAAGATGAATCGCTGGCGATCCTGACGGTATTTCGCGATGCCAGCGAGCCGTTTGATGACAACGTGGTAGAGATGCTCGCCGCGGTGTCGTCGTCGTTAGGCACCGCGCTGGCGCGGATCATTCGCGTCCACCATCGCGGGAATCCAGCAGCGCTGGAATGATCGGCAGATCAGCGGCCGCCACATCGGGGGCTTATGGCATCACTTCGCCGGGCGCTCAAGCAGCAGATCGTCTTCCTCACTGCCGTCGTGTAGATCGGGGCCAACGGTCTCCGTGCTGGCAGGCACATTTTCTATTTGCGTCGGCAGGGCGATGGTGAAAACCGTGCCCTGGTCTGGTGTGCTGTCAACACTGATCGTTCCGCCGTGCTCCTCGACGATCTTGCGTGTGACCGCCAGACCCAAGCCCGTGCCGCGCTGGCCTTTGGTGGAATGGAACGGCCGAAAAAGCTGCTGACGCTCCTGCGGCTCGATGCCCTGGCCGTTGTCGGTCACCTGCACGCGCACAGTGTCAAGCTCCGCGTCGTAACTGCATCGCAGCGCCACCACGCCGGTTTCAGGTTGCACCGCATCCAAGGCGTTGTTGAGCAGATTCAGCACCGCCTGATGGACGCCCGATGGATCGATCGGTGCCGGGGGCAGGTGCTGGTCCAACTCCGTGATCAGCGCCACCTTCTTAGCGTCAAATTGCCGCTGCACCAGTTCCACGACTTCCTGCAGCAACTCAGCGAGATTGGTCATTTCCAGTTCGGGCTTGCGTCGCTTGGAAAACGCCAGCATGTTCATCGTCAGGCCGCTGATGCGGTCGAGATTGCGTGCGACGATTTCCCAACCGCCGCCGACGATCTTCATATTTCCCTTGCGGAGTCCGAGTTCGACGACCTCCGCTCCGCCGCGCAGGCCCTGGATGATGTTCTTGACGGAGTGTGAGAGTGATGCGACGGTCTGCCCGACAGCCGCCAGTCGTTCACGTTGGACGCGCTGGGCGTAGAGCATCTCGTTGTTGAGCGCCAAGCCGACTTGCACGCCCACAGCCGTGAGAAGGCGCAACTGATCTTCGGTGTAGGTGTAGTTGGCGATCTGGCTGTCGAGGTACACGACGCCGAAGGTGCGATCTTTGAACTTGATGGGCGCACACAGCGCCGAGCGGATGCCATAACGTTGCACGCTGTCGCCCGTGGAAAAGCGGCGATCGCTCATGGCGTTACTCGAAAGCACGCCCTCAGCATTTTTGAGCACGTGTTGCACGATCGTGCGACTGACGGTGATCTGACCTTCGAGCTTGTCCTTGGGCAGCAGACGATGGCGAACCACGACAGGGTCGGGGCGGTCGGTGGGGCGGTCCTGGAGAAGTATAAAGCCGCGGTCAGCCTGAAAATATTCGAAGATGACGTTCATCACCTCGTCGAGCAGAGGCTGACGGTCGGTGATGGTGCCGATGAGCGTGGTGAGCTCATAGATGACCTTGAGTTGTAGTACCGCGGCCTCGGAAGGCTCGGGCACCGCCATGATCATCGAATCATCGTTGCTGGCAGCGGTGGCCTCGACGTGCGAGTCGATCTCGCCGGGCTTGGCGACGCGGACGCCGTAGGTTCGGGTGGGCTTGGGCGCTTCACGTCCCAGCACGAAGAGCGTGTTGCCGGTGCGGATCTGATCGCCAGGCTGCAGGAGCCGGCGGTCCATGACGCGCTGGCCGTTGACCCACGTGCCGTTGGCGCTCTGCAGATCACGAATAAACCATCGGCCGTCGTCGGGTGTCAACTCGGCGTGACGGCGCGAAATCGTCTGATCCGCCAGCGGCAACGACTCGCTGCTGCGACCGATCATCTGCGGCTCGTTGAGCGGGAGCACAAACCGCCGACCTTTGTCAGGCCCTTTGAGTACAGTCAATATCAACATGCTTTAAACCGATCTCTGCATCAGGTCACACCGGTCGCTGAATCAGGTCAAACTAATCTCTGCATCAGGTCACTTGACCGACATTCGCCGCTCCCAGACTTTCAGTTGTTCTGTAAACCCGCTGACGCCCGCGTTGCCGTAGGTTTGGTAGCGGTTGACGACGTTGGTGGCACCAAGCCACTTGCTGACATCCTCGGTGATGAGGGGTTCGATGGCCTGCATGTCCTGGAGAGGCAACTGCGCCAGGGCTTCCACGCCGCGTGTCTCGCACTCGCGAACCAGTCGTCCCACGACCTGATGAGCTGTGCGGAAAGGCACGCCCTTGGTCACCAGATAGTCCGCCAGACTCGTGGCGTCCAGGAAGCCTCTTTCCAGCGAGGCGGCAATCCGCTTTTCATTGAAGCGCACGGTACTGACGATGCGAGTCGCCATATCCACGCAATCACGCACGGTGTCGAAGGCGGCAAAGACGTGGCGTTTGTCTTCCTGCAGGTCGCGGTTGTAGGCCAGGGGGAGGCCCTTACAGATCGTCAGCAGCGCCATGAGATTGCCGTACACATTGCCGCAGCGACCGCGGATGAGTTCGAGCATGTCGGGGTTACGTTTCTGGGGCATCATGGATGAGCCGGTGGTGTAGCGGTCATCGAGCGTGATGAAGCCGAACTCGCTGGAGCAGTAGATGATCCACTGTTCAGCCCAGCGGGAAAGTGTCATGGCGGTCATCGCCAGGGGATAGACGAAGTCGAGGGCGGCATCGCGATTGGCGGTGGCGTCGATGGCGTTCGACGTCGGCCCACCCAGCGAGGGCAGGCCATCTGCGACAGCTTGGCGATCCAGCGGCAACCCACTGCCCGCCACGGCTCCGGAGCCCAGCGGATTGCGCGGCAAAATTGTGCGAATCGAAATCAGCCGACGCTCGCACCGGCTCATCGCCTCCACCCAGGCCAGCAGTTCGCCGCCGACCACAATCGGCTGGGCACGCTGCAGGTGTGTGTAGGCGGGCATCACGATCATGCCATCACGCTTGGCCAGCCCCAGAAACGCGGCGACAAGCGCCTGAAGATGACGGGTCATGACAGTCGTGGCATCATCGACCCAGAGCTTGAGGTCTAACGCGACCTGATCATTACGGCTTCGACCCGTGTGAAGCTTTCGCCCCGGGTCGCCGATCTTTTCAATCAACGCCGCTTCGATGCACATGTGCACATCTTCGAGCTCAAACTTCCAGCCGGGCCAACGGTCGCCCTGTTGGGTGATTTCACTGTCGATATGTCGCAGGCCGGTCTCGATCTGGTGCAACTCGTCTGTGGTGATGAGGTTGACTTTGGCCAGCATGGCAGCGTGCGCCAGTGAGCCGGCGATGTCGTGGCGGTACAGGCGGCGGTCGTAGGAAATGGACTCGACAAAGCGCGTCGCCAGCGGGTCGCTGCCGGAGCCCTGCCCGGCCTTGGCATGTTCCCAAGGTTTGCCGCCCGTCGAAGGGGAAGTGGGGGTCTGGCCTGGGGACGTCGGCGGGTCGGTGGGGGACTTGCTCATGAATACAGTTTACACCCTCGGCTGGTCCAGGTGCCGACAGGGCACCACCAGCACCGGACAGGGCGATCGACGAGCCACCGGCCATGAGCCCGGGTGCGGTGCGTTACGGATTGAACCCGTAGATGCGATTGGAGCCATCGCTGGCCACCAGGTTGCCCGCCGGACCGCCCCCGACCTCGTACCCGTTGGCGAAGCCCACGCCCTGCAATTTCTGCGATGCGGCGTGTCCATCCAGCATGAGCACATCGGCTGTGCCCCCGTGCCGAAAATGGGCGTAGCCAGATTTCATCATGGGGTTGGCGTTGTAGATGATGTAGTGACCTTCGTTGAAGACCGGGTTGTGATCGAAGTGGATGCCATCCGCAAAGAGAAAGACTTCGCTCTCACTTTGCCGCAGGTCGATTCGGCGACGGGGCGGGATGGCGAGGCTCGCCGGGCCCAGCGAGAGGTTGTAGCCGAAGCTGGCACCGTGGCGGTTGAACTTACGGTAGTAGCCGGCGTCGTCGTAGGGGAAGGCAGGGCAGTTGAAGGCGTCGGTGTCGGTGGCCAGGTAGTCGGCCATGACGCTTCGTGACTTATCCAGGGGGCGGTTGGTTCCGCTGCCGGGCCCGCCGGGCTCGTAGCCGAACCACCATTGCCGCCCCCCGGGGAGTGACGTGTAGTACCGCCAGAACTGCTCTTTGTGGGTGTCGAGGTAGAGGCTGCCGGCGACGCCCAATTGATGGAGGTGGCTGGCGCACACCGCCTTGCGGCCGGCCTGCCGCGAAGCGCCCAAGGCCGGCAGCAGCAAGCCCACCAGCAGCGCGATGATGCTGATGACCACGAGCAATTCCAGCAAGGTGAAACCGTTTTGTTTCAGGCGTTGCATGACAGTGACCTCTGACTCGGAATCCACGTGTGCCTTCCTTGACCTTCAGGGCCGCCGCCGACGAACCAACAGCAGGCCCACCGTGCCGACCAGCAACGCCAGCGACGTTGGCTCGGGGATCGTGACGGCAAAGCCGGTTACGGTGACGTTGCTGAGCACTGTGCTGGTGCCAGCGCCATAGGTGTCTTCCCATAGCAGCAGACCGAAGGAATCCACCGAGAAGATGGTGCCTTGGTCAAGTTGGCTCTGGATGGTGGTGATGTCGCCATCGAACCCGCCGTCGGCCATACCGTAGCCGACGGTATTGATGGGCAAGTAGCCGCTGCCATCGCGCAGCCGAAGGGTGATGGTGCGACTGGCAGCGTCGTAGGTGAACTCGGACGTAAACGCCACACCCGTCGCCAGGGCACCAGGCTCACCAGCGTCCTCGATGAGCGTCTCCTGGTGGTCAGGGAACGTGAACTGGTTGTAGAAGCTGGTTGTGCCGTCGCCGCTCCAGGATGAGATCACGGTGGGCGAATAGGTCAGCGTCGGGTAAAACGAATCCTGGTAGGGGAAGTAATCGACGGAAACCGTGTCGTGGGCGTCGTTGGCATCGGAGCCAGAGACGGGATAGCCGGCGCTGGCGCCTTCCCCGCCGGCGCGGTCGTTGCCCGTCGTGACGCTGTTGACAAAGCCGAAGGCGATCTGTGCGCCGTACGGGAGGGTCGCCACGCTATCGAGCGTGAAGTCCACCGAAAACGCGAAGCTGTCATTCTGCGTCAGCGTGCGACCCAGACCCCAGAGCAGTTTGGTGCTGGGCTCAGCGCTGTCATACGCGACCGTGAGGCTTTGGCTGCCAGCGTTGTAGGTGAAGCGTGACGCGTCGCCGCCTGCCTCGCCACTGACCACTGCCCGACCCCCGGCGATCGGATCGCTGGAGAAATTCTCCTGCACAAGTGTCTGAACCGCGTTTGCCGAAGAGGCGCCCGCCAAGACCAATGCCACCGCGCAGCCTGAGCCGAGAAACGAGAAACGAACCATGATCAAACTCCTTGTCCTGATTCGCGCAGGACACCCCTGTGTCAAAAAAACACAGTCCGGGCGAGACGGGACTTTTTGCGTCGGGGGATGAAACTGACCAGGGGAAGATCAGTCGAGCCCGCGGCGTCCCGTTCGCGAGGACACACGGCACTCAACAGGCAGGTCTTCCGGCTCAGGGGTTCATCCCGCCAGCCTTCCCATTTGGGCCCATTGCAGGCCAAACAGTGGCATCATTGGCGGGACACATGCCCTTCACGGCGGCGCGTCCGCGGGAGAGTCGCAGCAAAAGCTGCTTACTCCACTTCCCTTTTCACCTTTGCCGCGGGTCAACCCACGAACAAAGGCACCTGTCGAAACCAGAAGCGATGATAGCGGCATCGGCCGATCACTGCAAAGACCTTTGAGTCCGATGTGGAGAACGGGTCTGCCTATTTCCCCGGGCAATGGCATTGCCGGGATCGCAGCAGGTCGGATTTACACGGATCAACACAGATCCTGACACAGATGAACACGGATGACATGGACTGGAAACAATCTGGATGCTCGCTATCGCCGCGGCAATAACAGCTCGTCAAGGCCGCCAGGCACTCCAGCGGGCCATGGTGGCCCAAATCCGTGTTCATCGGTGTTCGGATCGGTGTTCATCTGTGTTACCTCGGCCCCCGCCTTGCTGGCGCAGTTCTTGGTCTTACACAACTGTTTCTTGGTGTGAAACAACTGTTTCTTGGCGCAAAACAATTGTTTCTTGGTCCGAAAAAACAGTTATTTGGACAAAAAGTCTGCTGGGAAGGTTGGAAAGCCACCGGCGACGGTGTGCATACCTACGGCGTGGCGTGCGCCAAACCTGTGGGGATGCCGCGCCACACACCATCGCATCGCAGGCAGTATGTGCGTGACAACGGCCGGTTGACCTGCACGAAACACAGAGCACCCCAAGCGGCTTGGCTGCACGGGCCAATGATGTGCCAGTACGGGCAGGCGAGGTACCCGCACGGCGAGCTACCTGGACTAACACCGTGGCGCGACTCAGATGGGCTCAACCGGTGAAGATGAATCCTCGTCCTGGGCGTTGATGCGTTCCATGATCTGCGAGAACAGGGCGCTTTGGGCGCGGTCGTCGGCATTGGCTACCGACGATCCCGTCTCGCCCGTCGGTTTCTCCGCCGCGGCAATGGCGGACTGACTGCCTGGAGATTTCGTCAACAACAAATACCGTGTCTGGTCCAGCAAAGTCTCCGCACGCAACATGGTGGTTTGCAGGCGATTATCGATGCGGGTCCAACTCTCCTCGAGGTCCTTGAGTTTCTGCTCATGCTCATCGAGTCGCTCAACAAGACGTTTTTCCAGGGCCCCGACCCACAGGTCGTAGTCACGCAAGCTGCGCGCCACATCCTCTCGGATTTCCTGCCGGAGCTGCGTCTGTTCCTGTTTGACCACATCAAGCAGGGCGTGTTGCTGGGTGGTCTGCGCCTCGGCTGCCTTGAAAAGCTGGAGCCCTAGTTTCAGGCGTTGATCCGCTTGCTGCTGGACGCGCTGCAAGGCCGCAGCCTGCTCGGCGGCAGTCAAAGCCCGCCGAGGGAGGCCCGGCAATGCCACTGAAACTCCCTGGGAGGGTGACGCGACGGGACCGGTGGTGCCGGTGAGTCGCAAGGGCGGTGGTGTCATCTGCGGCATCGAAGGTCTCGGGGGAACCCCTTGCATCGGCGTTGCCGCTGGTGATACTGCAGATTCGTTGTCGCCGCATTATCGGAACGGTTATCGGCGACATGTTCTGGTGCCCTTGCCCCGCGGCTTGGCTAAACTGGTTTTATGCAACTCCAGAAATTGCTCGACCAAATAAGTTCGTTGGCGCCCCATCACCTGGCTGAGTCGTGGGACCGCGTGGGGTTGGCGATAGGCGATGGCACCTGGCGCATCAACAGGGCCTTGCTGTGCATCGATCTGACGCCTCGGGTGCTCGATGAAGCCATCGCCCAGCGTGCCAACTTGATCGTCGCCTACCACCCGCCGATCTTCGATCCCCTGCCCCGATTGGTCGCTGACGACTGGAAGCAACGGTTAGTCATGACGGCCGTGGGCAAGCGCATCGCGGTGTATAGCCCGCATACAGCGTTGGATGCTGCAGCAGGGGGCATTAACGACTGGCTTTGCGAGGCTGTGGTGCCGGGTGTGATGGCCGCGGCCATCGAGGAAGGCTCTTCGTCGCTCTCGTTACCCGGCGGCGAGATCGAGCCGATCCGGCGAATACCACCGCGAGGGGATCAGCGACCACTGAAACTGGTGACGTACGTGCCCTCGGCTGATATGGAAAAAGTGCGAAGCGCCCTCTTCGAAGCCGGGGCCGGTCGCATCGGCGACTATTCCGAATGCTCCTTCAGCAGTGAAGGCCAAGGCACGTTTCGTGGCGATGCGGGGACCAATCCGACAATCGGTAAGCCGGGCGTACTGGAGTCCGCGCAGGAGCGCCGACTTGAGACCATCGTCCCGGCGGCGAACGTCGATGCAGTTGTGGCGGCCCTTGGCGAAGCTCATCCTTATGAGGAGCCAGCCTTTGATTTGCTGCGGCTGGATCTGCCTGTCGCCACCAGTGAGCACGGCCTGGGACAGGGCCGCCGCGTCACACTCGCCAAGCCAATGCCCTTGACCACGCTCGTCAACAAGCTCAAACGCCACCTGGGCATCTCCCGGTTGCTTCTCGCCAGCGCACAAAACAAACGCAAGGTGCAAACCATCGGCTTCTGTGCCGGTGCAAGCGGGTCACTGCTCAAAGAGGCTGACGACTTGGATGTCTTCATCACAGGCGAGATGCGCCATCACGACATCCTGGCAGCGGCTCAACGTGGTACAGCGGTGCTGCTGGCGGGGCACACCGAAACCGAGCGGCCGTATCTGCCGGTCTATCGTCGGCGGTTGGAGAAGGTCGTCACTAAGGGCGTGACCTGGCGGGTGAGCCGATCGGATGTCGCGCCAGGCCAATGGGGCTGAAGCTGAAGAACAAGCTCAAGCCAACGCGAACGCCAAAGACGCCGGTTTTCTCTTCGCGCAGGTTCGCAGTACTATTTCGAACATGCCTACCAATATTCTTTTCATCACCACCGATCAGCAGCATTTCAGTCTGCTGGGCGTTGACAACCCGCACATCAAAACGCCTGCGTTGGATCGCCTGGCTCGACAGGGTGCGCTGTTTCGCCGCGCTTATTGCCCCAATCCGACCTGCACGCCCACGCGGGCTTCGCTCATCACCGGGCAATATCCGTCGAGTCACGGAGCATGGTCACTGGGCACGGGTTTGGACGCTGGGGCCCTGTGCGTCGGCGACGTGTTCCAGAAGGCTGGCTACGACGCATCGCTCATCGGCAAGGCCCATTTCCTGCCCTTGGGCCACGACACGACACCCGGCGGTTTCGGCTTGTCGGTCGAGGCACAACCCATCCTCCGCGATCTGAAATATTGGCGCGAATTCCACGGGCCATGGTACGGGTTTAATCACATCGAACTAACCCGCAACCACGCGGATGAATCGCACGTGGGCCAGCACTACGCGCTGTGGATGGAAGAGAAGGGGCTCAAGAACTGGCGTGATTATTTTGTCGAGCCCAACGCTGCGGGCTATGGCAGCACGCCCTGCAAGGAGGGTACGTGGAAGCTCCCAGCCGAGTACCACTACACCGCGTGGACGGGTGAGCGGACGCGTGCCCGGCTTGAGCATTGCGCCGCACGCCAGCAGCCGTTCTTCCTTTGGTCGAGTTATCACGATCCGCACCCGCCGTATCTCGTCCCCGAGCCTTGGGCCAGCATGTACGACCCAGCGGATATGCCCATCGGCAAGTACACGCCCGGCGAGATGGATGACATGCCCCTGGCTCATCGCATGGTGAAAGATCCCAAAGCCGACTTCTCGATTTTCAAGGAAACACCCTGGGGCAACCACGGCTACCAACACCACATCTGCGATGAGGATCGGATGCGTAAGCAGATGGCGATTTACTACGGCATGATGTCGTTCATCGACCATGAGATCGGTAAGACGCTCGACAAACTCGATGAACTGGGTTTGGCCAAGGACACCATCGTCTGCTTCACCACGGACCACGGCCACTTCCTGGGCCATCACGGTCTGACAGCCAAGGGCGGCTTCCACTACGAGGATTTGATCCGTCTGCCGTTTATCGCACGCTGGCCCGGGCACATCGCGCCGGGCACGGAGAATCACGCCATTCAATCGCTGGTGGACATGCCTACGACGTTTCTCTCAGCCTGCGGATTGGATGTGCCCCTGCGGATGCAGGGCGTCGATCAGACAGCTGTCTGGGAGGGAAAAAAGGACAAGGCCCGCGATGGCGCGTTTATCGAGTTTCGTCATCAGCCCACGGTCATCCACCTTCGCACGTACGTCAACGCGCGCTACAAACTGACGATCTACCGCGATTCAGATGAGGGCGAACTTATCGACCTGGAAACGGACCCCGGCGAACTCGTCAATCATTGGGCTGACCCGGCGTACAAGGATGTCAAGGCTGAGTTGATGGCGGAGATGTTGAATGCGGAACTCAAGCGAGAAGTGATGCCCCGGCCGCGCGTCGCAGGTGCGTGAGTAGAAATTGCCGGCGTGGCTGCTTGAAAGAGAGGCCTCTTGCCGGCGGCTGTTCAACCTTCCCAGTAGGTTTTTGGACTTAAAAACATATGTTTTAGGCTCGGAAACATTTGTTTTAGACGTTGAAACATATGTTTTAGGCTTGGAAACATTTGTTTTAGACTTTGAAACGTATGTTTTAGGCTTCGACACATATGTGTTAAACTTCGACACATATGTTTTAAACTTTGAAACTTATGTTTTAGACTTCGACACATATGTGTTAAACTTTGAAACTTATGTTTTAGACCTTGAAACATATGTTTTAGACTTCGACACATATGTCTTAAACCTTTAAACATATGTTTTAGACTTTGACACATATGTGTAGAACCTTAAAACATTTGTTTTAGACCTTAAAACATATGTGTAAAACCTTAACACATATGTTTTAGAGTTCAAAATCGTTGTTGTGCCCTTCGCAGGTGGCATTTCAGGGCATGCATGAAGGCTTTCCAGCGTCCGTGAGGACTTTTTTGTGTGAGTGGGCTTGATCGGGGAATGGCGGGGCGAGGGGGTGGAGCACGCGCCGGAAAAGGGGCAGACCTCCCGACCGCTTTGCGCTAGTATTTCTCATGCAGCGGATGCCAACATCCTGGTGGCATGTGGACGGGGACAAGGTTGTCTGCACGGCCTGCCCGCGCGAATGCCATATTCCTCAAGGGCAGCGCGGCTTCTGTTACGTACGCGCCAACGTCGATAACAAATTGGAGCTGACAACCTGGGGCCGCAGTTCTGGCTTTTGCATCGATCCGATTGAGAAGAAACCGCTGGCGCACTTTCTGCCCGGCACACCCGTGTTGTCGTTCGGCACCGCGGGGTGCAACCTGGGCTGCAAGTTCTGTCAGAACCACGAGATTTCCAAGAGTCGTGAGATGGACACGCTGGCCAGTGATGATGCCACGCCGCAGACGGTCGTGGCGGCTGCACTGCGGACGGGGTGTCGGAGTCTGGCGTTTACTTATAACGACCCGACGGTCTGGGCGGAGTACGCCATCGATGTGGCACGCGAAGCACATCTGCACGGATTGAAGACCGTCTCGGTGACAGCGGGCTACATCAACCCCGATGCTCGTGCTGCACTCTACGACCACATCGACGCGGCCAATGTCGATCTCAAAGGGTTTACGGAAAAGTTCTATCGCAGCCTCACCCAGACGTCGCTTCAGCCGGTGCTTGACACGTTGATGTACCTGGTGCGTGAGACATCGGTCTGGGTGGAGATCACGACGCTGGTGATCCCGGGCCACAACGATTCGCCGCAAGAGATCGCTGCGATGTCACGGTGGATTGAGCGCGAACTGGGGGCCGATGTGCCGGTGCATTTCACCGCGTTTCATCCTGACTTCAAGATGCTCGATACGCCCGCCACACCCCATGCGGCGTTGCTGCGTTGTCGGCAGATCGCCATGGACAGCGGCCTGCGCTACGTCTATGTGGGCAACGTGCATGACAAAGCCAACGAGAGCACGTGGTGCCCGAGTTGCGGGCAATGCGTCATCGGTCGCGATTGGTATGTGCTGAGCGATTGGAATCTGCGGGCTGGCCGATGCAGTCGCTGCGATGCTGTGATCCCGGGAGTGTTCGAGGATTCGCCGGGGCACTGGGGTGCCAAGCGACAGCCGGTGCAGGTGGGAGCGACCTGATCACCACGCTGATTACCAGCGATCCAGCGGCGTGTTGGTTGCGACCCCTTGAGCCTTTCCCGCTTCGATCAGCGACAGATGCACTTGGATTACAGCTTGCTTGGTGGCAGGCAGATGCAACGCGAGTTTGCGCATCCCGGCGTTGTTGCCTTGTTTGGGAGGCTGGGGGGTACCTGGTAACGGGACCGCATCGCGCACGGAAAGCTTGGCGCCGCTTGGCGCTTCGGTGAGGCGCACCAACATGCGATCATCGCCGATGCTCAACTCCGCGCTGCGGCCATCGTCATGAAGTTTGATCTGAGCGGTGGTGTGCAGGAACCACCAGATCTCGCCGGGCTCTTTGAGTTGGATCTCATCGCGCAGCAGGACCACGGAGCGATGTGCCGCATCGGGCGGTTGGAACAGCGAGATGCCGCGATGCACCCGCAGGGCGTGGCGGTCGTAGGCGGGTGTGAGATCGGCAATCGCCACGACTCGTTTGGGATCGCTGTGAAATCGTGTCACCAGCGCTTTGGCTTTGGGGTCTTGATCCGGGCTGCTGTCAGGGTTGATCACCAGCGTGTTGTGGCCCTCGGCACGCAGGCGGTAGTAGGTCCAGCGCTTGGCGCCGAAGTATTCGGGAAGGTTGTAGTCATCGCTGGAGAGGTCGACGATCCAGCGGTGGCCGCCTGCATCGAGCACGAAGGAGCCGAGGTCGAGGTGGCCGTGGCTGGCCTTGTTGTCGCCCGCCTTGAAGCCGACGAAAAACGCATCGGCATCGTCCCAGGCGCTTCGCATGGTGACGGCTTCCATCCCCGCGAAGTAGGCGTCCAGTGGCAAGGTCAGCGGGATCTCGTCATCGACTGCGAAGGACCAGAGCAGGTCCTGGGCACGCACGCCATGAAGTGCCTTATCCGCAGCGACGCCCGTGGCCTTGCTCGCGCTCGTGCTCGTGTCCGTGCCCGCAGCCTTACCCGAGCCCGCAGTCAAACTGCGGCGTTGAACCTGAGCATAAACCGGTCGATTGAACCGCGACGCCAGCCACCACCAATCGGCACTGCGAAAGCCTTTGCCATGGGCATCGGCGAAGTTGAACATCTGCCCCGTTGCGCCTGTGAGATGGATGGGAAAGTCGCCGGTCTTATCAAAGCCTTCGAAGTCCGAGAGCCCGAAGTCCTCGCCCAGCGCGTTATTCAATGAGACGATCAGTGGCACGGTGTATCGCATCGTGTAGTGCCAGTACATCGGGCCTTCATCCCACGCGCCATCGGGGGCGAAGTGTTTCATGGCGCGGGGCAGGCTGGCCTGTGCGCCCTGGAGGATTTCGCCAGCGATCGCAGGTTCGACTTCCGCCAGCGCCAGTGCCGCGGTGACGATGCCGCCGTTGCAGACTTGATTCCAGTTGTTCTGGGTGTTGACCCACCATCCGTAACTTTCCTGGCCGCGATAACTTCGCAGCGCGGGCTTGAGCGCGTGCTCGACCATCGCGGTGTGAAGCGTCTGACGCTGTTGGGGGGTCCATGCGTCGTAGAGCCAGTCGTAAGCGATGGCAAACGCTTGCGCCATCTCGGCGGTGTCGAGAAAGTGGCTGGGGTTCCAATCGGGAAACGCTGCCGCCGCCTCCAACTCCCGCCACAGGCGATCGCGATACCGATCATCACCATCGAGCCGGTAGAGCAACCCCAGCGTCATCGCCACGTCATGGACCCGTCTGCTCACCGCAAGCAATCGCTTGCCATCGGGGATGTCGTAATGACTCACCGGCGCTTCGAGCATCTTCAGCGCTGTCTGAGTAAGCGCAGCGTGATACGACGCCAGTTGCGGCTCGACCGCCAGTCGCGCCTTCAACTTGGCCAGATCGTCTGCGGTGGTCAACAGACGCGGATGTCCGGGCCGCAGCTTTTTGAGCAGTTGCGCGGTAACGGCGGGATCGTGAGGTGACGGTGGGGCGGTGTGGGCCATGGGGGTAACCATAAAAAACAACGCGATCGTGAAGATCACGATCGCGTCGGGGATGAGCGGGAGAACACGCAGAGACATGCGTGTAAGGATAGCGAATGATCAGGCGTATGTGGCAGCCATCGCCTTGCCCTTTTCGGCGCTCTGCTTGGCGAGGTCCAGAATGTGGATCGGCCGGCGTGCCCACTCGGGGGTGATGACCAGCTTCTCCTTGCCGACGAGATAACCCGCGACGTTTTCGTAGAAGAGCTTGCCTGGTTCGGTCTTGGGATGCGGGCCCGTGGTCTCAACCCACTGGCCCGCTTCCTTGCCCGGCCGACGTACCAGCCAGCCGCCCCAGCCCATGCGATAAACACCCTTGGTGCCATGAACCGTCAGGAAGTAGGGCTCCGAAACGGTCCGCAAGTGCGAGATCGACAAATTGATCCAGGCACCGTTCTTGAAACGCACCATGGCGTGAGCATCGTCCTCGACGCAATCGTTTTTCCACGGGTGCTTCTTGGGCATCAGGTCGGGCCAGTGGCCTTCGAACTTGTAGCCGCTGACTTCGGTGATCTTCGAGTCGATGAGTTGCAGCGAATACTCGAGCAGGTGTACGCCCCAGTCATAGAGGATGCCGCCCGAGATGGTCTTGCTGGTGCGCCACCAGTCGCGTGGCATGCTGTAACCGCCCATGGTGGCCTCGACGCGGACGACTTGGCCGATCTCGCCCTTCTGAATGATCTGCTCCACGGCGCGCACAATCCAACCATCCCAGTGGCGGTTGTGATAGGTGGTGACCATCAGCTTCTTCTTGTCCGCCACCTTGATGAGATCGTCAGCTTCCTTGGTCGTGAGCACGAAGGGCTTTTCCGTCACGACATGCTTGCCCGCCTTGAGGCACTGAAGCGCCAATGGGTAGTGCAGGTTGTGCGGAGTGATGTGGATGACGACCTGGGCATCGCTCTTCTTGAGCATGTCGTTCAGATCGGTGTAAGTCTCGATGCCGGGGAAATCGGTCTCGGCGATCTTGAGCCGGGCAGCGTCACGGTCGCAGACTGCCACGGGCGTCATCCCCGCAGCCTTGCATTGCTCGAGGTGGCCCTTGCCCATGTTGAAGGCACCGCCGTAGCCGATCACGGCTACTTTGATGTCGGCTGTGGACTTGTACGGTTTGATCTTGCTCATCGGAGTTCTTTGTCCTTGAAGTAAAGGTTGTGGAAGATTACCAGCGCGGCCACGGGTGCAACCGATGTTCCGCGTTGGCAGGCTTACTCAACGGGTGGTGCTGGAGGCGCGGGTGCAGGTACGGTGATTCCGCCGGGAGGTACGGGAGCAGTGGGTAGACCGGGAGGCGTGGGAGCGTCGCCTTTACCGGCCGGCGTAGCATCCTGGATCATCTGCTCAAGCTGGCCCTGCAGGGATTGGCTCACCGGGGCTACGGGTTCGGGCCCGAACTTCACGGGGTTCTTCAAGTCGGGCAGCATCTCCAGTCGCGCCTTAGCTTGTGCGGAGATGGCGGCGTACTCCGTGCCGGCGTCGGCGAGGATCTGCTCGTACTGCTTGCTGGCGGCATCAAAATCGCCCTGCGTCTCGGCGACGGTCGCCAGACCAAGGCGGGCGTTGAGCCGGTAAACCACCGCAGCCTGATCAACCGCCAGAACGCCTTGGTAGTAATCCGCAGCCTGAGTCAACGTCGCGGCACGATCCACCGGCGGCGAGGCTCCTTCACCGTTGGCCGGCGATGGGGCGACCTGCGGCTCCAGGGCACGCGCCAAAAGCAGGTCCGCACCCTTGAGCCACGCCTTGGCTTTGTACCCCGGCTCGCTGTAGCTCATAGCCAGCGAACGCGCTGCCTCGGGGCTCGTCGCGTTGGCCAACTCGCTCCACATCGTCTCGTGTCGTTCCGCCTGCCGCTTGTCATACATCTGCTTGGCAAAGAGTGCCAAGGCCCCGACGAGCAACACCAGCACCACCTTGGTGCCGTGCTTGCCCCACCATTTCTTGCAGTTTGTAAGAAAAACCTCAAGATCGTTTTCTTCGAGTTCCTGACGATGTTCCGGGTCCATGGGGGGTCCTGCTTTTTGTTGAAAAGAACAGCCAGTCTAATCCGCGCCGGATTTACAGGCAAACGCTGACCCGCAGCCCTGATCGACAACTTCGACGTTCCAATCACCATTGAGGCTTTTGTGTCATTCATCGGGCTTGGCTATCCTATGTCCTCGCGGTTAATTGAAACCGCAGAACTTTTCTGACAAGGAATTACCGATGTCTGCACGCAAAGCATTGATCGTCTGGGGTGGCTGGGATGGCCATACCCCCAAGCAGTCGGCTGAGGTTTTCGCGCCGCTGCTCCAGGCCGACGGATTTGAAGTGGAGGTCAGCGAAACGCTCGACAGCTACCTCGATGCCGAGAAGATGAACGCACTGTCACTGGTGGTGCCGATCTGGACGATGGGCAAGATCACCGGCGACCAATGGAAAGGTCTCGACGCAGCGGTCAAGAGCGGCGTGGGCATCGCCGGGTTCCACGGCGGCATCATCGACAGCTACCGCGAGAACACCAACTATCAGTGGATGACCGGTGGCCAGTGGGTCTCGCACCCGGGCAACTGCATTCCGTCCTATCAGGTGGACATCGCGGACAAGGATCACGAGATCACCCGCGGCATTCCTGCTTTCACGCTGCCCAACACCGAGCAGTATTACGTGCATGTCGATCCGGGTAACCACGTGCTGGCGACGACGACCTTCACGGGCGAGCACGGCGATAAGACGCTTTATCCCGCGGGCGTGGTCATGCCCTACGCCTGGACGCGCCGGTGGGGCCAGGGCAAGGTCTTCGTGGCCTGCTGGGGTCACACGTACAAAGATTTCGATGTGGCGGAAGCCAAGGAACTGGTTCGCCGCGGCATGAAGTGGGCCAGTCGGTAAACCGACTGCATTGAACAACGAAAAAAAAAGCCCCGCAATCGTGCGGGGCTTTTTTTGTTGCTTCGGCGTTGTGGACATTCGACCGCGGCGCGGTCAGAACGTACCGCGAAGCGTCAGAAAGAAGAAGAGCTCGTCGCTGGGCTTGGCGACGGTCACATCGTCTCGGACGTCGAACCCGGTGGAAAATTCCTGGCTAAAGGCATAGCCCACACCGCCACGGACGTCGAAACTCTTGTTGAACATGTAGCGCACGCCGCCGGCAACGCGGTTGCTTTCATAGAACCATCGCTGATGGTCAGTGCCGTTGCGGTGGAAGGCATCCATCGAGCGGTCGTATTCCACAAATGTGCTCAACTTAGGCGTGAAGAAGTAAGATGCCCGGCCGGTGAAGTTGTAGATCACCACGTAGTTGAGTTCGAGGAGCACAGGCTCGATGGGTCGCCACCAGATGTTGCTGGCCGGGAGACCTACCGTGTAACCGAAATCCTCGCTGACGCGGTGGGTGAAGCCGATGTAGGGCAGGGGAAAATCGGGCAGGAAGCTGCGATTGCCGTCGTAGTTGATGCCCACAAAGAGCGTCTGCTTTTCGGTGAGGTCGTGCGCGGCGTGGATGTTGCCGATGCCGTAGAAGGCCTCGGTGTTGCCGAAGTGGTTGTCGGTGGCGATGCCCGCGCCTCCCAAGGCGTGGAAGGTCCAGTCTTTCCACTCGCCGAGTTTGAGGTTAGCGACCACCGCCACGTCCGAGAATCCGCCGGGCACGACAGGGTGTTTGCCACCAGTGTCAATCGAGAGGGCCCGGTAGCCCAGGCTCAGCCGGGGGTCGGTGTCGTTGCGGTCGAACTTGATGCGGCCCTGCGACTCGTAGTGGAACATGGTCATGTCGGCGCCGGTGTTCTTGTCGTGGCCCTCGAGTTGGAGCATGGGTTGATCGTAGGTGTCAGCCCAGTGCGCCTCGGTGGCCCAGGGCTTGATGTTGAGCACCGGCGAGACCTGGGCAGCGACGGGCGTCGCCAGAAGGGCGGAGGCCAGCAACGCGGCGGTGACGGGACGGCAAAGCAGATTAGTCATGTGGCATCCTGGCAAAGTTAGGGGTGGCTGGATCGAAAACGGTGCGAATTATACCGGCAACGGCGGTCCATGGCAGGCGTGACACCACCTGTTTCGCCATGGCGTTACAATGGGTCCAGTACGGGGGGCGTTCATGTTCTTAGTGGGATTTGTTGATCATGAGCAAAGACAACGCAGTCCTCGGAGCAACGGATGAGGCGCCCTCAGCGCGCTCCCGTCGCAGTGAAGCCGCCAAAACTTCGCAGGCCCGCCGTGCCGAACCGCTGCTTCTGGAAATCGCATGGGAAGTCTGCAACCAGTTGGGCGGAATCTACACAGTGCTCCGCTCCAAGGTGCCCACGATGGTGGACCGCTGGGGCAGCCGTTATTGCCTGGTCGGTCCATACAACCACGCCACAGCGCAGGTCGAGTTTGAAGCCTCGCCGTTGACGGGGCCAATCGGGCAGGCGGTCAAGTCGCTGCGCGATCTGGGCATCTGGGCGCACTACGGCCGATGGCTGGTGACGGGGCGGCCGCACGTGGTGCTCATCGATTACCTCTCGGTCTTTTCCCGGCTGGGGGATGTGAAGTACAGGCTCTGGGCCGACCACCATATCGCCACGCCCGACAGCAACGAACTGCTCAATAATGTCATCGCCTTTGGCGAAGGTGTGCGACAGTTCCTGGCGCTGCTGGCACAGACGGAATCACCACGGCGAAAGATCGCGGCCCACTTCCACGAGTGGATGGCGGGCCCGGCGGTGCCCATGCTCAAGCATGAACATTGGCCCGGCTCGCTGGTGTTCACCACCCACGCCACGCTGCTGGGTCGCTACCTGGCGATGCACGACAACGACTTCTACGGCCACCTGCCCTTCTACAACGCCGCAGCCGAAGCAGATCATTTCGCTGCCCGGCCCGAGTATGAAATCGAGCGCGCCGCCGCCCACGCCGCCCACGTCTTTACCACCGTCAGCGATGTCACCGCCGAGGAATGCAAATATCTGCTGGGTCGCACGCCCGAATTGATCCTGCCCAATGGGCTCAATATCCAACGTTTCGCAGCACTGCATGAGTTCCAGAATCTGCATCTGACATTCAAAGAAAAAATCCACCAGTTCACCATCGGGCATTTCTTCCCCAGTTACCACTTCGATCTTGATCGCACCGTTTATTTCTTCACCTCCGGTCGTTACGAATATCGCAACAAGGGCATGGACCTGACCATCGAGGCCCTGGCACGGCTGAACCACCGGCTACGCACCACCGGCAGCCGCGTGACGGTCGTCTGTTTCATCATCACCCGTCGGCCGGTACGTTCGATGAATGTCACGACGTTGCAGACCCACGCCATGCTCAACGAGCTGGCCACGGCTGCGGAGAGCGTCAAGAACCAGATCGGCGACAAGCTCTTTCTCGCGGCGGCAACGGGCAAGATTCCCGACTTTAACACACTGGTCGATGAATACTGGCTGCTGCGATTGCGGCGAACGATACATGCTTGGAAGCGCGAGATGCCTCCGCCGATTGTGACCCACGATCTCATCGACGATCAGAAGGACGAGGTCCTCAATCAGCTTCGCACCAGCCAATTGGTCAACCAGCAGCATGACGCGGTGAAGGTGATTTACCATCCGGACTTCATCAGCCCGACGAATCCGCTCTTTGGTATGGAATACGATCAGTTCGTGCGTGGCTGCCACTTGGGCGTCTTCCCGTCCTACTACGAGCCTTGGGGCTACACCCCGCTGGAGTCGATCGCGCTGGGCGTGCCAGCAATTACCAGCGATCTCTCGGGCTTTGGCTCGTACATCCAGCAGTTGCTGCCCGATCACGAGCAGAAGGGCCTCTACGTGCTGCGGCGGCGCAACACGTCGTACTGGCAGTCGGCTGACGAACTGGCGGATCGAATGTTCCGCTTCTGCCAACTCTCCCGCCGCGAACGCATCAACTTGCGCAACACGGTCGAAGGTTTCAGCGAGCACTTCGACTGGCATAACCTCGCCAAGCGTTATGACGAGGCCCATGAGTTGGCGCTGGATCGCATTAGTTAAACGGTATGCCCGCGGCGACTCACAGCGAAAAGTCGGATGAGATCACCATGATCATCGATACACTGGAAAATCGCGGGTTGTACGGCGGCCTGCCTTCACGGCTTGTCACCGCGCTGACGTGGCTGGCGGCCCAAGATGCCGCGACCTTGCCGCTGGGGCGAAACCCCATCGACGGCGACAACATCTTCGCGCTGGTGCAGGACTATCAAACGCGGCCCGTTGAGCAATGCGTATGGGAAGCGCATCGCAGGTACCACGATGTGCAATTTCTCGCGCCAGCCAGCGCCGGGTCTGAGCGCATCGGCTACGCCCCGCTGGGAACCAGGGCCATCACCACGCTCTACGATGCCCAGAAGGATGCGGAGTTTTTTGCCCCGCCGGTCGATGGCTGCTTCGACTCCGTCACGTTGCGGCCGGGCATGTTCGCCATCCTCATGCCCCACGACATCCACATGCCCTGCGCCCTGGCGGGCAGCTCAGCGCTGGTGCGAAAGATCGTCATCAAAGTCGCGGTATGATCTAACTTGGCGCCCGACAGTCGTGGTGCCAGGGAGCCAATCATGTTCATCGTCTGGGGAACCTACGTACGGCGGCGTCGAGTAGGTCAAGTGGCGGAGTATTGCGCCGTCTGCCGGGCAATCAAGGCTGCCAAACTCGTCGAGTTACGCCAGATCGGCCATCTTTACTACATTCCGCTGGGGCGGGCCAAACCAATTGGGCACAGCTTGACGTGCGCGGAGTGCAGCAGTGAACTCGCCGTGGACCTGGACCGTTACGCGGCCATATCGACCGAACCTGGAGGCTCTTTGGACGACCTGATGGCAGAGACCAATCCCGGCCTTCTCGACGAGGTTGAGCAGCGGATTGAGTTGGCTGAGCTTGTTGAAGCGGGCATCGCCACGCCCGAGCAACGCATCACGTACATCTACGAAATGCTCTGGGCGGTAGCTGCCCCGTTACAGAAGCGATATGGGAACACGCATGTCGACAGGTATACATTCGGCGCGATTCTGTCCCTGGCGATACTGCCGGGCATGGCATGGTTGTTGTTCAGCCGGTCGGACTACTGTGCGTTCATCGTTGTCGGCAGCTTCCTGTTGGCATTGATTCTGACATTCACCGTCGCAGCCACAGAACTCGGGCGGTTCCTCAAGCGCCACTGCCGGGTGTCCGTAATCAACGACTTGATGACCATGGGCCCAACCATCGACGAACTGCAATCGGCGCTGGCAGTGTTCAAGGCTCAGGAGATGGCGCTCGGATCGGCATTGTCACCCCGTCGGCTGCATCGGTGGATACAAAGCGCGCGGACCACGGCCGAACTGACGGGCCAGCTTGTACCCAGACAGACTGTGTCCACGCAATCGTGACCGCACCTACACGGAGCTTCGCTATGGCCGGCAAACGTCCCAACATTCTTCTGACCATCACGGATGATCAGCGTCATAGCGCGATGAGCTGCTGTGAAGGCCCGACCGCCGATGCCGTGCGTACGCCACACCTGGACGCGCTGGCGGCGCGAGGGGTGCATTTCACCCGCGCTTACCACGCTGGCAGTTCATGCGGGGCCGTCTGCTCGCCGAGTCGGGCCATGCTGCACACCGGCTGCGGACCCTTCGACATTCCCGCGGGCATGGTCAAGCACCCGATGGGGCCGGAGCAGGACGGCGAGCCTGGTGCCCCGACGCTAGGCCAACTCCTGGGCGACCACGGCTATGTGCGACACATGGTCGGCAAGTGGCATAACGACGACGAGAGCTTCCGGCGTAGTTTCGACGCGGCGGCGTGTATTTACCGCGGAGGCATGGCGGATCACTTCGACATGCCCTATCAGTCTTTCGACGGTCAGGAACTAAGGAGCTATCGATGCGCGGGCGCGCACTCGACCGATGTCTTTACCTCCGCCGCCCGCCAGTTTCTTCGCAGCTACGCCGAAGGCGCGCACGGCGATCGGCCGTTTTTCCTCTACGTCGCTTTCACCGCACCGCATGACCCGCGCCGCACGCATGCCGCCTGGCATGAGCGTTATCCCGCATCGAGAATCGAGCTTCCGCCTAACGCGCTGGATGAGCACCCGTTTGACAACGGCCAGCTCGATATTCGTGACGAGCTGTTGACCTCGCTGCCCCGCGATCCTGCCCAGACCCGCCACGAGTTGGCGGACTATTACGCCATGACCCAGCACATGGACAACGGTTTAGGTCGCATTCACGGGTTGTTGGAGGAACTCGGTCTGGCCGACGATACGCTGGTGGTTCACACCGCTGACCACGGCCTGGCGGTGGGTCAGCACGGGCTCATGGGCAAGCAGAATATGTACGACCACTCGGTGCGCGTGCCGCTGCTGCTGGCCGGCCCGGACATTGCGGCGGGTCAGGTGCGCAACGCCCTGTGCTATCAGCACGACCTGTTTCCCACGCTGCTCGCTGCTGCGGGCATCGAGACGCCCTCACGTTGCGCTTTCAAAAGCCTCTGGCCCTGCGTCAACGATGCCCGCCACCGACTCCGCGACGGAATCGGCTCACGGTACACCGACCTCCAGCGAATGTGGACCGATGGCCACAACAAGGTCATTGTCTACACCCGACCCAATGGCGAACGTCTGTATCAACGCTTCAACATCGGCGACGATCCGTGGGAATGCCATCTGAGCCCCGTGTCCGAGTCCGAGGCGGCTGCGGGCGGGTTGTTGGAGGGATTGGACGGCTGGCAGCGTGAAATGGGCGATCCCCGGCGCGGCTAAACGCGCCCGGCGGGGCGAAAAACCCGGTTCCAACCCCATCCTACCCCCCACCTACCCCCCCTTAACCCCCCTCAACCCACCCCCAACCGGCCCCTAACCACCCCCAGCCCCTGCCTATCTCCAAACCGCTGAAATCCCCAACTCGATATCCATCAAAACCCTGAAAACGCGAGTGGCGGGACCGTCGGAGTTGCGGTATCATGTGTGGCTCGTAAGTGACCGTCGCCCCGTGTGTCGGGGCTGCCACCCACGACGGAGTTAATGACCATGGCTGAATTCACACGTTTCGCCCCCGGCCCGCGCATCAAGGTGACCCGCACCTCCAGCAACGGCACGCTCTACATCGACTACAAGAATGCCGATGATCTGCGCCGCATGATGACGCCCAACGGCAAGATTCAGAGCCGCAAACGCACGGGCATGAACGCCCACGAACAGCGGTTGCTGTCGCAGGCCATCAAGCGCTCCCGCTTCATGGCGCTGCTGCCCTTTACCAGCGCCACGGTCTAACGAGACTGGCGCCGCCGCGTAATCTTTGACCATGCTGACAGGCTGTGGTGAGTCTGCGCCCACGCTGTTTGGTCGTTGCGTCGTGCGGCCATGACTCACTTGGATTCGCAGCCCCGGTATCGCCTCCTACTATCATTGGATCATGCCCTCGCCCCTTATCTCCATCCGCGGTGCGCGCGAACACAACCTGCGCGGCATCGATATCGACATCCCTCGCGACCGCCTGGTCATCATCACCGGTCTGTCGGGCAGCGGCAAAAGTTCGCTGGCCTTTGACACCATTTATGCCGAGGGCCAGCGGAAGTACATGGAGAGCCTGTCGGCCTATGCCCGCCAGTTCCTCGACCAGTTGCAGAAGCCCGATGTCGAACAGATCGAGGGCCTGCCCCCGACCATCGCCATCGAGCAGCGTTCCGCCAGCCACAATCCGCGTTCGACGGTGGCGACGACAACCGAGATCTACGACTACCTGCGATTGTTGTTTGCCCGCGTCGGCCAACCGTATTGCTGGCACACCGATGAGAAGGGCCGGGTATGTGGTCGGCCCATCGCCAGTCAATCCGCCACGCAGATCGTCGACACGATTGTGGGGTTGCCATCGGGGTCGAAGCTGATGGTGCTGGCACCACTTGTTCGTGGCAAGAAGGGGCATCACAAGGAGGTCTTTGATGCCATGATCCGCCAGGGTTTTGTGCGGGCACGGGTCAACGGGGAGGTCATCGACCTGCGTGATGCCAAGGCCATGCGTGAGGCTCAGAAGGCCATGGGTCGATACGAGCAGCACGACATCGAAGCGGTGATCGATCGCATCGTGGTCAAGCACGATGATGAGACTCCAGTCAAGGCGAGCGATGTCGGTCAGGAGCCGAAGGTTTCGAGTGTGCGGCAAAGGGTGGCGGAGTCCGTGGAGTTGGCACTGCGCTTGGCGCAGGGGTTGGTCATCGTCAGCATGCAGCACGACACTGCCCCGAGCGCGGAGAAAGCTGCGGGTTGGAGCGACACGCTGTTTAGTGAGCGGTATGCCTGTCCGCTTCACCCCGAATGTTCGTTGGAAGAGTTGGAGCCCCGGCTGTTTTCGTTCAACAGTCCCCACGGCGCATGCCCCGCCTGCAGTGGATTGGGGACGATTCAGGAGTTCGACACGGACTTGATTGTGCCCGATGACTCGCTAACGCTCAGCGGTGGGGCGGTGGACGCCTGGCGTCATCACGGCAAGAACATGAACATCTGGTATGCCCGGATGATCCGTCGGTTTTGTCGACGCTTCGAGGTCGGAGCCGATGTGCCCTACAAGACGCTTCCGGCAGCGGTCAAGCGCATCCTGCTCCACGGTACGACCGCCAAGGATGAAGCCAAATACGGCGACCACTTCGAGGGCGTCGTTCCCAATCTTCAACGTCGCTGGCAGAACACCGACAGTGAATTCGTCAAGGAAAAGCTCCACAAGTTCCTCAGCGAAGCGCCCTGCGAAACCTGCCACGGCGCTCGACTTCGCATCGAGGCACGCAGTGTGATCATCGAAGGCACGCGCGACAACGCAGACGACGCCCCGAAGAAGGGCAGTCAATCCAAGGGCGATCAACTCAAAGGCGTTCAACTCAAGGACGGTCAACCCAAAGACGGCCAACCGGTGCGTGCCAACATCGACGATGTGACGCGCATGACCATCGAGCAGGCCGAAGCCTATTTTGCTTCGCTGCGGCTGGGGGCGGAGCATTCGCAGATCGCTGAGCCGATCCTCAAAGAGGTTCGCAGCCGACTTCGCTTCATGAGTAACGTGGGGTTGGGTTATCTCTCCCTGGCTCGGACGACCGGTTCGCTTTCCGGTGGCGAAGGGCAGCGCATTCGACTGGCGACGCAGGTGGGTTCCGGACTCGTGGGCTGCTGCTATGTGCTCGATGAGCCCACCATCGGCCTGCATCAGCGGGACAACGATCGCCTTATCGACACGCTTCGACACCTGACGGACATCGGCAACACCGTCATCGTCGTGGAGCATGATGAAGACACGATTCGGGCTGCGGATCATCTCATCGACATCGGCCCGGGACCCGGGCGACACGGCGGCATGATCGTCGCACAGGGAACCCTGGCTGAGGTGATGGCGCACCCCACGTCGCTCACCGCACGCTACCTCCGCGGTGACATGGTCATCGCCACGCCCGCCACCCGGCGAAAGGTGGATCACAAAGGCGGCATCACGATCAAGGCGGCGCGCGAGAATAACCTCAAGTCCATTGATATCACGTTCCCACTGGGCGGCATCGTCTGCGTGACGGGCGTTTCGGGCTCGGGCAAGAGCACGCTGGTCAACCAGATTCTTCTGCGGGCTGTCAGGCGGGGGTTGGGGTTGGCGACGGAGAAGCCGGGCTCGCACGATTCAGCGACGAATCTCAAACGTATTGATCGCATCATCGAGGTGGACCAAAGCCCCATCGGGCGCACGCCGCGCTCGAATCCCGCGACTTACGTAGGCGTGTTCGATCTGGTCCGCACGCTTTTTTCGCAGACCAAAGAGGCCAAGATTCGCGGCTACAAGCCGGGCCGATTCTCGTTCAACGTCAAGGGCGGCCGCTGCGAAGCGTGTCAGGGCCAGGGCACCAAAAAAATCGAGATGCACTTCCTTCCCGATGTTTACGTCGAGTGCGAGGTGTGCAAAGGCACGCGATTCAACCGCGAAACGTTGGAGGTCCACTACAAGGGCAAGACCATCGCCGATGTGCTGGCCATGACCATCGAGGAGGCGCTGGCGTTTTTCGAGAGCTTCCCGGCCATCAAGCAACTGCTCGTCGCGCTTAATGATGTGGGCCTGAGCTACGTGCAACTCGGGCAGGCGTCCACGACGTTATCTGGCGGCGAAGCCCAGCGCGTGAAACTGGCGACGGAACTGGGCAAGAAGCCCACAGGCCACACGCTCTACGTCCTGGATGAGCCCACGACCGGGCTGCATTTTGCCGACATCGACAAACTGCTGGCGGTGTTGCACCAACTGGCGGATGCGGGCAACACCATTGTGGTCATCGAGCACAACATGGATGTGGTCAAAAATGCCGATTGGATCATCGACCTTGGGCCCGAGGGTGGGGACCGCGGCGGCACGCTCGTTGCGCAAGGCTCGCCTGAAGTCGTGATCGCCATTCCCGACTCGTATACGGGGCATTATCTGTCGCGTCACATGCAGGCCGCAGTGACGGCGCAATGAAGGTCGGATTGAAGGCTGAGTTGTGCCGCAAAAAAAGTGAAGATGGGGTACAATCTTTCGCAAATCAAATCTTACGGAGTCTTTCTGATGTTCAACCATGTTCCCCTTTGGTGTCCCTTATTGGCTGCGGTGTTGCTCTGTGCCTGTCAGGCTCCCGGGCAGGGCCCGACCGCCACGCGAGGCGGCGATGGCTTGCCGGTGGATACCGAGTACGTTCAGGTTGACAAGGACGGGCACCTGTCGGTCAACGGTCAGCGGCAACGCTACTGGTCGGCCATCGGCAAGCTCTACATGGGCAGCGGGATCAAGCCCGAGGACTCGGCGGAAGTTCGTGCCGCCAAGGTTGAGAAGATGAAGCGCGGCACTGATGCGCTTATCGCTCGCTTCATCGACCTGGGCTTCAACAGCGTGCGACTCTGGGACGGCTTTCATCAGCCCGCTGATTACACGCCCGGTGACGGGTCGCAGGCCGATGCGGTGGACTACTTCGTTTCGCAGGCCAAGAAGGCCGGTTTCCGCATCTGGACGGCAGGGATGAATCGCGTGGGCGAGGCCCGGCCGGAGGATGTGGGCATCATCGCCGACGCCGCCACCGCCGACGCATGGGCCGCTGCCGTGCGCGAGCTTTCGACGGTGAAGGATGGCGCGGTCACCAAAGGCCGTGGACTCCGACCCGCCATCGAAAAGATGTGGGATCCGCGAATGGAGGCACTGCTCCTTCGCGACATGAAGAACGTCGCCACCCACATGAACAAGCACACCGGCCTGCGCTGGTGCGACGATCCGGTATTCGCCGTGTGGGAACTGTCCAACGAAGAGTGGTGGATGCGGAAGATGGTCGGCGGACAGTGGCAGAAGTTGCCGACGTTTTTCAGGAACAGCCTCGTAGCGAGGTGGAACCAGTTCCTGGTCAAGAAGTACGGTTCTCAAGAGGCGTTGGTCAAGGCCTGGGGCGGGCTGCTCAAGGGCGAACAACTGGCGCAAGGCACCGTGCTGCTGGCGCCGATGGCAGGCAAGAGCAAGGCTTCTGTGGCGATTAATGATGCCAACGCGCACGCCCTGGCGGCGCTGGAGTCGCTGGATCAGGAATACGGCCGTGAGGATTTCGCCGTGGCACGTGGCAACGATGTCATCGAATTCTTCATGGACCTGCAACTTTCGCATAAGCAGCGATTGGCGGCGGGCATCAAGCCGCTGGGCAAGTCCACGCGGCTCTCGCCGATGATCTACGACACCGGCATCGGCTACGAAATCCAAAGCCAATACCTGCACCAAAATGCCGACGCGGTGAGCCACGATGCCTATGTCAACGGCGTGGGGCCCAAGCTCGAAGATCGGCTCAAGACGGTTGAGACCCAGCCCAACGAGCATCAGCGGAAGCGCATAACTCAGGAAGCCGAGCGCATTGCCGCCAATGTCGGCCGGTGGGTCAACTGGCTGCTTAAGCCCCCGGGCATCGCCCAGGGTGTGCCGTGGCTTGAGCACAACAAGGTCGAAGGCAAGCCGTTCCTTGCTTATGAAACGCAGATTCAACAGCCCGCCAAGTATCGCGCGGATTATCCGCTGCGGCTTGTGGCGCTGGCGTCGATCCAGGACTGGGACTGGATCTGCTGGCACTACTTCGCATCCGGCGACGATGTGGGCGACCCCAACGTCAAGCGCCCGTTTGATAAGAAAATGGACATCACCACCGGCAGCCATCCGCAGGGCTACCACTTCACCTTCGATGAGGTGCAGACGTCCATGATGCGTGCAGCGGGCCACATCTTCACGGGCGAACTGCTCAAGCCCGCCGCCAACCCCACGATCTTCGTCTACGGCAGAAAGAGCCTTTACGATCCACAGTCGATGGACTACGGCGGAAGCTACGGCGCGATGGGCCTGGACATGCTCCAGACCGTCTATCAGTACGGCTCACGCATCCGTATCGATCCGACTCGTGAGGATGATGAAGTCATCGGCCCGGTGGTGAAGTTTGAGGATCGCCACACACACAACCCCTACACGCCGACGCCGCAGATCACCTTCGACTGGAAGAAGGGTTATCTGATGTTCGACTCGCCGCACGTTATCGCGTGGACGGGCCTGCTGGCCAACTACGGAACCGAGGTCAAGTTCGCCAATGGTGTGACACTCACCGATGTGAGCATCCGCAACGATGAGGGCATGTTCGAGCCGATGGGCGACGATGAGAAGTACATCGCCTTTGCTCTCTACAGCGAGGATGATCAGCCGCTGGACAAGGCCAAGCGCATCGGGCTGTCGCTGGTGAGCACGAGCTTCAACACCGGCTTTGCGCTGACGGCCGGTGCGACTAAGGGTGGCGATCTGCCTGTGCTCACAGCACGCGTGGCGGGAACGATTCACGCCCCGGCTCTCAACGGCATGACTTATACGCTTCGCGACTGGCACATGATGCCCATCGGCACGGGAAAAGTTGTCGATGGCATGCTGAAGGTCCCTTCCGACAAACCCGTATTTTTCATTGAGCTGGAACGCAGCGCAAGGTAGGTGACAACAATCTGATCGCCCAATACCACAGCCCCGACTCCGGTCGGGGTTTTTTTGTGGCATGTCGACAACGGGTCCCCCCCGGGGGGTTCGACGGACGTCCCCCCCAGTTCGTTTTTAACGCGAAGGCGCGAAGGTCGCGATGGTCGCGAAGCAGGAAGATTGCATTAACCACCAAGGCACAATGAGCACAAAGCGAAGCGGATCGTTCCTGCACCTCTCCCGCGCCCCCGGTGCGGGGGAGGCTGGGTGGGGGCAGTTCTGCGGGAGCCATCCCTTGATGAAGCACCCCCACCCCAACCCTCCCCCGCGCGGCGCAGGAGAGGGAGTCAATGCATGGACTTCCCCACATCCAGTAGGCTCACCTGCATCGCCTTCGCGTCCTTCGCGTGCTTCGCACCTTCGCGGCAAAAATGAATGCCCCAGGCGTCCGAGACCTTACGCTGGCGGCGCGTAGACATCGGGGCGTCGTATTGCGGTTACGCATCACTGGTGGTCCTGCTTTGGCACGCAGAGCCTTTGCCACAGCCACCTGCCGCCGACCAGCGTTCGGACTAAAAGGACCGTCGCGGCCCCGGTCCAGTACAGTGTTTGGTTATCCGTCGGTGGGCAGGCGTGGGAACCCGGGTTCCGGTGTTGACGCTAGCCTGACCTCGCGCAGCAACCAAGACTTTGTGAAGCGTTGTTGGTGCCAGTTGTACACCCTCACGAACCCGGATCGAACCCGTCCATGCTCGTCCTCGATACGAAACGCCAAAGCGCGTCGCTCGTCAGGGACGAAAACGGCATGGCAGCCGGGGTAGACGTTCCGCACGAGCTGCTCAACGTCGCGGCGATGTTGGGGGCTATCAGCGGGCATTGAGGCGGATAACGTAGAACGCTTAGTCGCCAGCCGCCCGCGGAAGCGGACGTCCCACCGGCAACCCGATTATCCATCGTGGGCGTCGGCGGTCAACTGCAGCGAACGGTTAGGCGAACATCAGGGAAACATGGAATGGCCTTGCATCCCGACGATGACGACTGAAAGCCACGCCACGGTAAGAAGAACGACAAACCAGATAATGGACTCGGATCGACTGAGCGACGATTGTGGGAAACGCCAGACGAGTCGTCGACGGACAATCGCTAAGAAAGCGAGACATAAACAGCAGAAGCTGAATGCACCCAGCAGTACATGGAATAGGCAGATTGGAGGCAAGGCTCATGTCGCCTAACGGAAAAGGCTCAGTCGCCAGCCGCCCGCGGAAGCAGACTCCCAACCGGCAGCTCAATTATCCATCGCGGGCATCGCCGGTCAACTGCAGGCGGTGGTTAGCGAGCTTTTAACTCTCGGCGGCGTGCCCAGATGAGCAGCCAAGCCGTAAGTCCCGAACATAGGAATCCAGACATCAGTTCTGTGACAATCACCAATGTGCGCATGTACTCAGG